>DATMSM010000014.1:0-31699 GCA_035565355.1 Rhodocyclaceae bacterium
TCGGCGTTGATGCCGGTCAGGCGCGCGCTTTCGCGCCGCGATGTCGCATCGATGTCGCGCTGCGCCAGCGTGGCCTCGCAGGCACGCAAGCCGATGTAGCTGCTGGCGACATCGGCGGCGAGCGAGACGCGTGCCTGGTGCCAGTCGGCCTGGGCGCCGCTGTAGCGCAGTTGGGTGGCGTCGTAGTTGGCGCTATTGGCGCCGAAGAGATCGAGCTCCCAGCTGGCGGCGAGCCCGGCCGACGTCGCGGTGCCGGCGGGGAAGCGGATGTCCTGCTGGCCGCGCGAACCGGACAGGTTACCGTCGAGCCTGGGCAGCAAGGAGGCCGTGGCGCCCACGCTGCTGGCGCGCGCTTGGTAAAGGCGTGAACGCGCGGCGGCAACGCTGGGGCTGTTGGCTTCGGCGGCGGCGATCAGTTCGCTGAGCAGGGGGTCGTCGAACTGGGTCCACCACAGTCTTAGGTCGGCCAGCTTGCCGTCGTGGGGCAGCGGTACCTGCCACTGCGCCGGGACCTTGGCCTCATGTGCCTGCATGCCCTCGGTCTTGCTGTAGTGATCCTGGAACAGGGCGCAGCCGTTGAGGAGTACGGCGAGCGCGGCCAGCAGCGGCAGGCGGGTAGGTATCAGCGCGGGCATAGCAGGTTGTCTACTGAACACATGACGTGATGGCGCAGGGCTTCGGTGCTGAAGTCTGCGTCCGGGTGAACCTGGCGACAGTTGTCCAGGGTGGCGAAGGGCAGCAGCACCGCACCGACCACGCTCATGAAAATCATGTGCGGCTGCAGGCGTGGGTCCAGCATTCCGGAGGCCTGGGCGGACTGGATGCCTTCGGTCAGCTGCTTGATCTTGTCGACCGGGATGATCTGCATCACGCGCTGGCCAAGTTCGCCGCTGGGGCTGGCGGTGTCGGCCAGCCACAAGGGCGCCAGCCAGGACAGGCGCAGGCAATGGTCGAAGATGCATTCGGCGGTGTCGCGCAGCACCTTGACCGGGTTGGCCAGAGATTCCGGCGTGATCAGACCCCACATGACATCAAGGAAGGGCATGACGCGCTCGGCAGCGACGGCGTCGAGCAGCAGGTCGCGATTGGCGAAGTGGTAATGCACCATGGCGCTGGTGACGCCGACTTCCTTGGCGATATGGGCGAGCGTGGTGGCGGCGACGCCCTGGCGACTGAACAGCATGACGGCCGCATCCAGAAACTGCTCGCGTGAAGCCGCCTTGCGGGGGCGGCCGGCCTTGCTCGGAGGGGGTGCGCGGAGACCCGCGCCACGATCACTATCGGTCATGGCGCAGAATATTAACTAACTGGTTAGTTAATTTCAAGCGGCTGAGAATAAAAGGAATATTCCTACACGATGGTAGGGTTATGCAGGCTTAATGCTCGGGCCGCCGCCACAGCCAGGCGAAAACGCAGACGAAAATCAGGGGCACGACCCAGCGCGCCGACTGGCCCCATTCGGGCAGGGGCAGGAACTGCAAGAACACGGCGCTGAAGAACATGCCGCTGCCGGCGAAATACTTGGCACGGCGTGAAACTGCGCCGCGTTCGCGCCACTCGCAGATGGATTTCCCGAACACGGGGTGGCACAGCAGCCAGGCCTCCAGTCGTGGCCAGCCCTTGCTCGCGGCCCAGGCTGAGAGCAGGACAAAGGGCACCGTCGGCACGATGGGCACGAAGGCGCCGACAAAGCCAAACAGCAGGGAGATGACGGCCAGACTGCGCCAGAGTAGGGTCTTGACGGAAGGAAGCATGATGAAGGAACAGGGCTGCGCCCATGCTAACCGGTTTGAGCACAGGCGCGGCACGAAGTTCAGGCGGATTTGAAGCTATCGTTCCCGCCTAGCCGGGCTTTCCCACCGCTGCCAGCTGCATCCAGGTATCGACCACCGTGTCCGGATTCAGCGACATGCTCTGTATGCCCTGACGCATCAGCCAGATGGCGAGGTCGGGATGGTCGGAAGGGCCTTGGCCGCAGATGCCGACATACTTGCCGGCGCGGTTGCAGGCCTGGATCGCCATCGCCAGCATGGCCTCCACCGCCGGGTCGCGTTCGTCGAAGGCAGACGCCACCAGGGCCGAGTCGCGATCCACGCCGAGCGTGAGCTGGGTCATGTCGTTGGAGCCGATCGAAAAGCCGTCGAAGTACTCGAGGAACTGGTCGGCGAGAAGGGCGTTGGAGGGGATCTCGCACATCATGACAATGCGCAGGCCGTTCTCCCCACGCCGCAGGCCGTGCTGCGCCAGGAGGTCGATCACGCCCGCGGCTTCGTCGAGGCGGCGCACGAAGGGCACCATCAGCTCGACGTTATCGAGCTTGAGTTCCTCACGCACCTTCTTCATGGCCTCGGCTTCCATGGCGAAGCAGGCGGCGAACTCCGGCGCGACGTAGCGCGAGGCACCGCGAAAGCCGAGCATGGGGTTTTCCTCCTCCGGCTCATAGAGCGCGCCGCCGAGCAGCTTGCGATATTCGTTGGACTTGAAGTCCGACAGGCGCACGATCACCGGCTTGGGATAGAAGGCGGCGGCGATGGTGGCCACCCCCTCGACCAGCTTATCTACGAAGAAGTCGCGCGGACTCGCGTAACCGCGCGCGCGGCGCTGGATTTCCTCGCGCAGATTGGCCGGCAGGCGCTCGAAATCGAGAATCGCCTTGGGGTGTACGCCTATCATGTTGTTGATGACGAACTCCAGTCGCGCCAGGCCGACACCGGCATTGGGAATCTGCGCGAAGGAAAAGGCCAGTTCGGGGTTGCCGACGTTCATGGTCAGCTTGAGCGGAATCTCGGGCAGGGCGCCCATGTCCTGCGTGGTGACGTCGAACTCGAGGCGGCCGCGATAGATATAGCCGGTGTCGCCTTCCGCGCAGGAGACGGTGACGCTGTCGCCGTCCTTGAGCACTTGCGTGGCGTCGCCGCAACCGACCACCGCCGGAATGCCGAGTTCGCGGGCAATGATGGCCGCGTGACAGGTGCGGCCGCCGCGGTTGGTCACAATCGCGGCGGCGCGCTTCATGACCGGTTCCCAGTTGGGATCCGTCATGTCGGCGACCAGAATATCGCCGAGCTGTACCCGGTTCATTTCCGCCGGGTCGTGCACGATGCGTACCGAACCGCTACCGATCTTCTGTCCAATGGCGCGCCCCGAAACAAGCACCTTGCCATGTTGTTGTAGACGATATTTCTCGATCACGCCACCACGTTGTGACTGCACGGTTTCTGGCCGTGCCTGCAGTACATAGAGCTTGCCGTCGCGACCGTCCTTGCCCCACTCGATGTCCATGGGGCAGCCGTAGTGTTTCTCGATCAGCAGCGCGTATTCCGCCAGCTCCATGATTTCAGTGTCCTTGAGCGAGAAGCGCTGGCGCTCGGCCTCGGGCACATCCTCGATGCGCGTCGATTTTCCGGCCGCGCGGCTGTCGCCGAAGACCATGCGGATCAGTTTGGAGCCGAGGTTGCGGCGCACGATGGCGCGTGTCGGCTTGTGCACATAGAACTCGTCCGGATTCACTGCGCCCTGCACCACGGTCTCGCCGAGACCGTAGCTGGCGGTGATGAACACCACCTGGTCGAAGCCGCTTTCGGTATCGATGCTGAACATCACGCCGGCAGCGCCGGTATCGGAGCGCACCATGCGCTGCACGCCGGCCGACAGCGCCACATCGCTGTGGCTGTAGCCCTTGTGCACGCGATAAGCGATGGCGCGGTCGTTGTAGAGCGAGGCGAACACTTCCTTGATTGCGTGCAGGATATTGGGCAGGCCGTGGATGTTAAGGAAGGTTTCCTGCTGCCCGGCGAAGGAGGCATCGGGCAGGTCTTCGGCGGTGGCCGACGAGCGCACCGCGAAAGAAGCATCGTCGCCCGCATCAAGCGCCGCATAGGCCGCCGAGACCGCCGCTTCCAGCTCCGGCGTCAAGGGGGCTTCCATCATCCAGCGGCGGATCTCGGCGCCGGTTTTCTGCAGGGCATCGACATCATCGACGTCGAGCGCAGCCAGCGCCGCATTGATGCGTGCGGTCAGGCCGGAGCGGGCAAGGAAGTCGCGGAAGGCGCTGGCGGTGGTGGCGAAGCCGTCGGGTACGCGCACGCCAGCGCTGGCAAGTTGCGTGATCAGTTCCCCCAGCGAGGAATTCTTGCCGCCGACTTCCACAATGTCGTGCATGCGCAGTTGCGTATAGGGTATGGTGAAACGGATTGCTTCCCCAGCCATCGTGCACCGCCTTTCGAGAAACGCGACGATTCAACTCTAGCCGATAAGCCCAGTAAGAGGGCCGTAAGGATAATGAAGTTTGATTGAGACCATGAAGGAAAGCATGCAACGCACCATCTTCTTCGTTTCCGACGGTACCGGCATCACCGCCGAGGCGCTTGGCCACAGCCTGCTCAGCCAGTTCGAAGGGGTGCAGCTGCGCGAGGTGCGCATGCCCTTCGTCGATACGCCGGAAAAAGTGGACGCCTGTTTGGCGCGTATCGCCACCGCCCGTGATATCGACGCTGCGCGTCCCATCGTCGTCACCACACTGGTCGGCAGTGAGGCGGCGCAGCGGCTCAATCAGGCGGATGCGCTGGTGCTCAATTTCTTTGATTCCTTTATCGCGCCGCTCGAAGCCGAACTCGGTCTGCGGGCCACGCACCTGGCCGGTCGTGCCCGTGGCGGCGCCACCAGCAAGGACTACCTGGCGCGGGTTGCCGCCATCGACTTCACCGTGGCCCACGACGACGGCGTCAGCGCGCGCGGGCTGGAAATGGCCGACCTCATCCTCGTCGGCGTCTCGCGCAGCGGCAAGACTCCGACCAGTCTCTACCTCGCCATGCAGTTCGGCCTCAAAGCCGCCAACTACCCGCTAATCCCCGAAGACTTCGAACGCAAGGCCTTGCCGCCGGCCCTGCTGCCGTATCGCAACAAGCTCTACGGCCTGAGCATCAAGCCCGAACGCCTGAGCCGCATCCGCGAGGAGCGCAAACCCGGCAGCAACTATGCCAGCCTGGCCAACTGTCGCGCCGAGGTGCAGGCCGCCGAAACCATGATGCGGACCTACGGCATCCCGTGGCTGGATGCGAGCAGCAAGTCGATTGAGGAGATTGCAGCGACCTTGGTGCAGGAGCTGGGCGCGCGTGGCCTGGCCAGAAGCTGAAGGGGCAGAAAGATCCAGCCCCTTCATGCGGCAACAAGCGCTGCTCCCGGAACCCTAGAACGCCTGATCCCAGCGCACCGATAGCCGTATCGCCGAGTTGATCAGGCCCACCATGCTATAGGTCTGCACATAGTTGCCCCAATGTTCGCCGGTCTGGATATTGATGTGTTCGGCGTAGAGGCCGTGTGGGTTGCGCAGCTTGAGCAGTTTCTCAAAGAGCTCGCGCGCTTCGTCGCGGCGGCCGATGGAGGCCAGCGCATTGACGTACCAGAAGGAGCATACGAGGAAGGCGTTTTCCGGTTTGCCGAAGTCGTCGGCTTCGACGTAGCGGAAGATGTAGTCGCCGAATTTGAGTTCGCCTTCGATGGCTTCCACCGTGGCGGCAAACCTGGGGTCTTCGCAAGGAAGAAATCCGACTTCGGCGAGCAATAGCAGGCTGGCGTCCAGCTCTTCGCCGCCGAAGGTGGAGACAAAGCTGTTGCGCGCAGGGCTCCATGCCTGTTCGATGATGTGGTGGTGGATTTCATCGGCGGCCTTGCGCCATTTCTCGGGTTTTCCCCTCAGCCCCAAGTGCTGGGCGATGCGCGCAAGCCGGTCGCAGGCCGCCCAGCACATGATGGAAGAAAAGGTGTGTACGCGCATCGTGCCGCGCAACTCCCACAGCCCGGCATCGGGCCGCGCATAGGAGTCGAGCGCGCGTTCGCCCAGCGACTCGAGGCGGTTGAAGAGCGCCTCGTCGCCGCGCCGTGTCAGGCGCTGATCGAAGAAGACGTGGGTGACGGCCATGATGGCCGAGCCGTACACATCGTGCTGGATCTGTTCATAGGCCTGGTTGCCGCAGCGCACCGGCCCCATGCCCCGATAGCCGGGCAGGTCCGGCATGCTGGTTTCCGTCAGGTCGGCGCGACCGTCGATGCCGTACACCGGCTGTAGATGTCGTTCGCCGACGCCAGCAGCGATATTGATGATGTAGGCGAGGTAGTGCTCCATGGTCTTGGTGGCGCCGAGACGGTTGAGCGCATTGACTACAAAGTAGCCGTCGCGTAGCCAGCAATAGCGATAATCCCAGGTGCGCACCGTATTCTCCGCCTCGGGGATCGAGGTGGTGACGGCGGCGATGATGGCGCCGGTCTCGTCGTAGGTGTTGAGCTTGAGCGTGATCGCTGAACGAATCACCGCGTCTTGCCATTCGAAGGGGACGGCCAGATTGCGCACCCATTCGAACCAGTAATTGGTGGTGTCTTCAAGAAAGCGCAGGCTGACCTTGCTCGGCGCATCGGTGAGCGTCTCATCCGGCCCCAGGATCAGGGAAACGGTGTCCTCAAGGAAGAAGGAGCGCTCGTCCATGATGGTGGTAACCGAGGCGTCGGTGGTCAGACGCAGCACCAGATCGGGCAGGAGGAAGCGGATGTGGTTGCTGCCGAAGGTGCGCTGCACACGTTCGCTGCCGTAGGCGCCGGCCGGCCGCAGGCGGATGCGCAGGCGCGGACTGCCGGATAACTTGGTGATGCGGCGTACCAGCATCATGGGCCGGAAGGCGCGGCCGTAGCGGTGGAAGCGCGGGCAGAAATCGGTGATCTCGATGGCACTGCCGTCGTCGTCGTAGAGGCGGGTGACGAGGATGGCGGTGTTCTCCATGTAGTGCTGTTCGCAGCGCGTCATGCCGTCGAGCGCGATGCTGAAGAAGCCGAAGTCCTCCGGTCCGTCGCCCTCGCGCAGGAGGGAGCAGAACACCGGATTGCTGTCGAAGCGCGGCATGCACGACCAGACGACTTCGCCCTTTCCGTCGATGAGTGCGCTGATGCTGCCGTTGCCGATGAGTCCGAGATCCAGATTGCTCATGTCGTCTCCTTTCAGTCTTGTTGTACGAGCTCGGGCATGCAACCCAGCCAGCCGCGAACCGCATCCACGTTGGCGAGGCGATACTGCGCACAGGTGCGTCCGTTACCGACCTTGATGGATAGTCCGCCCATTTTATTGACCACCTTGAAGCCGTGCTCGTCGGTCAGGTCATCGCCGATGAAGACCGGCCGTCGCCCGGCGAAGGGCGGCATGGCCATGAGGTCGCGGATCGCCGTGCCCTTGTCGAAGCCGCCCGGCTTGAGCTCGAACACATACTTGCCGCGCTGCACCTGCAGGCTCGGGTGCAGGGCCAGCACGCCCTTGAGCAAGCGGCTCAGATAGGCACCCAGGCTGGGCGCCTTGCGGTAATGGACGGCCAGCGTGGCGCCCTTGTCTTCGAGCAGCAGGCCGGGATGGCGTGCTTGCAGGCGCTGCAGGTGATGCACGATGTCGCCCAGCCAGCCGTTGCCCAGGGCGTGATGATGTAGCTGACCGCGCGTATCGCGGATCTCCAGGCCGTGCTGGCCCGCCATCGGTAGTTGCGAGAGGCCCAGCAGCAGGTCGAGGTCGCGGATGGCGCGGCCGCTGATGACGGCCAGCGCACCGTCGCAGCAGCGATGGGCGAGGCTGATGATGGTCTTGAGTTCGATCGGGACCTGCACTTCGCCCGGTGTATCGGCGATTTCCACCAGCGTGCCGTCCACGTCGAGAAAATAGGCCCAGTCGCGCGAGGCCAGCGGAGGTGTGAGCTTCATGGGCTGCCTCCCTAGTTGGCTTTGGTCGTGTCGCCCAGTAGGCGCATGCGGCGCCGCATCGTCGCGGCGTCGAGCAGCATGCGCCCGGCCCAGCGATAGACGTTGAACTCGGCGATCAGGCTGCGCATCAGGCGTATGCGGTCGCGCTGCTCCAAGCTGTCCATGGTCAGCGCCAGGTGCAGCGCGGCGGCGCACTGGTCGGCGTCGTAGGGGTTCACGATCAGTGCCTCGGGCAGCTCGCGGGCGGCGCCGGTGAATTCGGACAGCACCAGCACGCCCTGGTTGTCGTTGCGCGCGGCGACGAATTCCTTGGCGACCAGATTCATGCCGTCGTGCAGGCTGCTGACAAAGCACAGCTCGGAGGCACGATAGTACTCGTAGACTTCACGCGGGCCGTGATACTCGATCTTGAGCAGGATGGCGGGTGCACCCTCCTTGCCGAAGCGCAGGTTGATGCGTTCCGCCGCCGCACGCACCAGCGTTTCATAGTTCTGGTACTCGCCGATGCTGGAGCGTGTCGGCGCGGCGATCTGGATGAAGGTGAAGCGCCCAATCCATTCCGGTTGCAGTTCGAACAGGCGTTCGACGGCACGGAAGCGTTCGATGATGCCCTTGGTGTAGTCGAGCCGGTCCACGCCGATACCCAGCAACTGGCTGTCCGGCAGCCGGTTCAGCGCGCGGATGTCGCGGCGGCATTCTTCGGCCGGTTTTTCCATGGCTAGCGGATCGGGCGGCCAGTCGATGGAAATGGGGAAGCGACGCACAGCGGTTTGCTTGCCGCCCGAGGTTACTTCGAAGGATTCGCGATCGACGCGGGCCTCCATGAAACGGTCGACTGTGTCGACGAAGTTGTTGCAGTGGAACTGGGTATGGAAGCCGAGGATGCTGCTGCCGAGCAGGCCATCGATGATGCGCTCGCGCCACGGGCAGATGGCGAAGGACTCGGGGTTGGGCCAGGGAATGTGCCAGAAGGTGATGATGGTCGCCTCGGGTAGCTTCTCGCGCACCATGCGCGGCACCAGCGCGAGATGGTAGTCCTGCACCAGCACGATGGGGTCGGGCGTCGCGGCCTCCTGGACGACGGCGTCGGCGAAGCGCTGGTTGACGGCGACGTAGTGCTCCCAGTCGCTGGAGCGGAAGATGGGGCAGACGTGGGCGATATGGCATAGCGGCCACAGGCCCTCGTTGGCGAAGCCGTAGTAGTAGCCGGCTTCCTGCTCCGGCGTCAGCCATACGCGGCGGATCTGGTAGGCCGGCTTGCCCGGCGGCACGGCGACACGGTCGTGGGCGTCCACGGTGGCGCGGTCGGCATTGCCGCTGCCGTGGGCGATCCAGGTCCCGGAGCAGGCGCGCATGATCGGCTCCAGCGCCGTCACCAGGCCGCTGGCGGGGCGCTGTACCTCGATCACGCCGTCTTTCTCGACATGGATATAGGGTTCGCGGTTGGAGACGACGATGATGTCCTCGCCGCGCAGCTCGCCGCGCAACATGGCTTTCAGCGCGTCCGGGTTCCAGTTGATCTGCGACTCGTCGCGCGAGCGGTTTTCCGATTCGAGTTCGCGGATCAGGCGCTGCAGGTCGCGTGCAATCGGGCGCAGTTCGGGAGATGGGGCCGCCGCCAGGCCGACTTCCCCCGGCAGCTTGCCGCGTACCAGCAGGCGCAGGCTTTCGTTCCAGCCACGCAGGCTGAGCTGGGCGATGAAGACGGTCAGCAGTGAAATGACGATGGCGAGGCCGACGAAGAAGGCGTAGATGTAGAGCTTGGTCTGCTGGCTGCGTTCGACGAAATAGCCCATATCCTGCAGCAGGATGAGCACGCCGCCGGTGCTCATGGGGCTGACCGCGATATGGATCATTTCCCGTTCGGTATGCAGGACATAGCCGTCCTCGCCGACGTAGCGGTCGAGATTGCTGCAGCGGATTTCCTTGGGCATGACGCGTGTTGCGATCATGGCGGCCCCCGGCCGTGGGCAGTAGCCGAGTGCGTACAGGCGTTCATCCTCGCTGATGTCGGCGAATTGCTTGAGCAGCTTCTGGCTGGAGCTGTTCTCGAAATCGTCGTAGAGAGGCTCCTCAATCGTCTTCGCAACCAGCGCGGCACGCGCATTGAGGTCGCGCACCGACCAGCGCAGGGTGAGCTGGTCGACCAGGGGAACGACGATGTAGGCGAGACCGGCCAGAACGAGGGCCAGAGGAAGGACGAAACGGAGGGAAAGTCGCATGAGGTTGGGGGCGTTTGCTCGTGGGTCTAGCATGCCAGCCCTTGTATCCATGCGGTATCGGCCTTGTCCTACATCGGCAAGCCCTTGCGGCAGCGCATATTCAGGATCCTGTTCGAGCTCATGCGGTGCGCGCCTGTGGCGGTGGTGTCCATTGATAGAGCCATGTCTCGCTGAGTGCATTGCCCTTAGCGTCAGCGATATAGAGACGCAGGTCGATCGGCGCGCTGCCCTGGTCGGGCTTGATATCGAAGATGGCCCGATAGCCCTTGAGGCTGTCGAGCGGTCGCACAGAAGGCAGCTCGATCTCGCCGCGCGAGGCGGTGATGACGGTCTTGAGCTTTGCGTCGCGGCCGAGCTTGACGAGATTTTCACCGGCGAAGTCGACGACGAAGCGCCAGGAGAAATGCGTGCGCTGCTTGCCGATCACGCCGCCGGGTCCGGTCCAGGTGGCGGCGACGTTGGCGAGCCGGGCTGTGGTCGAGGGTGCGTAGGGCATGCGTGCGCCCCAATGCAGACGATAGGCGAACAGCAACTCTTCGCCCGGCCGGGTTTTCTCTTCCGGATTCCAGAAGGCGACGATGTTGTCGAAGGTTTCGTCCTCGGTCGGGATTTCGATCAGTTGCACCGAACCCTTGCCCCAGCCGCCCTTGGGCTCTATCCACAAGCTCGGGCGGCGGTCGTAGAACACGCCGTCGTCCTGATAGTGATCGAAGTTGCGGTCGCGCTGCATCAGGCCGAAGCCGCGCGGATTGTCGTCGAGGTAGGCGTTGAAGCGTAGCGCCACGGGATTGGTGAGCGGGCGCCACAGCCATTCACCGTTGCCCAGCCACATCGACAAGCCATCGGAGTCGTGGATCTCCGGCCGCCAGTCGCCCTTGTTGTCACTCAGGGCGCGTCTATCATTCTCGCCGTAATAGAACATGCTGGTCAGCGGGGCGATGCCCAGGCGTTCTATGGGCTTCCTCGGATAGAGGGCGACATCGACATCCATGCTCAGCGTCTGGCCCGGCTTGATGATGAAGCGATAGGCGCCGCTGACGCTGGGCGAGTCGAGCAGGGCGTAGACCGTGAGGGTGTCCGACTTCGCGGCCGCCTTCTCCAGCCAGAACTTGCGGAACACCGGGAACTCCTCGGGACGCGGCAGGCCGCAGTCGATGGCTAGGCCGCGCGCGGACAGGCCGTACTGATGCTCGCCGCCGACGGCGCGGAAGTAGCTGGCGCCGAGGAAGGCAAACACGTCGCGCTGCCAGTCCGGTGCGACATTGACGCGGAAGCCGGCGAAGCCCAGGTCTTCCGGCAGCGAGCTGCCGTCGAGTCCGCTCTTGCCATAGTCAAACATGCCGGGGTCATAGGCGATCTCCTGGGCGAGCCCTTGCTCGACCTCGTAGATCTTTACCGGCGCGTGGAAGTAGAGACCGAGGTGAAAGAACTTAGCGCGAAACTTCGAGCTTGCCCGCGCGCTGCTTTTTGCCCCCGCTGCCGGCGCCCACAGTGCATGCTCGTCGCGATAGCGAATCGCCTGGTATTGGTCCCAGTCCAGCGCCTCCACGGCCGCCGGCAGCTTCTGTGAGGGCGGCGCATAGGCTTGCGCCGCGAGGTGCCGCGCATGGCCTTTGAGCCAAGCGTAATCGAATTTCTCGGGGCGAGCGAGGTGCTTTAGTTCACCGCCCTGACTCCCGGCGGCGAGCAATTGCCAGGCCGGCCATCCGGCCGCGGCGAGCGCTGCGCCGGCTTTCAAGAGTTCACGTCTGTTCATGTACTTCCCTTGTTGATTGCTGGAACCCCCCAATTGCGATGCGTATCCGTCGCCGACCACACATCGAGATGCAGGCGCGAGAGCAGCAGGGCGTCGTCGAGCAGATTGAGTTTCTCCTGACTGCTCAGTGCCTCCGACCCCTCGCGGCGGGCACGATCGAGCAGGTTCTTGCGCTTGCTGTTGCGATAGATCTTGGCGTGTGCGCACAGCAGCGCATTGAGCTGCGGATCTGTGACGGCATCGATCAGGCCGGGCGCCGCAGCTTGTGCGTTTTCAACTGCATAGCGGGCCGTATCGACGAGCTCGCGCGGTGCTGTGCTCTCCTCGGGGATGGTCAGCAGCTTCCAGCGGCGCAGGCGCACCCCGAGTCCGGCACGGCTGGATAGCACCGAGAGCGGAATCGACAGCGCCAGCGCGCCGGTGATCGGCAACCACCACCAGAACTGTTCAGGGCTCATGTAGTAAACGAGCGCGGTCCAGGCGGCGCCAAGCAGGGTGCCGAAGCCGTGCTTGCGGGCGGCATCGGCCCAGGCGGTTTCATTGTCGGCGCGCGAGGGCGAGGTCCATTTGATGGTGCGGCCGAGCAGCGAGGCGACGACGAAGTGCGTATGGAACAGCATGCGCACCGGCGCCAGCAGCATGGAGCAGATCAGCTCGATCAGGGTGCTGATGACGAGGCGGATGCGACCGCCGAATTCATGCGCGCCACGATGCAGGATAAGCAGCACGCTGAGCAGCTTGGGCAGGAAGAGCAGGGCGGCGGTGCCGGTGAACAGGGCGAGCGCCTTTTCCGGATGCCATTCCGGCCAGATCGGAAAGAGCTGGCCGGGCTGCGTGAAGTATTGCGGCTCGACCAGGGTGTGTGTCGCCAGCAGGCCGGTGGAGAGCATCAGGAACATCAGCCAGATCGGCGAGGAGGCATAGGCCATGACGCCGGTGAGGAAGACGGCGCGGTGCATGATGTGGATGCCCTGCGCCAGCGTGATGCGGAAGTTCATCAGATTGCCCTGGCACCAGCGCCGGTCGCGGCCGAGTTCATCGAGCAGATTGGGTGGCATCTCCTCATAGCTGCCGTCGAGATCATAGGCGATCCACACGCTCCAGCCGGCACGGCGCATCAGCGCGGCCTCGACGAAGTCGTGCGAGAGGATGTTGCCGTCGAGCGGCCCGTCGCCGGGCAGCGGCGCCAGCGCGCAATGCTGCATGAAGGGCTGCACGCGGATGATGGCGTTATGGCCCCAGTAGTGGGCCTCGCCGAGTTGCCAGAAATGCAGGCCGGCGGTGAACAGTTCGCCATAGACACGTGTGGCGAACTGCTGCATGCGCGCATAGAAGGTGTCGCGGCCCGAGGCGCGCGGCGCAGTCTGGATGATGCCAGCGTTGGGGCTGGCTTCCATGATCTTCACCAGTGTGCTGAGACAGTCGCCGGTCATCACGCTATCGGCGTCGAGCACCACCATATAGCGGTAGTTGGCGCCCCAGCGACGGCAGAAGTCGTCGATATTGCCGCTCTTGCGCTTGACGCGGCGACGGCGGTGGCGGTAGTGGAGACGCCCTTCGGCATGCGGGCCGAGCGCGCTGCGCAAGGACTGCCAGGCATGCAGCTCGGCCACGTGGGTGTCGGGCTGGTTGGTGTCGCTGAGTACGAAGAACTCGAAGTGTTCGAGATTGCCGCTGCGCTGCACCGACTCGAAAGTGGCGCGCAGGCCGGCGAAGACGCGCGCCACATCCTCGTTGCAGATGGGCATGACGATGGCGGTGCGTGCCTCGGCCGGTATCTCGGCAACCTTGGCGGCACGCCGCGTGATCAGGTAGCGGTCGGTGCCGCGCAGGCGCACGAAGAAACCGGCAAGCGCGGTCCAGAAGCCGGACGAGACCCAGCAGAACAGCAAGGCGAAGAGCACCAGCATGAGTGCCTCCAGCGGCTTGCCGCCGTGGTAAGGCAGCACTTCGCGCATCATCCAGGTTGCCAGTGCGGTCTGCGCCAGCATGAGCAGTAGCAGGACGGGCCGGCGACGGCGGCCGCTGCTGTCCCAGTCCACTTGCGCCGGCGGTGCGGTGACGGCCATCGGTGCGAGGCTGGCAGCGCTGGGTTCGGGGGCGCGCGTGTCAGTATCGAAACGCTGGTTGGTATCCGCGACCCAGCGCGAGACCGGATTCAGCTCACCCCAGGGCACCGGCACCATGGAACTGCGCTGCAGCGGTGGTGCGAAGCCGGGCACTTGCGGCACGCCGGCCAGCGCCAGCCGGCGTGACACCGACGCGTAGGCCGGGTTGGCGCTGCGCTGTACTTGCGCCAGACTGCGATGCAGCGCTTCCATCGGCTCGCCTGTGGCGATGCCGGCATCGGCGCACAGGTTCGCGCGCTGGGCGGCGGAGAGCGGCAGCCGGTCAAGGTAGGCCTCAACTCGGCCGGCACCGGCGGTGCAGTCTTCGCGGCCGCTTAGTTGGCTGGCGGCAGTATGTAGCTCCATGTTTCGCTCAGCGTCGTATTGTCCTTGCGCAGGAAGGCGCGCATCTCCACCGGCTTGGCGGCGTCGTTGCGGTGTACTTGCAGTTCCAGGCGCCAGCCGCCCGTGGCTTCGTTGTAGTAGGTGCGACTGGCAATGATCTTGCCGTTGCCGTCGCAACTGGCGACGGCTTCCAGCGGGTTGTTGGCGTCATGCGGCTTCAAGGCCGGGCCCTCGAAGTCGACCATCAGTCCGACCACGCCTTCGGCCTTGCGATGCGCCTGGCCCCAGCGTGTCTGTGTAGCCCAGGCGTGTGGCGGGCGGCGCCCGTCGCGGTACCAACTGAGACGGTATTCCCAGACTGAGGCCTCCCTGTCTTTGGGCAGGCCGTCCGGCACCCAGTAGGCGACGATGTTGTCGTTCCATTCGTTGGGCGAGGGAATCTGGACCACTTCGATGCGGCCCTCGCCCCACTTGCCCTTGGGTTCGATCCAGACACTCGGCTTGTTGTCGTAGCGCATGTACAGGTCCTCATAGTTCGAGAACTGACGGTCGCGTTGCACCAGTCCGAAACCTGCCGGATTGTTCTGCGCGAAGGAGGTGACCAGCAGGCGTTTGGGATTGGAGAGCGGCCGCCACAGCCACTCGCCGTCGCCGCCATGGATGGCGAGCCCGTCGGAATTGTGAACTTCGGGGCGGTAGTCATCTGTCGGACGTTGCTGATTCTCGCCGTAGAAGTACATGCTGGTCAGCGGCGCGATGCCGAGTTTCTCCGGCGTCTTGCGCGGATAGAGCTGGACTTTGACATCGACCACCGATTCCGTACCCGGACGCAAGACAAAGCGGTAGGCGCCGGTGACATCGGGCGAGTCGAGCAGGGCGTAGAGGCTGAGTTCACGGTCGGTGTTGCTCGGGCGCTCGATCCAGAATTCGGTGAACTGCGGAAACTTCTCGCCGCTGTTGAGGGCGGTGTCGATGGCCAGACCGCGCGCCAGCGCGCCCGTTTGGCCGCGCGCGTTGCCGCGCAGATGGCCGCGCATATAGCTGGCGCCCTGGAACTGCAGCAGGTCGTCCATGCTCTTGCCATTGGCATAGCGGATACGCAGGCCGGAAAAACCCAGGCCCGCCTTGGCTAGCGCGCGTGGGTCGAGGCCGGTTTCGCCGTAGTCGAACAAGGCTGGATCGAAGGGCAGGGTCTGGACGCCCTTGGCGGTGACTTCGTTGATCTTTACCGGCGCAGTGTAGACATCGCCCGGATGCAGCAGCTCCACTTCGAAAGCATTCTTGGCGGCGCGCCACAGCACGAGGTCGCCCTTCATGCGGATCTCGCGGTATTTCTGCGCGCCGAGATTCTGCAGCGCGGCCGGCAGCTTGTTATCCGGCTTCTTGTACGGCTTCTGCGCCAGCTGGCGCGCGCGCTTGGCGACATCGTTGAAGTCGAAGGCCTGTGCCGGCGTGCCGCAGAGTGCGCCTATGCAGAGCAGCAGCATGCCGCAGGCGAGACGCCGCAGTGCGCCTTGAAGATGCAATGGCTCTTGAGTCCTTACATGCATTTGGATGGTTTTGCGTGCTTGTCGCGTTTTCGTTTCAGGCCGGCGCAAAGATCCTGATCTGCGCTGCCTCCCCTTGCGTTTGTGTACAGCAGGAAGCTTGCCTGCCGCTTATTTGTAGTCGGCAAGGGCGCAGGGAAAGTTCCTGAACGCGGCGACCGGCCGCGCTCTTCCCCCGGGAAGTCTTGCGGGACAGTCGATTACGGCGTGGGTTCGAACGGACTAGTGCCGCCGGAACAGCGTCCGGTGCGAACGGTGGCGAGGGGATGGAGGGTGTTGCAGGCGGTACGGGCGCTGTACGCCGCACCATTTTGGCGGGTCCGCACCGAGATGGGCGCGGACCCGGGGAAGATTCAGCGCTTCAGGTCGCGCGTGAAGAAATCGATGGCCATCTGTACGACGGGCGGATGGATGATGTGCAGGCCGTTGAACTCGACCAGCTGGACATCGTAGCCGACCTCCTTAAGTTTGGCGGCATGCTTGCGCGCGCTGGTATCGATGGGCAACTGCTCGTCGATGAGACCGTGCGAGATGAAGACCTTGGGCATGCCCTCCTGCATGAACACCGACATGAAGCCGCCGGAGAACACGATCACGTGGCTGGCGATATCGCCGTTGGTGATGCCGGTGGACAGGGCGTAGCTGCCGCCGTCGGAGAAGCCGGCGAAGCCGAGATGGTCCGGGTCGAGCAGGTAGCGCGAGGCGACTTCGTTCAGCGCCAGGTCGAAACGTTCGAGGTCGGGGCCGTTGCCGCCGATGACGATGTCCCAGGTGGGCATCATCGAGTGCGGCGCCATCAGCAGGAAACCGTGCTGTTCGGCATGCTCTTCGAGGAAAGGCAGCACTTTTTCGGGGGAGCCGCCAGCACCGTGGAACATCACCAGCAGCGGCACTTTCTGGCCCGGCTGGAGGTTCTCCGGTGCCAGGCTTTGCGGAACGTAGAGCACCGTGTCGCGCTCGGGCGCGATGCCGAGAAGATTGCGGCCGGTGGGCAGAGGGGCTTGTGTCGGCGCCTTGTGCTGGAAGGACAGGCGCCCCATGAGGGCAGTCGGAAGCATGCCCCTATCTTAACCGAAGGCGATGGCCGTGTGCCATCGCAGCGGCCCGTCGCGGGTTTCTGGTGAAAGCTTGCGCTGAGACAATGCGTCCCCACCGGGTGATTCCTAGAATGGCTGCGAGGTTCTGATTTCAGAAGGAGTTTCGTTTCCATGTCGGCCACCACCATCAAGCAGCGGCTTTTCCTGCTCATGTCCCTTCCCCTGATTGCGCTGCTGGTCAGTTCCGCCAGCCTGGTGCGTTCAGCCTACGACGGTTACCAGAGCGCGAATCGGACCCAGGTCGCGCTCGATGCGGCGGTGGCAGCCGGAGCGCTGGTGCATACCTTGCAGGTGGAGCGCGGCATGAGCGTCGGTTTTCTGCAGTCCCGGGGCGAGAGATTCGCGGACACCCTGCCGGCCATGCGCAGCAAGACGGATGCGGCACAGGCCGAGTTTGCGGCGCTGGCCGCCGACTTGCGCGGCGATCTGCATGGCGAACTCGACGCTGCGCTGCGAGAAGTGGGCCGTCAACTGAATGGGCTGCGGTCGTTGCGCGAGCGGGCGGATAAACAGGATGTGGCGATCGCGGAGGTGGTCAGCGTCTATACGGGTGGTATTGACAGCCTGATCAAAGTGATCGCCGGTACTGGCGAATTCAATAGCGATGCCGGCATCGCGCAGCGCAGTACCGCCTATCTGACGCTGGTCGAGGCCAAGGAGTTCGCCGGCCAGGAACGCGCCCTGATGACTGCGGCATTTGCCGCGAATGCAGTGGATGCGCCGCGCCTGCACGCTGTACTGGAGCGGATCAACAAGCAGGCCGCTTATCTCGATCTGTTCCGCAAACTGGCCGCGCCGGCCGAGCGTGACTCGCTGGCGGCCGCACTCGGCAAGCCGGCGGCCCGCGAGGTCGAGCGTCTGCGCAAGCGGCTGCTCGAGCGGGCGGACAGCGGTGGCTTCGACGTTGATCCGGCGCAGTGGTTTGCGATTGCCACGGAAAGGATAGACGCGCTGCTGGTGACGGAGCAGCAGGTGGTCTCGAGTATCGATGCGGCTGCCGAGGCGCTGGTTGCACAGAATCGCTTCAGCCTGTACGCCTATGCCGCACTGTGCGTGCTGGCCTTGCTCGGCGTGGTCGGTTTTTCTCTGCGTGTGGCGGCCGGCATCAGCACGCCCTTGCGCGACGAAGTGCGCGTGGCAGAGCACGCCATCGCCGAAAACGACTTTACGCACGACGTGCCCGAGACCGGTCCGCTGGAGGTGAGGCGCGCGGGTCGCGCCTTCAATCAGTTGATGGCGCGCTTCCGTGAAATCCTGGCCGAGATGCGCGCCTCCAGCACGGCGTTGACGGAGGCGGCACTGTCGCTCGCGGACTCGAGCGAGAAGGTGCATGAAAGTTCATTGGCGCAGGCCGATGCGACGGCGGCCGTGGCGGCCGCTGTCGAGCAGGCTTCAGTCAGTGTCAGCGAAACCTCGACCAATGCGCAACTGGCGGCGACCGAGGTGGAGCGGGCGCGCGAAGATACCGCCGCGGCGATGCGCGTGATGAACGAGGCGGTTGGCAATATGCGTCGCATCGCGGGTCTGATCGAATCCTCGGCGGCCAGCGTGACCGGACTGAGCGAGTCTTCGCAACGCATCGGCGGCATCATCCAGGTCATTCGCGAGATCGCCGATCAGACCAATTTGCTGGCACTGAACGCCGCCATCGAAGCGGCGCGCGCCGGTGAACAGGGGCGCGGCTTTGCCGTGGTGGCGGACGAGGTGCGCAAGCTGGCCGAGCGCACTGGCCAGGCGACGCAGGAGATCGGCGAGGTCATCCAGCGCATGCGCCAGGATGTCGCCGGCAGCGTGGCGGCGATGGACGAGGCCAACGCTCAGGCCAACGCCAGCCTGACCCTGGTTGCTCAGTCCGAGGAGGCGATCTCGCGTATCGACACCGGCTCGCGCAAGGTGGCGGAAAATGTGATGGCGATCTCGGGCGCCCTGCAGGAACAGGACGCGGCGATTCATCAGGTGGCGGTGAGCATCGAGGAGATTGCGCAGCGCACCGAACTCAACAGCGAGGCGGTGGAGGCTAATAACGCCACGGCGCACCGGCTCGACACGCTGGCGCGCAATCTGCGCGATGCGGTCGGCCGCTTCAAGGCCTAGTTGGGTCAGACGCGGCTAGCGCTGCCCCGGGGCGAACATGATGATGGCCATGCCGCACAGCGCCACGCTGACGCCGATGTAGTCCCAGTTGGAGGGCCTGATGCCATCCACCGCCCACAGCCACAGCAGCGCAACGGCGATATAGACGCCGCCGTAGGCCGCGTAGACCCGCCCGGCTGCCTGCGGATGCAGGGTCAGCAGCCAGGCGAAGGCGGCCAGGCTGAGGGCGGCGGGCAGCAGCAGCCAGACGCTGCCGTTTTTCTTGAGCCACAGCCAGGGTAGATAGCAGCCGAGAATTTCGGCAACGGCGGTCAGGGCGAAGAGCCCCAGGGTCTGGAGAAAATGCATGCGGGCGATTATTGCGGGGCTTTGCTGCTGTTGATGGCGGCCGGCGCGGGTGCCGCGGGCGCTGCGGGCTTGGCGGGCTTTTTGCGCAGCTCCGCCTTGATGCAGGCCTTGTGGCTCTTGCCCTGCTTGCCCCGGCAGGCCTGTTCGGCTCTCTTTTGCGCGATGCAGCGGCGCGGGTGCTCGGCGCGTGCGCAATCGGGCGAGACCATATACGCCTCCATGCACATGCGCTTGTTGTCGCCGCGCTTGTCGCGGCAGGCCTGACGTGCCTGCAGGCGGGCTTCGCAGCGCGCCGGGTCGCGTGCCTTGCTGCAGTCGGCCAGCTTGGGGCCGCCCGACAGGGGCAGGACATCGGCATGGGCCGGTGCGGAAAGACAGAGGACAAGCAAGCAGGCAGGCAGCAGGCTACGCATCTTGGGCTTCCTCGGGGTGGGCCGGCGCCTCCGCCTGCAGCTCCTGCAGCCGCTGGCGCGCGGCATCGATCTGCAGGCCGATCGTGACGGCCATCTCCTGCAGCAGATCGCGGTTCTGGCGTCGAGCCAGCCGTGTTGCCACAAATAGTTCGTAGAGACGCGAAGCGAGGAGACGGTCCAGCTCGGTCTGGATGCCGGCGAGCCTGCGCTTCATTTGCTGCAACTGCGTTGCCGTCGTGCTGCGGCTGCCGCTGACACTAGCGCCTGAGGCCGGACCTTCCTGCCATAGCGTGAGCACCTCGCGCAGGCTGTCTTCGTCTTCGTTGCGATAGGCGCGTGTGGCTTCGCTCATCAGGTGCGTGCGCCAATCGCGGTCGGCTTCGCTGTCGGCGCGGTCGGGGTGAATCTTCTGCGCGATCTGGCGGTAGAGCTTCTTGAGGTCGCGTGAAGGCGCGAAGGGTTTGGGTTCCGCCTGCGCCTGTTGCGGCGCCTCCTCAAAACGCCTTTGTTCCTGCTGGGAGCGTTCGGCCTGCGCGCGACTCTGTGCGGCGGCTTGCCTGAGTTCGATATTCTCCGGTGTGCGCTCTGCCTCGATGGCGGCGATCTGTGCCTGCAGGGTGTCAAGCTCGACCATGAGCCGGCCGACTGCGGCGTGATAGTGCTGGCTGAAGTCGGCGATCTCGGCCTGGGCGGTGGCGAGCTCAAGTTCGAGTTCGGCGATTTCGCGCGTCAGTACTTCGAGTTCGTAGTGCTGGCGTTGCGCATCGTCGAAAACCACCAGGCGGCGGCGTTCGGCGCCGCGACCCGAGGCCGACAGGCATAAGGTCTGCGGCGCCAACTGCGCCAGCGCGTCGCGATGGTCCGCCGCCATCCGTTCGGGGGCAATCAGCAACTGCAGGTCGGCCGGCACGGCGAAAGCGACGGCATGGCTGGCCGGCAACAGGCGGGCGGGAAAGAGGTGGGCGATGTCTTCGGGCCAGGCGGCCTCGGTTTCGCTTTGGCTCCAGGCCAGTGCCGCCTGCCAGCTACCGGCCAGGCGTTCGATACGCAGGCCTTGCGACTCCCATACCGGATGGGCGTCGGCATGCCGGCTGAGGCGGCTCTTGAGCAGGGTCAGCGTGGCGCGCAGGGCGATGCGCGTGGCAAAGTCGGCCTCGGGCAGGACCAGGCACAGCGGCCGCAGGTCGATGTCCAGCGCATTGGAAAGTTCGGGCAGGGTTTCGTCGTCCGGAACGACGACCTGTATCTGCTTGCCCTCGGCCAGCGCCAACCCCACGAGGGTCGCCGCAGCATCGACCCAGCGTGTCGGCAGGGCCAGCTCGGCCGGCCCCATGGACTGCCCGCCCGCCTGGTCGGCAAGCCTGGCCAGCCACTGTTGGGCAAGCAGGAGGTCTGCATTCGGGGCATTCATGGGCTGGATTATACCCAGCCTGTTTGCCCACCCCCCAGCCCCCTCCCCAGGGGAGGGGGTGACTTCGGTTCGCGGCTGCGCCGCTCCCAGATTAAGGGAGGCTCCGCACAACGGGTAGCGCGGTTTGCGCCTCTGGCGCGTGCCGCTTCGCCTTGGGACGGCCCGGCGGCGAAGCTACTCAGAGGTTTTTATCTCCGTAGCTACGGAGATAAAAACCACGCAGCCTTGGCGCCGGGCCGTCCCAAGCCAAGGCGGTCCGTTCGCGGAGCGAACATTCCTTCAACCCAAAACTACGGAGCTGCCCGTCATTTGGGTGCGGGCGCAGCCCGCGAACCACAGTCACCCCTTCCCTTGGGGAAGGGGTTGGGGGATGGGGGGCCGGGCTGGGTATAATCCAGCCCCTATGACTACGGAATTCACCACCATAGGCTTGGTAGGCCGCTTCCAGACCCGCGAGGTTGGCGAGTCCCTGGGGGCTATGGCTGCCTTTTTGCGCACGCAGGGCGTGACCGTCCTGATTGATGAAAGCACCGCTACCTCGACCGATATCCAGGGTTATGAGGTGGTGAGCACCGAGGCGCTGGGGGCGCGTGCGCAATTGGTCATCGTCCTCGGCGGCGACGGCACTATGCTGAATGCGGCGCGCCAGATGGCCGAATACGGCGTGCCGGTGGTCGGCGTCAATCAGGGCCGCCTCGGCTTCATGACCGATATCGCCCGCGACAACATGCTCGAAGGCGTGGCCGCCATCCTCGAAGGCAAGTACACCCGCGAGGAGCGTGTGCTGCTCGAAGCCGAGGTGTTTCGTGGTGGCGAGTCGGTGTTCCGCAGCCTGGCCTTCAACGATGTGGTTATCAGCAAGGGCGATACGGGGCGCATGATCGAGCTGGAGGTCAAGGTCGATGGCGGCTTCCTCTACGTTCTGCGCGCCGACGGCATGATCATTGCGACGCCGACCGGCTCCACCGCCTATGCCCTGTCGGCCAACGGCCCCATTCTGCATCCTTCCGTGCGCGGGCTGGCCATCGTGCCGCTGTGTCCGCATGCCCTGTCCAATCGTCCGATCACGGTCAGCGACGAGTCGGTGATCGACGTCACTGTGGCGGCGCCGTATGAGTGCCGTATCCACTTCGATTCGGTGTCGCGCTTCGACGCACAGTCCTACGACCGGATCTGCATCCGCCGCTCGAGTCATGTCGTTACCTTGCTGCACCCGCAGGGCTACAGCTACTTCGAAATGCTGCGCGAAAAGCTCCATTGGAGCTCGACCCCACGTTACTGAGCATCGGCCCTAGCCCTCTATGCTGCAACGCCTGATCCTGCGTGACTTCGTGATTGTCGACAAGCTTGAGCTCGAGTTCGCCTCGGGTTTTGGCACGCTTACCGGCGAAACCGGTGCGGGCAAGTCCATCCTGATTGACGCCTTGTCCCTGGCGTTGGGCGAACGTGCCGACGCCGCCGTGGTGCGCGCCGGTGCCGAGCGCGCCGACATCAGCGCCGACTTCGCCGTGGCCAAGGGTTCGCCGCTGGCGGCCTGGCTCAAGGAAAACGATTACGCCGACGACGAATGCCTGCTGCGCCGTGTGGTCGACAGCACGGGCAAATCGCGCGCCTATATCAACGGTGCGCCGGCGACGCTGGGTCAGTTGAAGGCGGCCGCCGATTTCCTGGCCGACATTCACGGCCAGCATGCACACCACTCCCTGCTCAAAGCGGATGCGCAGCGCCAGCTGGTCGATGCGCATGCCGGCCTGAGCGCACAGGCGCGCGAGACGGCGGAAAAATTCCGCGCCTGGCAGAAGCTGCGCGAGGCGCGTGAACGCGCCGAGAAGGACGCCAGCGCCAGCGTCCGCGAGTGCGAACTATTGTCCTTCCAGGTCGATGAACTCAGGCAACTGTCCTTCGATGCCGCTCAGTGGCAGGAGGACAATCAGGAGCAGCGTCGTCTGTCACACGCCGCCAGCCTGCTTGAAGGCGCGGAAGCTGCCGTCGAGGCGGTGGGCGAGGGTGAAGGGGCAAGCACCACGCAGCTCGACCATGTGCTGACGATCTTGCGCCCGCTGGCCGAAATCGACGCCGACCTCAAGGAACCGCTGGAACTCATCGAGGCCGCGCGCATCCAGCTTGGCGAGGCCGTGCATGCCTTGTCGCGCTATCGCCAGCGTCTTGATCTCGATCCGGCGCGCCTGTCCGAACTCGATGCGCGTATCGATGCCGTCATGTCCATGGCGCGCAAGCATCGTACGAGTCCCGAGGATCTGCCTGCAACCCTGGCCACGCTGGATGCGCGTCTGCAGGAGCTGCAGATCGCCGCCGACCCGGCCGCGCTCGCCGCGCAGGAAGCCGCAGCGGAGGCCGCGTATGCTGCGGTGGCGAAGAAACTCAGCACTGGCCGCAAGAAGGCCGCTGCGGAGCTGTCCAAGCGTGTCACCGAGATCATGCAGGATCTCGCCATGGGCGGCGGGCGCTTCGAGATCGCCTTGCAGGTGCTCGACCAGCCGGCGGCATGCGGGCTTGAAACGATAGAGTTCCAGGTGGCCGCCAATCCGGGCCAGTCTTTGCGTTCCCTGGCCAAAGTGGCTTCGGGTGGCGAGCTATCGCGCATCGGCCTGGCAATCCAGGTGATTGCCAGCGAGGCCGGCGAAGTGCCGACCCTGATCTTCGACGAGGTTGATGTCGGCATCGGCGGGCGTGTCGCCGAGATCGTCGGGCGCCTGCTCAAGCAACTGGGCAGTAATCGCCAGGTGCTGTGCGTCACCCATCTGCCGCAGGTGGCGGCGCAGGCCGACTGGCAGTGGTCGATTGCCAAGGACATCAAGGGCAATGAGACCCGCAGCCGGGTCACGCCCCTGGACGAGCAGGGCCGCATCGAGGAGATTGCGCGCATGCTCGGCGGCGTCGAAATTACCGCCACCACCCGCGGGCACGCAGCGGAGATGTTGGGCTTGGTCTAAGCCATGCCTCCCAATGCAAAACGGCGCCCGCGGGCGCCGTTTTCATTTTTACCCGCAAGATGCTAGCGGCGCGTCTTCTTGTTGGCGCAGTCGACCTTGGTGCAGTCCGCATACAGATAAAGCGCATGCTCGGTGATGGCGAAGCCGCGCTCCTTGGCGATCTTGGTCTGGCGCTTCTCAATTTCGGCGTCGTAGAACTCCTCGACCTTGCCGCATTGCATGCAGACTAGATGGTCGTGGTGCTGGCCTTCGTTGAGCTCGAACACGGCCTTGCCGGACTCGAAGTAGTGACGCTCCAGCAGGCCGGCCTGTTCGAACTGGGTCAGCACGCGATAGACCGTGGCCAGGCCGATATCGATGTCCTCGGTGATGAGGTGTCGATAAACGTCTTCCGCCGACATATGCCGGTCGCCCGGGACGTTGTTGGCTTTCTGAAACAGATCCAGAATCCTGAGCCTGGGCGTCGTGGCCTTGAGGCCGATATCCTTGAGTTCTTGTGAGTTCGCCATGACTTTGGGCCGCACCCGAAGGCGCCGCAGGGTTGGGGGAGTCCCTATGATATAGTCTCCGACGCTGTGCCGAAACCCCTGTTTAGCCCTGTGGGCGCGCGATAATTCAGATTCCCTGCCGATGACACGACTTTTCCCTGTTGCAGCCGTTTCCCTGGCGCTGTGTGCCTGCAGCACCACGCCGGAGCTGGTGGCCAAGATCAATCCGTTCAAGATCGATGTGCGTCAGGGCAACTATGTTTCGCAGGACATGGTGGCGCAGCTGAAGCCCGGCCAGACCAAGGACCAGGTCCGCTTCATCCTGGGGACGCCATTGATCGTGGACCCCTTCCACAGCGATCGCTGGGATTATGTGTACCGCTTCCAGCCCGGCCGCGGCGAGGTTGAGCAGCGTCGTCTGATTGTCTACTTCCAGGACAACCGCCTGGTGCGTGTCGGTGGCGATGTGGTTGCGGGTGTCGCAGGCGAAACGCCGGCCCGGCCGCCCATGCAGACGCTGGATATCGAGAACCCCAAGGCCAAGAGCGCCCCCAAGTCTGAAGACGCGCCCAAGGCCGAGGCTGCTCCGGCGGCCCGACCGAACGAGGCTGCGCCTGCCGGCGCCGGCCAGTAATTCCCGACAGGCCGCCGAAGCGGCGGCATCTGCTGCCCGATTTCAGCTTGCCTGAGCGGGCCAATCTACAAGGCTGAATCTATGGAAAAAATCCGATACGCCATCGCCGGCAGCGCCGGACGCATGGGGCGCATGCTGATCGAGGCCGTGCTCAAGTCCGACGACGGCGTGCTTGCCGCTGCGCTGGAGCATGCCGGTAGCCCTTACCTCGGCCGGGATGCCGGCGAGTTGGTGGGTGCCGCCTGCGGCGTCAGGATCACCGATGCTTTGAATTCGCTCGCGGGTTGCGATGTATTGATCGACTTCACGCGCCCGGAAGGCACGCTCGAGCATCTCAAGGCCTGCCAGCAGCACAAGGTCGGCATCATCATTGGCACCACCGGATTCGATGCAGCGGGCAAGGCCGCGATCGAGGCTGCCGCGGCGAGCATCCCGGTCGTATTCGCGCCGAACATGGCGGTTGGCGTCAATGCCGTGTTCAAGCTGCTCGATGTGGCGGCGCGCATCCTCAACGAGGGCTACGACATTGAGGTGATCGAGGCTCATCATCGCCACAAGGTGGATGCGCCTTCCGGCACGGCACTGCGCATGGGGGAGGTGGTCGCCAAGGCGGCCGGTCTGTCGTTGGACGATGCGGTATATGGTCGTGAAGGCCATACCGGCGAACGTCCGGCCAAGGAAATCGGCTTCTCCACCATCCGTGGCGGCGATATCGTCGGCGATCACACCGTGCTGTTTGCCGGTCTGGGCGAGCGCATCGAGATCACCCACAAGTCGGCCAGCCGCATGCCCTACGCTTCCGGCTCTTTGCGTGCCGCGCGCTTCCTCAAGGGTAAGCAGAGCGGGCTCTTCGACATGCAGGATGTGCTTGGGCTGAAGTAGGGGCCAGCAGTCGGGGCTACTCTTCTGCTGTTGAAGGCTCAAGAATTTGCTGTAACTGAGTGTGTCGGCATTGCCCGACTGTGCGATTTACGCTACAATTCGCCGGTTTGATGAGCGGGACGGGCCACGAGCCTGTCCCGCTTTGCACATGTACTGCGCAAAACCGGGGTTTTTCTGTAACTCGCTGAGTTTCATGGGGAAATTTCCGGGCTTGCCACAATAAAACCTGCCAGGAGCCACCCGTGACCCAGTTTCCGCCCGCCATTCTTGCCTTAGCCGACGGAACTGTTTTTTACGGTCAAGGTATAGGCGCCACCGGCAGCACGATAGGCGAAGTGGTGTTCAACACCGCCATGACCGGTTATCAGGAAATCCTGACCGACCCGTCCTATACCCGCCAGATCGTCACCCTGACCTATCCCCACATCGGCAATGTCGGTGTGAACAAGGAAGACTGCGAGTCGGACAAGGCTTATGCCGCCGGTCTCGTGATCCGCGATCTGCCCATGATCGTGTCGAACTTCCGCTCCGAACAAAATCTCTCCGACTACCTCAAGGCCGAGAACATCGTTGCCATCGCCGGCATTGATACGCGCAAGCTGACCCGCATCTTGCGCAGCAAGGGCGCGCAGTCGGGCTGCATCCTGACCGGCGACAACATCAAGGCCGAAGACGCCATCGCCAAGGCCAAGGCTTTCGAAGGCCTGGCCGGCATGGACCTGGCCAAGGTCGTCAGCACCCAGCAGGCCTATCCCTGGACCTCCGGCGAGTGGCGCCTGGGCCAAGGCTACGTCGAGCAGAAAAATGCCAAGTTCCACGTGGTTGCCTACGACTACGGCGTCAAGAAGAACATTCTGCACATGCTGGCCGAGCGCGGCTGCAAGCTGACGGTTGTTCCCGCACAGACGTCTGCCGCCGAAGTGCTGGCGCTGAATCCGGACGGTGTGTTCCTGTCTAACGGCCCGGGCGACCCCGAGCCTTGCGACTATGCCATCGAGGCGATCAAGGTTTTCCTCGACAAGAAGGTGCCGACCTTCGGCATCTGTCTCGGCCACCAGTTGCTGGCACTCGCCAGCGGCGCCAAGACCATGAAGATGGGCACCGGCCACCATGGTGCCAACCATCCGGTCAAGGATCTCGATTCCGGTCAGGTGCTGATCACCAGTCAGAATCACGGCTTTGCCGTCGATCCGGCCACCATGCCGGCGAACTTGCGCGTGACCCATGTTTCCCTGTTCGATGGCACCAATCAAGGCATCGAGCGTACCGACGTGCCTGCCTTCAGCTTCCAGGGTCACCCCGAGGCGAGCCCGGGGCCACAGGACGTCGCCTATCTATTCGACCGCTTCATCAAGCTGATGGAGGGTAAGTAATCATGCCAAAACGTAACGACATTCAATCGATCCTCATCATCGGCGCCGGCCCCATCATCATCGGCCAGGCCTGTGAATTCGACTACTCTGGCGCGCAAGCCTGCAAGGCCCTGCGCGAAGAGGGTTACAAGGTCATCCTGGTCAATTCGAACCCGGCCACGATCATGACCGATCCGAACATGGCCGATGTGACCTACATCGAGCCGATCACCTGGCAGGTGGTGGAAAACATCATTGCCAAGGAGCGTCCGGACGCAATCCTGCCGACCATGGGTGGTCAGACCGCGCTGAACTGTGCGCTCGACCTCGCCAAGCACGGTGTGCTCGACAAGTACAAGGTCGAAATGATCGGCGCCTCCAAGGAGGCCATCGACAAGGCCGAGGATCGCGAGAAGTTCAAGAAGGCCATGACCAAGATCGGTCTCGGTTCGGCGCGCTCGGGCATCGCCCACTCGCTGGAAGAAGCGCAGCAGGTGCAGAGCGTGATGGGCTTCCCGACCATCATCCGCCCGTCCTTCACCATGGGCGGTTCGGGCGGCGGCATTGCCTACAATCAGGAAGAATTCGTCGAGATCTGCAAGCGCGGTCTCGAGGCTTCGCCGACCAACGAGCTGCTGATTGAAGAATCGCTGCTCGGCTGGAAGGAGTTCGAGATGGAAGTGGTGCGTGACCGCAAGGACAACTGCATCATCGTCTGCTCGATTGAAAACCTTGATCCGATGGGCGTGCATACCGGCGACTCCATCACTGTCGCACCGGCGCAGACGCTGACCGACAAGGAATACCAGATCATGCGCAACGCCTCCATCGCGGTGCTGCGTGAGATCGGCGTGGATACGGGCGGCTCGAACGTGCAGTTCGCCATCAATCCCGATGACGGCCGCATGATCGTCATTGAAATGAACCCGCGCGTGTCGCGCTCCTCGGCGCTGGCCTCAAAGGCTACCGGCTTCCCGATCGCCAAGATCGCCGCCAAGCTGGCCGTCGGTTACACGCTGGACGAACTCAAGAACGAAATCACCGGCGGTGCGACCCCGGCCTCGTTCGAGCCTTCGATCGACTATGTCGTGACCAAGGTGCCGCGCTTTGCCTTCGAAAAATTCCCGCTCGCCAATGACCGCCTGACCACGCAGATGAAGTCGGTTGGCGAAGTCATGGCCATGGGCCGCACCTTCCAGGAGTCGCTGCAGAAAGCCTTGCGCGGTCTGGAAACCGGCGTCTATGGTCTGGACGAGATCGAAGCCACACGTGAAGAAATTGAACGCGAAATCGCCAATCCGGGCGCCGAGCGCCTCTGGTATGTCGGCCAGGCTTTCCGCGACGGCATGACTTTCGATGAAGTCTTCAACCTGACCAAGATTGATCCGTGGTTCCTGGTGCAGATTCAGGACATCGTGCAAGTCGAGGAGTCGTTGCGCCCGAGAAAGATCGAGAGCCTCTCGAAGGACGAGATTCGCAATCTCAAGCGCAAGGGCTTCTCGGACCGTCGTCTCGCCAATCTGATGGGCAGCGATGAAACTTCGGTTCGCAAGTTCCGCCAGAAGCTGGGCGTGCGTCCGGTCTACAAGCGCGTCGATACCTGTGCCGCCGAATTCGCCACCGACACCGCCTATATGTATTCGACCTACGAGGACGAATGCGAGGCCCAGCCGACCGACAAGAAGAAGATCATGGTCCTCGGCGGCGGCCCGAACCGCATCGGCCAGGGCATCGAGTTCGACTACTGCTGCGTGCATGCCGCGCTGGCGATGCGCGAGGACGGCTACGAGACCATCATGGTCAACTGCAATCCGGAAACCGTGTCCACCGACTACGACACCTCGGATCGCCTGTATTTCGAGCCGCTGACGCTGGAAGACATCCTCGAGATCGTTGATCTCGAAAAGCCCGCCGGCGTGATCGTGCAATTCGGTGGTCAGACGCCGCTGAAGCGTGCACGTGATCTGGAAGCCAACGGCGTGCCCATCATCGGTACCAGCCCGGACATGATCGACGCCGCCGAAGACCGCGAGCGCTTCCAGAAGCTGCTGCACGACCTGAACCTCAAGCAACCGCCCAACCGCACTGCGCGTACGCCGGAACAGGCCATCGAGCTGGCCAACGAAATTGGTTATCCGCTGGTGGTGCGCCCGAGCTATGTGCTGGGCGGCCGCGCCATGGAAATCGTGCATGAGCAGAAGGAGCTGGAGCGCTATATGCGCGAGGCGGTCAAGGTCTCCAACGACTCGCCGGTGCTGCTCGACCGCTTCCTCAACGACGCGACCGAGGTCGACGTCGATGCGCTTTCCGACGGCAAGCAGGTCATCATCGGCGGCATCATGGAACACATCGAACAGGCCGGCGTGCACTCGGGCGACTCCGCCTGCTCGCTGCCGCCGTATTCGCTGTCCAAGGATATCCAGGACGAGATCCGTCGTCAGACCGCCGCCATGGCCAAGGGCCTCAACGTGGTCGGCCTGATGAACGTGCAGTTCGCCGTGCAAAGGCAGGCGGACGGCAGCGAAGTCATCTATGTGCTGGAAGTGAATCCGCGCGCATCGCGTACGGTGCCCTTCGTCTCCAAGGCAACCAGCATTCCGCTGGCCAAGGTCGCCGCACGCTGCATGGCCGGCCGCAGCCTGGCTGACCAAGGCATCACCAGCGAGGTGATTCCGCCGTACTACTCGGTCAAGGAAGCGGTCTTCCCCTTCAACAAGTTCCCGGGTGTGGATACCATTCTCGGGCCGGAAATGAAGTCGACCGGCGAAGTCATGGGCGTGGGCCGCACCTTCGGCGAGGCTTTCGTGAAGTCGCAAATGGCTTCGGGCGCCAAGCTGCCGCAGGCGGGCAAGGCTTTCATCAGCGTCAAGCAGTACGACAAGCCCAAGGCGGTCGAAGTGGCGCGCGAGCTGCATGATCTGGGCTTTACCCTGGTCGCCACGCGCGGCACTGCGAACGCCATCGCCGAGGCCGGCCTGCCGGTGACGCCGGTGCAGAAGGTGACTGAAGGCCGTCCGCACATTGTCGACATGATCAAGAACAACGAGATCACCTTGATCATCAATACGGTTGAAGAGAAGCGCAGCGCTATTCTCGATTCGCGCTCGATCCGCACCTCGGGTCTGGCACAGAAGGTGACCTCGTTCACCACCATCGAAGGTGCGCGCGCGGCTTGCGCCGGCATGCGCCATCTGGCCGATCTGGAAACCTATTCGGTCCAGTCCATGCACGCGGAGTTGAGCAAATGAGCGGAAAAGTCCCCATCACCTTGCGTGGCGCGGAGTTGCTGCGCGCTGAACTGCACCGTCTGAAGACCGTCGATCGTCCGAACATCGTCGCCGCCATTGCCGAGGCGCGCAGCCATGGTGATATTTCGGAAAATGCCGAGTACGACTCCGCCAAGGAGCGTCAGGGCTTTATCGAAGGGCGTATTCAGGAAGTTGAAGGCAAGCTCTCCAACGCCCAGATCATCGACCCGGCTTCGCTGGATGCGGATGGTCGTGTGGTTTTCGGTGCCACCGTTGAGCTTGAGGATCAGGATAACGGCAATACCGTGACCTATCAGATCGTCGGTGACGATGAGGCCGATCTGAAGCAGGGCAAGATCTCGCTGAACTCGCCGGTGGCGCGTGCGCTGATCGGCAAATACGCCGGCGATCTCGCCGAGGTTCAGGCACCCGGCGGCTTGCGCGAGTACGAAGTCCTCGACGTGAAGTACCTCTGAAGGCGGTGAGTAAAGCGACTGCGCCTGCTTTCGCGGTCTTGTGCCATGCGTAAGCTGGCGGATGCGCTTTACGCTATCTGCATCACCGTCTGGGTTGGCGGCCTGATCGGCATCGGCTATGTGGCCGTGCCGGTACTGTTTGCCCAGCTCCCGGCGCATCGTTCGCTGGCCGGTCATCTGGCCGGCAATATGTTTGCGCTCGGCGGCCTGATCGGCATGGCCTGCGGCGTCTATCTTCTGGTTTATCTTTTCCGCGTGCACGGCCGCTCAGCCATGCGCAATCCGGTCACCTGTCTGGTGGCGCTGATGCTCTTGCTTGGGGTGGCCGGCCAGTTCGTGATCCAGCCCATCATCGCCGGCTTGCGTGCGGCGGCCTTGCCCTTGCCGGTGATGCAAAGCCCGTTGGCAGATACGTTTGCGCGCTGGCATGGCGCATCCAGCGTGCTTTATCTGATCGCAGTTGTGTTGGGGCTGGCGCTGGTGGTGATGCAGGGCCGCGGTCGGCGGCCAGCTTAGCTGGCGCGATTGCCGCGGGTCGGGCGGCGCGGCTTGCCTTGCACGATCTTGCGTGCGCGTGCGGCCTTGTCGGTCTT
>DATMSM010000015.1:0-5726 GCA_035565355.1 Rhodocyclaceae bacterium
GCTCCAGGCGCGGCTTCAGGCCGGGATGACGGGCCAGCGTGCGCTGCACGGCGGCCTGGTTGCGTGCAGCGAAGTCGGCGTCTTCGTCGGCATCGAAATTGGCCGCCAGCGCAATCAGCCAGTAATACAGCTCACGATTGAGCTGCGCTTCCGGAAAGTGCGCCAGCCATTGCGGCAGGCGCAAGGTGTCCTGTTGCAGGAAGGCGCCGAATTGCACATCGACTGCCGCCACGCGCAGGCTGGCGTCTGTGCCCAGCGCACGGAACAAGGTGCCGGCGGTGCGCTCGATGTCGCGCAGGGCGACGACGGCTTCCGGATACTGGGCGGCGGTTGTCATGCAAGCGTGTTACTTGCGTGCTGCGTGCCACATGAGGGCGCCGCCGACGACCAGCGCAACGAAGGCGCCGGTGGCGACATTGGGGTGGCGGTCGAGCATATACAGGCCGATGGCGAGCGGGCCGCTGCACAGCCAGATGAAGGCGAGCTTGAACTTGCGGTTACGGGCGGCACGCACGGCCGGGGCAAACCAGGCGGTGATGGCAACCAGCAGGAAGACGAGGGCGAGAATCTGCATGGGGACTTAGCGGGCGAAGGCGGCGTGAATGACTTCGAGCAGGGCGGCGGCGATCTCTGCGTCGTCGGTGAGCCCTTCGACCAGCGCAGCCTTGCAGGCGGCAACCGGATCCATGCCGTCATTGATGAGGGTGGCGGCGTAAACCAGCAGACGGGTGCTGGCGACCTCTTCCAGGTCGACGTCCTTCAAGGCGCGCAACTGCTGGCCGATGGCGACGATCTTCTGCGCCACTTCCTTGCTGCACCCGGTCTCGCCGATGAGGATGGTTTCTTCCTGAGCAGCCGGCGGGAAGTCGAAACGCAAGGATACGAAGCGCTGGCGCGTTGAAGGCTTCATGCCCTTGAGGAAGTTCTGGTAGCCGGGGTTGTACGACACCACCAGCATGAAGGACGGCGGCGCCTGCAGGATCTCGCCGGTGCGGTCGATGGGCAGCACGCGGCGGTCGTCGGCGAGCGGATGCAGGACCACGGTGGTGTCCTTGCGTGCTTCCACCACTTCGTCGAGGTAGCAGATGCCGCCTTCGCGCACGGCGCGGGTGAGCGGGCCGTCGGACCAGTAGGTGGTGCCGTCGCCGATGAGGTGGCGGCCGACCAGGTCGGCCGCAGTCAGGTCGTCATGGCAGGCGACGGTGTACAGGGGCAGGCCGAGCTTGGCGGCCATGTAGCCGACGAAGCGGCTTTTGCCGACGCCGGTGGGGCCCTTGATGAGCAGGGGCAGACGATTGCGCCAGGCGCGCTCGAACAGCTCGATTTCATCGCCGGTCGGCTGGTAAAAGGGCAGGTCGTCGCTGTGACGGGAGGAGTTGCGTGTTTCCATGAGGTCGCCCGATGCGGCAGGTATGCTTCAGAGAGACTGCCATTTTATCATGTGGAAACCCTTGTCTCGCCGGGCTGGGCGCGCTGTGCGCCAGTCCCTGCGGTGGCCTCCCGCAGCGACGTATAATCGGCAGCATGAAACCTCTTTACCTGTCGACGGCCCGCGATGGCCGCAAGCCGATCGCGATCTGGCTGCTGATTTGTTGCGCCATGGTTTTTTGTACGCTGGTTGTCGGCGGCGTCACGCGCCTGACTGACTCCGGCCTCTCCATCGTTGAATGGCAGCCCCTGCTCGGCGCCATCCCGCCGCTCACGCACGGCGACTGGCTGCTGATGTTCGAGAAGTACCAGCAGATTCCCCAGTTCAGCCAGGTCAACCACGACATGACGCTGGAGGGCTTTCAGTTCATCTTCTGGTGGGAGTGGGCGCATCGCCAGATCGGGCGGGCCATCGGTCTGGTCTTCTTCGTGCCGCTGGTCTGGTTCTGGGTGCGCGACCGGATTCCGCGTGGCTACAAGTGGAAGCTGGTGAGCTTCCTCATCCTGGGCGGTCTGCAGGGCGCGATGGGCTGGTACATGGTCAAGAGCGGCCTGGTCAACGACGTGCGCGTCAGCCAGTATCGTCTCACCGCGCATCTCGGCCTGGCCTTCCTCGTCTTCGGCCTGATGTTCTGGACGGCGCTGGGTCTGCTGCGCGAACGCCGCGACTATCCGTCGACGCCGGTGGGCGTCCGCGCCCTGGCCTTGTTCGCGCTCTTCGTGGTCAGCGTCATGGTCCTGTCCGGTGGCTTTGTCGCCGGCATCCGCGCCGGCCTCGCCTACAACACCTTCCCGCTCATGAACGGGCATCTGATCCCGCCCGATCTGCTGGCGCTGCAACCGTGGTGGTTGAACTTCTTCAACAACATCACCACGGTCCAGTTCGACCACCGCATGATCGCCTGGGCCTTGATGGCACTGGTGCCGCTGCTGTGGTTGAAGGTGCGCCGCGATGCGCCGCAGGCCGCAGGCGCGGCAAATGCGGTGCTGTTGATGCTGGCAGTGCAGGTGGCGCTGGGTATCACCACGCTGCTGCATCAGGTGCCGGTTGTGCTCGGCACCCTGCACCAGGCCGGCGCCATGGTGCTGTTTGCCAAGCTGATCTACCTCAATCACAGGCTGCGTAGTGTCTGAAGACGGTCAGGCGGGGGGCAACATTGCTCCAAGCCCGTCAGCTGCCACCGGGCCGTGACTAGCCCATGATCTCGGTGTAGGCGGCCTTGTCGCTTGCATAGCATTCGCAGGCGACCGCCTTCAAGCCGGCGATGTCGAGTAGCGTGATACTGCCCCGGTTATACTGAATCAGGGCACGCCCCTGCAGCGCGGTGGCTGCCTTGGTGATGCCGACGCGGCGCACGCCCAGCATGTATGCCAGAAAGTCATGCGTGATGTGGAACGAGTTTGCATGTGCGCGATCCCGGGTCATCAGGAGCCAGCGCGCCAGCCGCGCCTCGACCAGGTGAAAACGGTTGCATGCGGCGGCTTGCGCCAACTGCCGCATGACGACATACAGATAGTTCCTGAGTTTCCGTTCGAATGCCGGACTTTGCTTGAGCGCACGCCGGAATGCCGGCACGCCCAGTCGTAGCGACGGGCCGCTGCCCTGCACCAGCGCATGCAGAGGAGAGGTATCCACGCCGAGCAGCAGCGTGGCGCCGAACACGCCTTCGCTGCCGACCAGACCCACCTCCAGATTGCCGTGATCACGCACCGGAGTGATGGTCGATATGAAGCTTGCCATTGGAAAATAGACATGCCGGATGCGTTCCCCCGGCTCGGCAAGCGTTTCAGAGAAGGATAGCTCGACGGCTTCGCAGGCGGCAATGATGCGAGCACCGTCCTGGCGCGGCAATGTGGACAGCAGTTGGTTGGTAGCGGCGGAACGGTTCGATGGCAAGAGGTGTCTCCCGGTTTGCTGATCATGGGAGAGACGTGCGATTACACGGCAGCTCAGGTGATCAGTGGGCAGCTTCCTATGAAGCCGGTGCGCTGTCGGGACGCTAGCGCACAGATACCGAGTCTCTGATGTTCGCGGGCGACTTACTTGGCGATGTCAGGCGGCAGCAAGCGTTCGAACTCGCGCTTGACGACTCCGTAGCACTCGCAGACCCGTGCTTCCATGGCAGGCCGGTCGATCAGCTTGATATGGCCGCGGTGATACTCAATCAACCTGGCTCTTTGCAGATTGCCGGCTGCTTCTGTCACGCCTTCGCGCCTGACGCCCAGCATATTGGCGATCAGTTCCTGCGTCATGATCAATTCACTTGTCGCGAGCCGGTCGAAGCTTAGAAGCAGCCAGCGGCAGAGCTGCTGATCAACGGTATGGTGCCGATTACATACTGCGGTTTGCGCCATTTGCGTCAGCAGGGCCTGGGTATAGCGCAGCAGGAGATGCTGCATTGGGCCGGCACGGCAGAACTCCTCCTTGATCGTCTTCCCGCGCAGACGGTAGGCATGGCCGGCGCTTTGCACCAGGGCACGGCTGATCGTCGTTTCTCCTCCCATGAACAGGGATACGCCGACGATGCCATCGTTTCCAACTACGGCGATTTCTGCAGAAGCCCCGTTCTGCATGACATACAGGAGTGAAACGATCGCCGTCGTGGGGAAGTGCACATGCCGTATCTGCATGCCCGATTCGTATAGGACCTGACCCAGCGGAACCTCGACCAGCTCGAGTTGGGGTTCAAGACGCGCGTAGTCCGCAGCGGGCAGCGAGGCGAGCAGATGGTTCTGACGGGGAGAGTGTGGTCTTGACATTGCATTCCTGTGGCGACGTACGGTCGAAGAGAGTGCGACGGCAAACGCGACGATTGTGAAGCATGCTCAGTCAAATCTATGTTCGGTAGCGAACATAGGAGAGATTCTATGCCTATCCGTAAGGCCAAGCCCAGGCCAGTCCTGCGGATTAGCCCATCTGTGCGATAGCAGACAGACCTGCCCTTGTTTTCCTCATAGGCTTGAATCTGCGGAGCCAATCAGGATGCAATCGCTGCATCACGGCTGTGTAAACCCTGGCTGGCCGTCATTGCGGCAGCCGCCATTTGGGCGCGGATCTGCGTGCCGCGCCATCACGCCCGCAATCACAAAGGAAAAACAATGAATGCCAATACCATCAAGCTGATTGTCATCGCCACCAGCATGGCCTGGAATCTGGAGGGGCTTGCTGCATCGATGTCAAAAGCCGAGTACCAGATCAGCCATGAACGCATCTCAAGTGAGCAGAAGGCTGCCAAGGACGGTTGTAACGGGATGTCCGGAAATACTCGTGATATCTGTATGGCCGAAGCCGATGGGAAGCAGCGTATTGCCTTGGCCGAGCTCGATTGGGCGTACAAGCCGAGCGCAAAAAGGAAATCGCAGATTCTTGTCACCAAGGCAGAGGCCGAATATGCAGTAGCCATTCAGCGTTGTGACGATCTCAGAGCGGATGCAAAGGACCTCTGCGTGAGAGAGGCCAAGGCGGTAGAGGCTTCGGCCAAGGCGGATGCCAAGGCGGACATGAAGGCCGCGGAAGCTGGCAGGGCTGCCGACGAAAAGTCGACCGCAGCGCAGAACAAAGCCAAACGGCAGGCGAGCGAGGCGCGCCAGGATGCGGTCGAGGAAAAGCGAGACAGCGGTTATGAGGTCGCCAAGGAAAAATGCGACACCTTCTCCGGCAATGCAAAAGAGGCTTGCGCTGAAAAAGCCAAACAGAACTTCGGGAAGTAATGAGTCCTGACCGCATCGTCTTCGCTGCTTGGCTTTGACTGGAGGTAAATCAACTCATGAAAACGCGTAACTGTTTATGGCTCGGATTCTTGGCCCTGCTCGGCGCCGCGAGCCTGATCGGCTGTTCTGGCCTGTCGAGACAGGATCGGAGCACGGCGATTGGCGCCGGCGTGGGCGCCGTGGGGGGCGCAATTCTGACCGGCGGCAGCGCAGTGGGCACCGTCGGTGGAGCCGCTGTGGGGGGCGTCATCGGGCACGAAATTGAAAAGTCGGATCAATAAATGGCCGGCTCCATGGTCATTACTTCAGATTGACATAGGCTGGGAGGTTGGCGATGCGTAGGCGTAGATGTGCGGATAGGCTGGGCTTTGCGCTGCTCGACAAGCTCTGGACCATCTTGCTGATCTGCATGGGCGTCATGCTGTTGATTGCCTGTGATGCAAAGACACTGGGCCCGGCCGAGCGGACAGGGATGGAAACCGAAAAGGCAGTGCCGTTACTCGGGGACAAAGTAGAGAAAGCTGGAGCGCGCCTCAAAGAAGGGCGGGGTGGCACCGGCGCGTGAATGCTGTTGACATAAGCGGCAT
>DATMSM010000016.1:0-20918 GCA_035565355.1 Rhodocyclaceae bacterium
TGGCATCAGGGCCCGCAATCGCTGGCTTTCTCGCTGCTGTGGCGCCTGCCTGCAGAGCGACCGCCGGCCGGGCTCAGCCTCGCCGTGGGTGTGGCCATCGCCGAAGCGCTGCCGGTGAACGCACAACTCAAATGGCCCAACGATGTTCTGCTGGAAGGCCGCAAGGTAGCCGGAATACTGATCGAAAGCGCAGGTACGCAGGCCGCCGGCACACGCTATGTCATTGGCATTGGTATCAATCTCGGCGCCACGGATGCACTGCCGGCGGACGTAGCCGCGCTCGCCACCGGCATTCCTGCCACCGACCGCCTGCATCTGCTGGCCCGTGTGCTCGACCGGCTGGTCGTCACGCTCGATGAATTCACCGCGCACGGCTTTCCACCGCTACAGTCACGCTGGCAGTTGCGCAATGCCTATCAGGACCAGGCGGTAAACCTGTTCTTTGCCGACGGCGACGTCCCGGTCCAGGGCATCTGCCGTGGCGTCGACGCCAACGGCGAACTTTTGTTGGAAACGGCAACCTGTCTGCAGACCATCGCCAGCGGCGAGGTTTCTTTACGTTTGCAATGAGCAAAACAAGGAGGATGCATCCATGATTCTTTGTCTCGACTGCGGCAACACCCGTATCAAATGGGGTCTGCTGACGCCACACGGCGACTGGCATGCGCGCGGCGCCATCCCCCAGGTCCAGGTGGACAATCTGCGCGCCGTGCTGATTGATCAGCCGGATTTCAAGCGCATCGTCGGCTGCAATGTGGCCGGTGCGGAAAACGCCGAGCGCATTGCCGCCCAGTTCAAGGCCGCGCCCGAATGGGTGGTACCGCAACGCGAACAGTGCGGCGTGAAGAACGGCTACAAGAAACCGGCGCAACTCGGCGCCGACCGCTGGGCCAGCCTGATCGCGGCGCGCGCCATGCACGACGGGCCCGCGCTTGTGGTCAATGCTGGCACGGCGACCACCATAGACCTGCTCGACGGCAGCGGCCGCTTTCTCGGCGGCCTGATCCTGCCGGGGCTGCGCCTGATGCGCAGCGCCCTGGCCGGCAACACCGCCGACCTGCCGCTGGCGGATGCGAAGCACAGCGCGATTCCGACCGATACCGACAGCGCCATCGTCACCGGTTCGCTGGAGGCGACGCTGGGCGCCATCGAGCGCATGTACCACCGCCTGCAGGACAACAAGGCCGTTTGCCTGCTCTCGGGCGGTGCTGCCGGCGAGTTGCAGTCGCTGTTGCAGATTCCGCTGCAGAACGTCGAGGATCTGGTACTCAGAGGACTGGCGCGCATCGCCGTGTCGGATAATCGCGGCTGAACCTTCGCACCAACTGCCCATGCCGATCACACGCCTGATTTTCTTCGCCCTGCTGCTCGCCAACGTCGCATTCTTCGCCTGGCGCGAGAATGCCGGCCCGGCCCCCGGCCACGAGCCGCAGCGTCTGCAGCAGCAGATAGACCCGGACAAGGTGCAACTGCTGCTGCCGCAAAAATCCGTGGCTGGAAATGCGCCGCAAGACAAGGCTGCCGTCGCTCCGCCAGAAAACGGCAAGATGGAAGCATCGGTGGAGGCGCCAGCCTTGCTGTGCAAGGCTTTCAGCGGCCTTTCTGGCGACGCGGCCAAGGCCGTGCAAAGCAGTGTCGCCAGCAATGCGCCGAACGCACAGGTGGCCGTGATCACAAACAAGGAGTCCACCAGCTACTGGGTGCATATCCCATCACAGGCCAGCAAGTCCGGTGCCGAAAAGAAGGTCACCGAGCTCAAAGAGATGGGCGTCAACGACAGTTTCATCATCAGTGACGATGGCCCCAACAAGTGGGCAGTTTCGCTGGGCCTGTTCAAGAGCCGGGAGATGGCCGACAACTATCTGCAGAAGCTGTCCAAGCAAGGGGTGCGCTCGGCAAAGATCGAGGTGCGCGACAAGAGTGCAGACAAGGTGCGCCTGGAAATCAGCGCCCCCGCCGAGACCCTGGGCACCCTGGCGCGCGAGCTCAAGCCGCTGGCAAACGCCAGCATAGGCGAGTGTCGGCAGAGCGAACTGGGCAAGAACTAGGCATGAGCAACTACATCGTCGGCCTCACGGGCGGCATCGGCAGCGGAAAGTCGGCTGCCGCTGAATGCTTCCAGGAGCGCGGCATTGCCATCGTCGACGCCGATGCCGTGGCACACGAGCTGACCGCGGCCGACGGCGCAGCCATGGCGGCGATTGCGGATGCCTTCGGCAAGACGGTGCTCACGCCGGAAGGCGCGCTTGATCGCGCCGCCATGCGCAAGCTCGCCTTCGCCGAGCCGGAAGCACGGCTGCGCCTCGAACAGATACTGCATCCGCGCATCCGCCGCATCTGCGACGAACGCTGTGCCGCCGCCACCAGCCCGTATGCGCTGCTAGTCGTGCCCCTGCTGGTCGAAAGCGGGCGCCACAAGGAACGCTGCCAGCGACTTCTTGTCGTCGATTGCCCGGAAGAAATTCAGATCGCTCGCGTCATGGCGCGCAACGGCATGACACGGGCCGAAGTGGAACGCATCATGGCAGCCCAGGCCACGCGCGCACAGCGCCTGGCGGCTGCCGACGATGTCATCGACAACAGCGGGCCGGCGGCAATGCTGGCCCCTCAAGTTGCCGGCTTGCATGACAAATACCTAGAACTGGCGCGGATCGGTTGAGATTTAGTGATAAATCCGTCAGAATTGGCGAATCGCCACTCACACCCACCTGCCGGCGCGTGATCACTTACGAATATCCGCTAAACGAGCGCATACGCACCCTGCTGCGGCTGGAGGACCTGTTCGAGCGCACGCTGCACTTCATCAATGGCAGCAGCCCGCAGGAACATCATGTCGCGCTCATCACGCTGTTCGAGATTCTCGAAGTCGCCGGTCGCGCCGATCTCAAGTTTGACCTGGTACAGGAACTCGAACGCCAGCGCCAGATCCTGCTGTCCTTCCGCAACAATCCGCAGATCTCCGAAGATGCCCTTTCCGGCGCCCTCTACGAAATCGAGCAAGCCAGCTCCGGCCTGCTCGCCATGCAGGGCAAGATAGGCCAGTATCTGCGTGAGAACGAATGGCTGATGTCGATCAAGAACCGCTCCGCCATTCCGGGCGGGGTCTGCGAATTCGACCTGCCCGGCTATCACTACTGGCTGCACCGCAGCGCGGAAGCCCGCCAGGAGTCGCTGAGCAACTGGGTCAAGCCCATGCTGCCAATCAGCCAGGGAATTTCCATCGTGCTGCGCCTGCTGCGCTCGTCGGGCCATCCGGACACGCAGCTCGCCAAGCGCGGCCTGTTCCAGCTGATGCTAGGCGGACGCACCGCCCAGATGCTGCGCCTGACGGTGAATGAGGGCGACCACTACATCCCGGAAATCAGCGCCAACAAGTACGCGATCAACATCCGCTTCACCGATCCCGAATCCGATATACGCCCCAAGCAGACCGAGGCAGATATCAGCTTCGGTCTGACATTCTGCAACCTGTAGTCGAATGAGCAAGATTGTTAATTGCCCGACCTGCTCCAAGCAGGTCGAATGGACGCCCGAGAATAAATTTCGTCCCTTCTGCTCCGAGCGCTGCAAGAAGATCGATCTCGGTGCCTGGGCCAACGAGGAATACCGCGTCAGCCAGAGTGCACCGACCGAAGATGAAGAAAGCGGCCTTTCCCCTATCCCCCTTCCCAGGGAAGGGGGTAACTAAGGTTCGCCATGCCGCAGGCATGGCTCCACACTAGGAATTGCATCTGTTGGGGGCGGCCCGGCACAGATGCGCCGCCCGAAGCGCGCGGCGACAACTAGGCTCGTTTAGCTCCAGATACTGCGAATCGCCGCAATGCCGTGCGCGCCATTGCGACGCGCACTTTCCAGGTCGCGGGGCGACAAGCCGCCCAGGGCGAACACCGGCAAGGGGTAATCCCTGACCAGATCAGCAAAGCCGTCCCAGCCCAGCGCCGGCCGACCCGGATGACTGAGCGTCGGCTGGACCGTACCGACCGCCACGAAATCCAGTTCCAGCTGCGCCGCCCGGGCCAGTTCGGCCGAGGTATGACAGGAAGCCGCGACCAGCTCGAAGCCCGGCCGGGCATCCAGCGTCAGCAGTTGCGAAGAAGAAAAATGCACGCCGTCGGCGCGCGACTTGCGCGCCAGTTCAACATCCCCATTGACGAGCACGCGCGCCCCCTGGGCGCGGCACATCTCCACGGCGGTGGTCACGAAATGCTCGCGCTCATCCTGAGGCAAGGTCGCCTCGCGCAGCTGCACCAGCCGCAAGCCCCGCGCCAGCGCGCGCTGCAACTGCTCTAGCTGGGTGCTGACGCCGATCTCGGCGGCATGGGTGATGCCGTACTGCATGGGCAGGCGCAGGCCGGCAAAGACCGGCGCATTCGCCGGCAGCACCGGCGCGACAAAGACGTCATCGGCCGTCTGCCATGAAAGCTGATCGTGCTGCAGGTCGCGCAGCTCGCCATGCCATTCGGTCACGCGAAAGAAATGCAGACGCACGTGTGCATGTTCATAGACGTGCTCGCGCATGATCCACGGGTAGGCGCACTCGACCTCAATGCCGAGCTCTTCCTGCAGCTCGCGCACCAGCGCCTGCTGCGGCGTTTCGCCAGCCTCAACCTTGCCGCCGGGAAATTCCCACCAGCCCGAGTAGATGCCGTTGGGCGGACGCCGGCCGAGCAGGAAGCTGCCGTCCGGGCGCTCGATCACGGCCGCGGCAACCTCAACCTTTTTCACCGTCACGTCCCGCTCTCCAGTCTGCCGGCATAGTCGCGTGCAAACTGCCAGGCCACGCGGCCGCTGCGCGCACCGCGCAGCAGGGACCACTGCAGCGCCTCGGTCCGTGCCGCCTCGATCTGTGGCGCGCTCAGGCCGAAGGCGGCCAGCCAGTGCGCGCAGATGGCCAGATACTGGTCCTGATCGAAGGGATAGAAGGAGACCCACAGGCCGAAACGCTCCGACAGCGACACCTTTTCTTCGGTGGTGTCGCCGGGGCGTATCTCGCCGTTCTCTACCCGGGTTTCCAGGTTCTCGCTCATGAACTCCGGCATCAGGTGGCGCCGGTTCGAAGTCGCGTAGATCAGCACATTCTGCGGCGTACCGGCGATGGAGCCGTCCAGCACGCTCTTCAGCGCCTTGTAGCTCGCCTCACCCGCCTCGAACGACAAGTCATCACTGAAGATGATGTAGCGCTCGCTACGGCCGGCGACGAGATCGACGATATCGGGCAGGTCAACGAGGTCGTCCTTGTCTACCTCAATCAGGCGCAGGCCCTGCTGGCCGTAGCGCTCGAGCATGGCTTTGACCAAGGAGGACTTGCCGGTGCCACGCGCTCCCGTGAGCAGCACGTTGTTGGCGCTGCGTCCGGAGACAAACTGGCGCGTGTTCTGGTCGATGCGCGCGAGCTGATCCTCCACGCCATACAGATCCTCGGCGCGAATACGGTGCGGGTGCAGCACGGCTTCGAGCTGGGCGCGCCCCTGCACCCCTGCACGCTGCCGGCGCCAGCGATACGCGTGCGCCTCCCAGTTCACAGGACGGGGCGGTGGTGGCAGCAGGGTATCGACGCGGGCCAGCAAGGCGTCGGCACGTTCGAGAAAACGAAGGAACTCGGGAGGTAAGGTGCTCATGTAGGGGAACTCTGATTCTGTACGGCGTGCGGCTTCTGTTACGCTCTGTCGTTTGAATTGCGCGCAGTTTTCTCGCGCCGGTTCCCGACTTTAGCAGAAGCTCATGCACCCTACACCCGCCGCCCATCGACTCTTTTCCGCCATTCTGCCGCTGCTGCTGGCGACCGCGTGCACGCAGCTGCCGCAGCAGCGTAGCGAGCCCACTGAGAACGCACAGCCCTGCGTGCCCTGCAAGGAGCAGGAGCCGCCCAAACCGGTCGAGCCGGCTTTGCAGGCGGCGCAATATAGCGATCTGCCGGGCTGGCTGGAGGACGATGCAACGCCGGCCTTCCTGGCCTTTGTGAACCAATGCGCCAGCCTGCAGCGGCAAGCCTTGTGGAAGAACACCTGTGCGGCCGCCGCCACCCTTGCCAATCCGGATGCGAGCAGCGTACGCAACTGGTTCGAGTCGCAGTTGCGGCCGTGGCAACTGGTGAACCCGGACGGCAATCGCAGCGGCCTGGTGACCGGCTACTACGAACCGGTGCTACAAGGCAGCCGCACGCGTAAGCCGCCCTACACCACGCCGGTGTTCGGCGTGCCGGACGACCTTATCGTCGTCGACCTCGGCGAACTTTACCCGGACCTCAAGCACATGCGCCTGCGCGGCCGCCTGGAAGGGCGCAAGCTGATTCCCTACTATTCGCGCGCCGAATGGGCCAAGCAGGAGGAAGGGCGCCGATCGCTACTGTGGGTCAGCGACCCCATCGATTTCTTCTTCATGCAGATTCAGGGCTCGGGCCAGATCGAACTCGACGACGGCAGCCGCGTCCGCCTCAACTATGCCGACCAGAATGGCCACCCCTACCGCTCCATCGGCCGTTGGCTGATCGACAAGGGCGAGCTCAAGCCCGAGCAGGCCTCCATGCAAGGCATCAAGGCCTGGGCGCGCGCCAACCCGAAGCGTCTGCAGGAACTACTCAACACTAACCCCAGCCTGGTTTTCTTCCGCGAACTCAAGGCCGAAGGCAGCGGCCCGCAAGGCGCCATGGGCCTGCCGCTGACGCCTGAGCGCAGCATCGCCGTCGATCCGCGCACCACGCCGCTCGGTGCTCCGGTGTGGCTGGCGACCACGCAACCGAACAGCGAACAGCTCCTGCAGCGCCTGATGCTGGCGCAGGACACGGGCGGCGCCATCCGCGGCCCGGTACGCGCCGATTTCTACTGGGGCTCGGGCCCCGCCGCCGGCAGCCAGGCAGGCAAGATGAAGCAGAGCGGCCGCATGTGGGTGCTGCTGCCACGGGAGCACTCCCCGGCCGGAGCCAAACAGCCCTGAGTTCCCTGCCCCAGAATCCAGCACGCCAGCAAACAAGGCCCCATGATGGGGCCTTGTTGCATTCGGCAAGCACCATCGCAGTGCAAGAGCGCACGTAACGACCCACCAACTCATTGATTTATATAAAAGCACCAAACTGGAACATTTGTTGCTCCCTATCGGCGACCCATCACCATAGTCGTGCATATCTCGCCCCGGGAGCCCCATCTTGGAACAGTCACATACACCCGCCGACGTACTTTTCATCCTGCTCGGCGCCATCATGATCCTTGCCATGCACGCCGGCTTTGCCTTTCTCGAGCTCGGCACCGTGCGCAAGAAGAACCAGGTCAATGCCCTGGTCAAGATCCTGGTCGATTTCGCGGTATCGACGCTGGCCTATTTCTTTATCGGTTACGGCATCGCCTACGGTATCCACTTCTTCAGCGGCGCCACGGTGCTGGCCGAGCACAACGGCTATAGCCTGACCAAGTTCTTCTTCCTGCTCACTTTCGCCGCTGCGATCCCGGCCATCGTCTCGGGCGGCATTGCCGAACGGGCGCGCTTCAACCCGCAGCTCGCCGCCACCTTCCTCATCGTCGGCTTCGTCTATCCCTTCTTCGAGGGCATCGCCTGGAACGGCGCCTTCGGTTTCCAGGCCTGGCTCAAGGCCAGCTTCGGTGCCGAGTTCCACGACTTCGCCGGTTCGGTGGTCGTGCATGCGGTCGGCGGCTGGATCGGCCTGATGGCCGTACTGCAACTCGGTGCCCGGCGCGGTCGCTACAGCAAGGAAGGCGGCGTCGTCGCCCACCCGCCGTCGAGCATTCCCTTCCTCGCACTCGGCGCCTGGATACTCATCGTCGGCTGGTTCGGCTTCAATGTCATGAGCGCGCAGAAAATCGAAGGCATCAGCGGCCTGGTTGCCATGAACTCGCTGATGGCCATGGTCGGCGGCACGCTCGCCGCCACGCTGATGGGCAGAAACGATCCGGGCTTTGCCCATAACGGCCCGCTTGCCGGTCTGGTCGCGATTTGCGGCGGCTCCGATCTGGTCCACCCGCTCGGCGCCCTGGTCATCGGCGCGATCGCTGGCGCCTTGTTTGTGCAGCTATTTACCTGCACGCAGAACCGCTGGAAGATCGACGACGTGTTGGGCGTGTGGCCGCTGCACGGTCTCTGCGGCGCCTGGGGCGGTCTTGCCTGCGGCATCTTCGGCAGCACCGCGCTGGGCGGTTTGGGTGGCGTCGCCTTCATCAGCCAATTGCTCGGCACCCTGCTCGGCATCACTGTGGCAGTCAGCGGCGGCTTTATCGTCTATGCCGCCATCAAACGCATCAGCGGCCTGCGCCTGGATCAGGAAGAGGAATTCAACGGCGCCGACCTGTCCTTGCACAAGATCAGTTCAACCTCGGACGGCGATACCCACTGGTAGGCGCGTCAGCATCATGCAAAAACCGGCCGCAGCAGGGGCCGGTTTTTATTTTCAGCGCTGCCTCAGTAACGCGCGAACTGGATGCCCAGGCGATGCTCCAGACTTTCGCCGAGTCGCGGGCCAAGGCCCGGCAGCAGGGAGCGCAGGGTGCGCGGCGTTTCATGCAGGCCGGCACGCAACTCCTTGACCATGCGCAGCACGGCTTCGTCATCGCAGCCGCCGGCCAGCACCTCGCGGCAGCGCACGACAGACAGGAGGATGCTGTCGGTCAGAATGTCCAGGCTGTCGTTATCGGTTTCCCTGAGCAGGGCGATCAATTGGTCGTACACCTGCAGCAACTCGCGGAGTTCCGCGTTATTGCGCCGCGCAGCGCCGCCGGCAAAGGAAAGAACATTGCTTTGCGGCGCATCCTGCGCTTCGCCTGCCGGGCCTGCCAGCTTTACTTCTTCGATGCTCATGGTGCTCACTCAGGGGTGCCTGTGCTTCCAGCATAAACCAAGGCGCGCCTGCGTGGAGGGTCCGAACAGACGTGGAAAAACCGCCCACGAAAAAAGCCGGCCCCTAACGGCGGGGCCGGCTTGCTCATTTACCTCCGGGAATCAACAGCCTACTTGATGCTGATGCCGCGGAATATGGCGCACTGATGGAACGCGTCTTCGGTTACCGGAATGTTCTTGCTGCGGCAGAACTTGGCGGTGAGCTTGAGCAGCTCCTTGATGTCGCGGCCACTGGTGTCGGGGAAGCTACGGGTCAGACCCGCGATCATTTCCTCCGACAACTCCACCTGGAACTGCGTCGACAAGGTCTGCCACAAACGCACCCTATCTGTGGGCGAAGGCATTTCATACTTGATGATGGCGATGCAGCGCGAAACAATGGCATCGTCGATATCGTCGGTGCGGTTCGTGGTCATGAACAGCAGACCGTTGAAGTATTCGAGCGTACGCAGGAACTCGGCGACGATGGCGTTGTGCTGCAGATCATTGTCGCGCTGCCGGATGTACACGTCGGCCTCGTCGAGCAGCAGGATCGCCCCCCAGCGCGCGGCGCGGCGCAGGATGGTGGACAGGCTGGCCTCGACAGACTCGGCGCTGATGCCCAACTGACCCGAATGCACGCGGTAGAGCGGCTTGCCGACGACTTCGGCATAGACTTCCGCAGTTAGCGTCTTGCCCAGGCCCGGCGCGCCCTTGCACAGAATGGTTGTGCCGCCCGACTTGCCCTCGACGATGTCCTCCATGAGGACGCCCATGTCGGCGGTGAGGATGTCGATCAGGTCGCGATGATTCTGCGGCAGCACCAGCTTATCGCGCAGGGCCGGGTTGTACTCGTACTCTTCCAGGTTGTCGACGTGCACCCAGATATTGCGGTGCAGCTCAAGATGGAAGACGTGCAAGTAGGGATGCAGCGGAATCTTGTCGAAGCAGTTCTCGACGCCGGCCGCGCACCAGAAGGCGTTGTCGGCATTGGTTTCAAAGCGGCGTTCGAGGATCTCTTCGTCATTGACGACCTTGGCGACGAGACCATCATGCAGCGACAGGTAGTCGTTGCCCTGCTTGGCCCGAACCAGATACGCCGCCCGCTTCGCGATGAACTGCGTGCCGAAGCGCGGCTGCATCTGATGGAAGCGCTCGACCTGGGCGTCGTATTCACGCTTGAAGTCGTCGCACTCCTTGAAGTAGCCAAGCTCCGCGAGCAATTGCGGAATGGTGCGGTCGGCGATGTCGTTGTCGTCGATCACGATCACGGTGTTCATGCCCGAACGACGCTGACGATAGTCGTCCGAAGCTTCCTTGTCGGCCGAGTGCAGCGTGTTCGCAACCAGGCTGATCACCACATAGGGTTTTGCCTCGACTGGCACCATGTGACGCATGCCGACCACCAGCCAGGGCAGCAGCACGCCATCCTTGTTGCGCTTGTAGAGCCAGCCATCGATGGCGTCGCGCTTGAGATAGGCGATCAGTCCATTGATGAGCATTTCAAGGTTGGGAATCTTGCGCGCATCTGGCGCGCCATAGATGTTGTCGAGCGCCAGCAGCTGAAAGCGCAACGCACGCTCATCGTGTTCCTTGCTCAGATCGTAGAGCGCATTGAGGGCATTGCCATCGAACACCTTGCTCGAAACGACAATGCGCCCCTTGCTGTTGCGGTGCTCCGACAGCTGCTTGCCCAGCACGCTGTCCGCGTCTATCTTGCTGAGCAGCTTGCCTGCCAGCGCATCAGGTATTTCGAGATCCATTGCTGCTCCTATTATTCCGCCCCATGTGTCATTCCAAGGGCGCCTGCCGGCGCGGAAAGCCATGAAGTCAAATGAAAACGGCCTCCACGGGGGAGGCCGTCTTTCCGGACGGACAGGCACCATAGTGGTGCTTATCACAGACCTAAGGGGCATGATAATGCAAACCCCACGCCCTGCCCAGCCCGTCCGCTCCGGGCGAAGACCGAGGATGCGGGCTTTTCCGCTCCCTAAAGTGAGCGAACACCCTGCGTATAAGGTTTGTGCAGCCTGGGATACTCGCTCAGGGGGCTTCGGAACGCAGGCTGCGCAACCAGAGGAAAGGGTTGCCCAGCTTGCCGGCAGGCAACTCGACGCGCTTGTAGAAGCGATCGGCCAGAAGATTGCTCGCCAGCCAGATCAGCAGCAGCATCGACACGCCTTCGGCTGGCGAATTCCAGCCCATGCGCGCGAACAAGGCATTGCCGAGCAGGCACAGCGCAAAGTGCACCAGGAACAGGGCATAGGAGTTAAGGCCCAGATAGGCGACCCGTCGTGCCAGGCGGCTATCCTGGTCCACGGCGACATTGCGCAGCAGTACCAGCGCCACCGCTACGCCCAGAGCGAGCAGGATGCGGCCGCGGAAATCCAGCCACAATGCCGCCGCAACCACGGCAATCAGCGCCCCCAGCCAGGGCAGCGGGCGCGACTGACGACCGATATGGAAGGCAAGCACACCCATGCCGTAGGCGCCGAAGAAGTACAGCGCCCAGTCATCCAGCGCGCTGTCGCGGTTGAAGTGGAACAGCGATGCGAGCGTCAGCCCAATCACGATGGCGAGATGCCAGCGCGGCGCCTGGCGGCTGCCCCAGACGAGCAAGGCAAACAGCGCATAGAGCTGGAAGTCGATGGCAACATACCAGGCGCCGGCCGACAGGGACTCGTAATCCAGCACGCCATGCAGCAGGAAGGCATGCGCGAACACCTGCGCAAAGGTCGGCACGGCCGGCATGGCTTCGTCATTGAACCAGGGGCGCAGCAAGGCCGCCACGACAGTGGTCAGCGCCAATGCAGCGAGGAAGGGAATCGCCAAACGCAGATAGCGCTTGAAAATCGGCAGCAGCAGATTGCCGGCGTCGCGGCCATCGCAAAAACTGCGCGCCGCCAGATAGCCGCCAATGACGATAAAGGCCTGCACCGCCATGCGCGCATAGTCGAACAGGAAATCCGCCGCCAGCGGGGAGGCAAGAGCAACGGCCGCAGCAACCGGGCCGTAGGCAACCAGGTGGTGCAGCACGATCAACTGTGCCGCCACTGCCTTGAACAAATCCACCACAAAGGAACGCAAGCCCTAACCTTTCGCCATAATGCTCGCTGAAACTGCGCTCCAGCACGAGCGCGGCGATTATAAATCGCTGACACGACAGGTTTTTTGTTTTTTTCGATTCGTAACAAAGCGAAGTCTACAATCCGCCATCGCTCCGACTAACTTCGCCATGCATCTGCCTCACGCCAAGTATCTTCCCTGCTGCATCACGCTCTGCCTGCTCCTCAGCCCGTTTGCCCATGCGGCGCGACCGATGGTGACCGACGATGCGCGTATCGTGGACGACAAGTCCTGTCAGCTCGAAACCTGGTTGAAGGCGAACAACGACAGCAATGAGTACTGGGCCCTGCCTTCATGCAACCTCGGCGGCAACTTTGAGCTGGCCGCCGGCGCTGCCGTCACGCGGCAGAACGGCAGCAGCAAGACCTCCGATCTGGTACTGCAAGGCAAGACCCTGTTCAGGACGCTGCAGCCCAACGGCTGGGCCTGGGGTCTGGTCGGCGGCACGGTCAGCCATCCCGATCACAGCAAGACGCTGCTCGGCGATGTCTATGCCTATGTGCCGGCCACCTTTTCCTTCCGCGACGACGCGGCGCTACTGCACATCAACCTAGGCTGGACTAAGGACAGGCTGGCGCAGCGCCACGCAATGACCTGGGGCATAGGCGGAGAGATCGAGATGACGTCGCGCACCTGGCTGATCGCCGAAAGCTATGGCGAACATCAGGGCAGACCCTACTACCAGCTCGGCTTGCGCCACTGGATCGTGCACAACCGCGTGCAGCTGGACGCCACCTACGGCAATCGCAGCCACGGCGGCGAAGGCTGGTTCTCGATTGGCCTGCGGCTGCTTTCTCCGGCCTTTCTTCCCTAGATGAACACGCCGGCAGACAGGCTAGAATCGAAGCATTCCAATTCGACGCCGCACTTGCCTCTCAACGTGAGCCCAACTCCGACCACCCTGCGCGTTCATCAATATGCCGGCCTGCAGCCTGGGCCACGTCTCATCATTCTCGGCGCGGTGCATGGCAACGAAGTCTGCGGCACGCGCGCCATCGAGCGCCTGATCGCAGAAATCGACAGCGCGGCGCTGCGCATCGAACGCGGCACGCTGACCCTGGTACCGATCACCAATCCGCTTGCATACCAGCGCCAGCAGCGCCAGGGCGACCGCAACCTCAATCGCAATCTGCGGCCAAACGCCGAGCCGCAGGATTTCGAGGACCACATTGCCAATGCCTTATGCCCCTTGCTGGACGCCCACGAGGTGCTGCTCGACCTGCACTCCTTTCACACCGGCGGCCAACCCTTCGTCATGCTCGGCCCGCGCGATAATGCAGGCGCACTCGAACCGTTCGCACATGCCGCAGAAGAAGCCCGGCTGGCGGCCCACCTGGGCGTAAACCGCGTGGTCGAAGGCTGGCTGGATACTTATGCACTGGGCGTGGCGCGCCGCCGCGAGCGCCATCCGGACGCCAATCCGCTCCTGCTCGACCCCGCCTATGGCGTCGGCACCACCGAGTACATGCGCTCACGCGGCGGCTATGGCGTCACGCTTGAATGCGGCCAGCACGAGGAAGCGAATGCACCCGCGGTGGCCTATCACGCCATCCGTCAGACGCTGGCCCTGCTGGGACTGGTGGAGGCAGCGCCGGCTGCGCCGCCGCAGGACTTCGAGGTACTACGGCTGGAGGATGTCATCGATCTCGAAAATCCGGGCGACACCTTTGTGCGCGAATGGCGGAGCTTCGATCCGCTCAAGGCCGGCGAACTGATCGGACATCGCCACGACGGCAGCGCGGTGCGGGCGGAGCAGGACGGCTTTATCGTCTTCCCGAATCCGCGCGCCCTGCCCGGCAACGAATGGTTTTACTTTGCGCGGCGCAGTGCGCGGCGCCTGGTCTGAGCTCGCTCAGCACCAATCGGACTAGACCTACAGCGCCCATCTGCACTTCACCCTAGAATCGAATCCTCCTGTTGAATCAAGGAGCTTCGATGAAACCTTATCTGCTCATCCCCCTGCTGCTGACAGCCCCCGCCTGGGCGCAGAACGGCGCGCCGTCGGCGGCCCCAGCATCCCCCTGGCAAAACCAGGGCGCGGCGCAATATGTCTGTGGCGGCGTTTCTGATGAAGGCATGCATGCCATCAAGTCACTGCGCAGCGAGGCCGGTAGCGAGCTGCTGTTTACCAGCGGGCCGGAAGGCGCGTATATCGCCGACGTGGCCGTCACCGTGCAGGGCGGCAAGTTGAAGGAGATGCTCAGCTTCACCGCCAACGGCCCTGTGTGCCTGCTCAAGCTGCCCAAGGGCAATTACATCGTAGATGCCTCCTACCGCGGCAAGACCGTCCGCCAGTCGATCAAGGTCGACGGTCCGGCCCAGCAGACACGCTTCAGCTGGCCCGCCTTTTAAGCACACGCCAGACCAGCGGAAGGCCGCGTCGGCCTTCCGCTTGAAAACCTACCGCCTCACCCCATGTATAAGGAAACCGGTATGCACCGGCTTCCCGTATCGCCATGCACGCCTTGCCGAGCACATCCCGGAGCGCGCGGGATTCTGCAAGGACGCGCATGACACCCTTTTCGATTCTCGACCTCTCCCCTATTGCTGTCGGCGCCACTGCCGCCGACTCCCTGCGCAACACGCTCGAATACGCACAACATGCCGAACGCCTCGGCTACACGCGCTTCTGGCTGGCCGAACATCACAATATGAGCGGCATCGCCAGCGCGGCGACCGCAGTGGTGATCGGCCATGTCGCCGGCGGCACTCGCACCCTGCGCGTGGGCTCCGGCGGCATCATGCTGCCCAACCATTCGCCCTTGGTCATCGCGGAGCAGTTCGGCACACTCGCATCACTCTATCCCGGTCGTATTGATCTGGGCCTGGGGCGCGCGCCCGGCGCCGACCAAACGACGATGCGGGCGCTGCGCCGCGATCCGCTCAGCGCCGACCGCTTCCCGCAGGATGTGCAGGAACTGCAGCGCTACTTCGCCGATGCAGATCCGCATGCACCGATACGCGCCGTGCCGGGCGCGGGCCTCGACGTGCCGCTGTGGCTGCTCGGCTCCAGTACCTTCAGCGCACAACTGGCCGCCATGCTGGGCCTGCCCTTCGCCTTTGCCGCCCACTTCGCGCCGGGGCAGTTGGGTACAGCGCTGGACATCTATCGCCAACACTTCAAGCCTTCAGCGCAGCTGGCCAGCCCTTATTGCATCGTCGCAGTCAACGTCTTTGCCGCGGCCAGCGACGCCGAGGCGCAATATCAGTTCAGCTCGCACCAACAATCCTTCACCCACCTCGTGCGCGGCACGCCGGGGCAGATCCCGCACCCCATCGCCAACATCAATGACTACTGGACGCCGTCCGAGCGCATGCATGCCGAATCCATGCTCAGTTACTCGGCGGTAGGTTCGCCCGACACCGTCGCGGCGCGACTGCAGGACATCATCGCGCAGACGGCCGCCGATGAACTCATGGTGACCGGGCTCTTCGCCGATCATGCAGCGCGGCTCGCCTCACTCGCGCTCACGGCAGAAATCCGCGATCGCCTCAACACGAGCGCGCCAGCATAAGCGGGCTGCTTCAGCCCAGGGCACGGAAACGGATGGTGCCGTCCTCAAGACGGCCATGAAACATGTCGCGCGGACGTACCCACAGGCCGCGCGCCTTGGGCCAGAGCTGCTCGTAGACGACCAGCCATTCCTCGGTTTCCGAGTGCCGCGCCTCCCCGATGAGGCGATAAAGACCGCCTTTGTAATGCTCGTGGGTGGCAAGCCGGCGAGCCTCGTCTTCGTTCAGATATTCGTCTGCATCAGCCATGAAAATTTTCCATATGAAACTTTAGTTTATATGTCCCGAATAACGTTGCATTTCCGGGATATACGACTAGAAAGAAGGTGAGGGGGGAATCCGGAAACAGGGCCAATGCAAAGACCCGTGGTCAAGGAGACTGCCATGATGAAACGTAGACTGTATTTCATGCTCCCCAGCGTTGCCAGCGCTGAAAGAACCGCCAACGATCTGTTGCTGGCCAGGATCGAGGACAGGCATATGCACTTCGTGGCCAGACCGGGCACCCATCTCGGCGAGCTGCACGAAGCCGGCTACGCGATACGCAAGGACCTGCTGCGTGGCGCCGAAGTCGGGCTGGTCAGCGGCGGCTTGTTCGGCCTCGTGATCGGCATCGCCCTGTACGCCATCCAGCCTGTCGGCATGTTCCTGCAACCGGGCATCGTGCTCGCCATGGCCGTGCTGTTTGCAGTGCTCGGTGCCTGGTCCAGCAGCATGATAGGGGTTGCGCTACCCAACTCGCAGCTGTCGCAGTTCGAGGAGGAAATCGAACAAGGCAAGGTGCTGCTTATCGTCGATGTGCCGCGCGGTCGCGTGGAGGAAGTCCGCAGCCTGATCGGCCGCACCCACCCCGAAGCCAATGCTCGCGGCTTCGAACCGGCTTTCCCGGTTTTTCCGTAAGCCCGGCAGGGCATGGCGCATCAGTCGGCCATGCCCTGTTCGCGCAGCATCCGGTCGCATTCGTCGAGCAGATCGAAGACCGTATCCGAACGGTAGTTCGGATCCAGAGCCTCCATCATTTCGTGAGCGGTATACAAGCCGGCCTCGCGCGACAGCGTGCCCGCAATCTGACGCGCCATGCGGTCGCTGAGATCGGACAGCTGGCGACGCTCGGCCTGCGCCAACTGCATCTTGGAGCGCGACAGCCACAGGCCGGCAAGAGTCGCCCCCTGAGCCTCCGTCATCCACTGCGCATGCTCGTAGTAAGCCGCAAGCCGCTCCGCCACCAGCGCAAACAGCAGAGACTTGCGCGTATCGAAATCCAGCAGCGGCAACACCGTCATAACTAATTATTTAGCCATTTACATGCCGGCATACTGTGGGCCGCTGCCACCCTCCGGCAGGGTCCACACGATATTCTGCAGGGGATCCTTGATATCGCAGGTCTTGCAGTGCACGCAGTTCTGAGCGTTGATCTGCAGGGCGGGCTCCGCATCCTTGTTCACAATCTCGTATACACCGGCCGGGCAGTAATACTGCTCGGGCGCGTCGTAGTTCTTGAGGTTGTAGCTGATCGCCAGGGGCGGATCGATCAGCTTCAGATGCACCGGCTGACTGTCGTCGTGTTGCAGATTGGCCAGGGCCAATGAACTCAGACGATCGAAGGTGAGCTTGCCGTCGAACTTGATGGGCTGCGGCTTCGGTGTGCTGGCCGCAGCCTTGAGGGTTTCGTGGTCGCCCTTGCGATGCCTGAGCGTCCACGGCAACTTGAGGCCCAGGGTGCCCAGCCACATCTCGAAACCGCCGAGCAGCATGGCGCCATATTCGCCCCAACGGCTGAGGTAGGGCTTCACATTGCGGACGAGCTCGAGTTCATCCCAGATCCAGCTCTTCTTCACGCCTTCCACATACTCGATCAGACCGTCGTTGGCGCGTCCCGCAGCCAGCGCGGCGAATGCGGCTTCGGCGGCAAGCATGCCGGACTTGAGCGCCGTATGGCTGCCCTTGATGCGCGGCACGTTGAGGAAACCGGCGGTACAACCGATCAGTGCGCCGCCCGGGAAGATCAACTCGGGCAGCGCCTGCAGACCACCGGCATTGATGGCGCGCGCGCCGTAGCCGATACGCTCGGCGCCTTCAAACAGCGGCGCGATGGTCGGGTGCGTCTTGAAGCGCTGCATCTCGTCAAAGGGCGAGAGACGCGGATTGCTGTAGTCGAGATGGGTGACGAAACCGATGGAAACGAGATTCTGCCCGTAGTGATACAGGAAGGAACCGCCACCGGTACGCGCGTCCAGCGGCCAGCCGAGGCTGTGCTGCACATGGCCGGGCTTGTGCTTTTCGGGCGCGATGCGCCAGACTTCTTTGACGCCCAGCGCGTACTTGCTGGGACCACTGTGCGCCCGCAGCTTGAAGCGCTGTTCCACTTGGCGCGTCAAGGAACCGCGCGCCCCTTCTGCGATCAGCGTGTAGGCCGCATGTATCTCCATGCCCGGCACATGGCGGTCGGTCGGATTGCCGTCGCGATCCAGCCCCATTTCGCCGGTGCGTATGCCGAGCATGGCGCCAGCATCGTCATACACGGGCGCTGCGGCAGAGAAGCCGGCGTAGATTTCCACGCCCAGCGCCTCGGCCTGCGCGCCTAGCCAGCGGCACAGCTCGCCCAAGCTGCCGACATACATGCCCTCGTTGTGCATCAGCGGCGGCAGCAGGAACTGCGGCAGCTTGAAACCGCCTGCCTGCGACAACAGCCAGACCTCGTCCGAGGACACCGCCGTGCTCAGTGGGGCACCCTTCTGCTGCCAGTCCGGGAACAGTTCGGACAGCGCCTTGGGGTCGATCACGGCGCCGGAGAGGATATGCGAACCCACCTCGGCGCCCTTCTCCAGTATGCACACGGAAACTTCGCGCCCGGCCTCCAGCGCCAGTTGCTTGAGGCGGATCGCCGCGCCCAGGCCCGCAGGGCCGGCACCGACGATCAGGACGTCGTACTGCATGATGTCGTCAGACATGGTTTCTTTCTTGTGATGCGGTGTTCGGGGTAGCTGCGTATTTTACTTGCCTGCCGTGATCTGCGGCGCCCGTATCGGGAAAGCCCGCGAGCACAAGGCTCAGGGCACCATGGGCAGCGGCATGTCGTCGGTACTCTCGGCCGCGGCAACCCCGGCCTGGATATGCGCCATCAGGCTGCGGATGCCGCTGGTCAGGTACTTGTTCCTCTGCTGCACCATGTAGAACTGGCGCTGCAACTGCAGCTCCGGCAGGCGTATCGGCACCAGACTGCCGCGTCGGAAAGCGTCACGCAGGGCCAGGCGCGAAATGCACGACAGCCCGAGCCCGGCCTCGACCGCGCGCTTGATCGCCTCGGTATGCTCAAGCTCCAGGCGCACCTTGAGTTCGCTGCGCCGCGCCCCGAGCGCACGCTCGAAGGTCGAGCGCGTGCCTGAACCGGCTTCACGCAGGATCCAGTTTTCCTGCAGCACCTGCGCCAGCGTGACATCCTTTCTCCCGGCCAGCGGATGGCCGGGCGCGGCGAAGACCACCAGCTCGTCCTTGAGCCAGGGCGTCGCCATGACGTCGGGATGACCCATATCGCCCTCGATTAGACCCAGGTCAAGCTCGTAGCGGGCGACCTGTTCGATAATGGAGGCGGAATTGTGTACGACCAGTTGCACGCGGCTGGCCGGATGTTGCTGCAGGAAATCCGCAACCAGCAGGGTTGCGAGATAATTGCCGATGGTCAGGCTGGCGCCCAGGCGCAGATTGCCTATGCTCTGATCGGTGCCCAGTTGCCCTTCGAGTTCATGGGCGCGGGCCAGCAGCTCCAGCGCCCGCGGCAGCAGCCAGTGGCCGGTGTCGTTAAGCACCAGTCGTCTGCCGACGCGATCAAACAGGGTCTGGTCGTAAGCTCTTTCGAGCTCGCCCAGGGCCGTGCTCGCTGCCGATTGCGACAAGGACAGTTGTTCGGCAGCCCGCGAAACCGAACCGGCATTGGCGACGGCAACGAAGATTTCGAGTTGGCGCAGGGTAAATTTCATGGTTTTCAGTGGCTTGGTTCAGGGTCTAAGCAAAGACCTATATATAAAAACGATAATAAATATATAAACAATCCATTTCACAGATATTGTAGCCTTCTTTAAAATGCCGACCAGATAAGGAAAGGTGTTTGGAATGAAAGTTTTAGTCGCCCTCAAGCGGGTGGTTGATTTCAATGTTCGCGTACGTCCCAAGGCCGATGGCTCGGGGGTCGAAACTGCGGGCGTGAAAATGAGCGTCAATCCCTTCGATGAAAACGCCATCGAGGAAGCACTGCGCCTCAAGGAAGCCGGCAAGGCCACCGAGATCGTGGCCGTTTCGCTCGGCAATGCCGGCGCCCAGGAAGGCCTGCGCCATGCGCTGGCCATGGGCGTGGATCGCGTCATTCATGGTGAAGCCGGCGACGATCTCGACTCCCTGTCTGTCGCCAAGCTGCTCAAGGCCGTGGTCGACGCAGAACAACCGCAGCTGGTGCTGCTCGGCAAGCAGGCCATCGACGACGACGCCGGCCAGACTGCGCAAATGCTCGCCGCACTGCTCGCCTGGCCGCAAGCGGTTGCGGTCTCCAAGCTCACGGTGGAAGGCAATGCCATCACCGTCGTGCGCGAAATCGACGGCGGCACCGAGACCCTGAGCATCGATCTGCCGGCTGTCGTGTCGGCCGACCTGCGCTTGAACGATCCGCGCTTCGTCAAGCTGCCCAACCTGATGATGGCGAAGAAAAAGCCCATCGGCAGCATCGACCTGTCGGCCGTGGCCGCCGCGCCCAGCCTGAAGACCCTCAAGGTCGCCGAACCGCCGCCGCGCAAGGCCGGCGTGAAGGTGAACAGCGTCGCCGAGCTGGTTGAAAAGCTCAAGAACGAAGCGGGGGTCCTGTAATGAGCGCCGTTCTCCTGATCGCCGAATTCGATGCCAACGGCCTCAAGACCGCAACCCGTCAATCCGCACGCGCGGCACAAAGCTGGAACCTGCCGGTCGATGTGCTGTTGCTTGGCGCTGCCAATCCCGCCGCACTGGAGCAGGCACAGAAGCTGAATGGCGTGCGCCGTGTGCTGCATGCCAATGCCGCCCATCTCACGCACGCCAGCGCCGAAGATGCGGCCAATCTGCTGCAGTCCATCGTCGCCGACTACAGCGTCGTGCTGGCGCCGCACACCAGCCAGGGCAAGAACATCCTGCCGCGCTTCGCGGCACTGCAGGACGTGGGCATGGTCAGCGAAGCGCTGGAAATCAATGCGCCGCACAACTACGTGCGCCCCATCTACGCCGGCAATCTGCTCGCCACGGTGGAGAACAAGCCCGGCCTGCAGGTGCTGACTGTACGTGCCTCGCGCTGGAAGCCGGTCGATGCCGACGGCAATGCCGAGCTGGTGCAAGTCGCCGCACCCGCCGCCGACAGTCGCGTGCGTTTCCTCTCCGTCGATCACGCCGGCGGCGAGCGCCCCGAGCTGTCTTCGGCGCGCGTCGTCGTTTCCGGCGGCCGC
>DATMSM010000017.1:0-3488 GCA_035565355.1 Rhodocyclaceae bacterium
GCTGCGCACGACAGCCACCGCCCGCAACTGCCCGGTCGCACTGATGGCAACCCCCATCGTTAGCGCCCCCTGAAAAGAAGGATCAGGCAGGCGCGGCCGCAAGCCCTCCACCCTGATCGCGCGGGCCAGTGCCAACCGATAAACCCTGACAGCACCTGGATCCAGGCCGCTAGCCGCAGACCATGCAGCGACGCTCTCGCCCGGCTCCTGCGGCACAAGCGGGGCGGGCGGGGTAGCCATCGCCTGGGCCCTGGCAGGAACGGGGGCCGCGACCGAGGCGATGGGAGTACTGATCATCGCGGGCATCAGATGGGGTGGTGCAGGCCGCGACGGCACCTGCTCGGCCGATGTGGCGGGTACCGCCGCCGCTCTCAGGTGCGCCTGCAGGCCGGATGCCGCTCCGCCCCTGCTCGCCGCTGGCTGGCTCTGCTGCAGGCTTGGCGGCCAGAACAGGCACACATGGAGCAGCAGGGAAAACAATAGCGGCCAGCGCCAGATGGCGAGCTGCGCCCGCAGCCAGCGTGAAAATTGCCCGGCAAACCCACGGTATTCGCCAGTTTCCAAGTGATCGCCCCTCTGCTAGGCTATCGTCAAAGTTTCACGGTGCGCTTAACTCACTGACCCGATTCTAGTTTCTAGCTAAGGAAAGCAGTATGCCCGCTTCGCCCCTGATTCTGACGCTGGACATGTATGGCACCCCGCATCGCTGGGTCAGCTGGCAGATGGCCTGCGTCTATCAGGCCAAGGCATTGGTGGCCTGGGAAGCCGGCGACCGCAGCTTCAGTTTTCAGGGTGGAACCTGTCGCAGTACCGGCGAACGCTCCCACATCGAAACGAACAGCATCATCGCCATCAAGGGCAAGTCGGTTCTGGCAAAGACCATGAACCAGACGCCGCCACTGTCCAACCGCGAACTATTCAGCCGCGACCGCCATATCTGCGCCTACTGCGGCAACCACCTCGTCGGCGCCAAACTGACCCGCGACCATGTCATCCCGGTGTCCCAGGGCGGCCGCGACCGCTGGATGAACGTCGTCACCGCCTGCCGCCCCTGCAACCAGCACAAGAGCGGGCGCACGCCGGAACAAGCGCACATGCCCCTGCTCTATGCGCCCTACGTGCCGAACAAGGCCGAGTACCTGATTCTCTCTAATCGCAACATCCTGGCCGACCAGATGGAGTTTTTAGCAAAGCACTTGTCGGCGCAAAGCCGCTGGAAACAGGGTTAAACGACTATCTAAGTCCCTGTCTAGCCTGTAAAATGCGGGGATGAACGCCCCTGCACCAAAAGCTCTGTTTTCCTGGCGCCCGTATTGGGCCAAACGTTTCGGCACCGCGCCGTTTTTGCCCATGTCGCGCGCCGAGATGGACAAGCTCGGCTGGGACTCCTGCGACATCATTCTGGTCAACGGCGATGCCTATATCGACCATCCGAGTTTCGGCGTGGCCCTGGTCGGCCGTCTGCTCGAAGCGCAGGGCTTTCGCGTCGGGGTGATCAGCCAACCGGACTGGCATTCGGCTGAGGCTTTCAAGACGCTGGGCAAACCCAATCTATATTTCGGCGTCAGCGCCGGCAATATGGATTCGATGGTCAATCGCTATACGGCCGACCGTAAGATCCGCTCCGACGACGCGTATACGCCGAACGCCGAGCCCAACAAGCGGCCGGATCGTTCCGTCATCGTCTATTCGCAGCGTTGCCGCGAGGCCTATCCGGACGCCAACATCATCATCGGCGGCATCGAAGCCTCGCTGCGCCGCATTGCCCACTACGACTACTGGTCGGACAAGGTCCGGCAATCCATCCTGCCGCACAGCAAGGCCGACCTGCTGCTGTTCGGCAACGCCGAGCGTGCCCTGGTAGAAGTCACCCATCGCCTCGCCAAGGGCGAAGCAATCGAAGACATTCGCGACGTGCGCGGCACCGGCTTCATGGTGCCGCACGGCTGGCGCCCGGAAGGCTGGACCGAAGTCGATTCGACCACCGTCGACACACCGGGCGCGCCGCTGGCGCAGCACCCCGATCCCTATGCCATGGAACCGGCCAAGACCGCGACGCCACCGGTCGCGACGGCCACCGTCAAGCTCGACGCCAAGCTGACCGCCGCCTTGAATGCCAAGTCCGAGCGCCAGGCGCAGAGAAAACTGGAGCGCGCCCTGACCGTGGTGCGCCTGCCCTCGCATGAAACCGTGGCGGCCGACACCATTCTCTACGCCCACGCCTCGCGCACCTTCCATCTCGAATCGAATCCCGGCAATGCGCGCGCCCTGGTGCAAGCCAGCGGCACCGGCGCCGGACTGCGCGACGTGTGGCTGAATCCGCCGCCGCTACCACTGTCCACGCCCGAGATGGACGGGGTCTACGACCTGCCCTATGCACGCGCGCCCCACCCGGCCTATGGGGATGCCAAGATCCCGGCCTGGGACATGATCCGCTTTTCGGTGAACATCATGCGCGGCTGCTTCGGCGGCTGCACCTTCTGCTCGATCACCGAACATGAAGGCCGCATCATCCAGAGCCGCTCAGAAGAATCCATCCTCAGGGAAATCGAGGAGATCAGGGACAAGGTGCCCGGCTTTACGGGCGTCATCTCCGACATCGGCGGCCCGACCGCGAACATGTACCGCATGGCCTGCAAGGACAAGAAAATCGAGTCCAACTGCCGCCTGCCGTCCTGTGTCTACCCCGACATCTGCGAGAACCTGAATACCGACCACTCTGCGCTCGTCAACCTCTACCGCAAGGCGCGCGCGATTCCCGGCGTCAAGAAAATTCTGGTCGGCTCCGGCCTGCGCTACGACCTGGCCGTCCGCTCGCCCGAGTATGTGAAGGAACTGGTTACCCATCACGTCGGCGGCTATCTCAAGATCGCACCCGAGCACACCGAACAAAACGTGCTCTCGAAGATGATGAAGCCGGGCATGGGCGCCTACGATAGCTTCAAGCAGATGTTCGAGAAGTTTTCGCGGGAGGCGGGCAAGGAGCAATACCTGATCCCCTACTTCATCGCCGCGCACCCGGGCACGACCGACGAGGACATGCTCAATCTCGCGCTGTGGCTGAAGGCCAACAACTTCCGTCTCGACCAGGTGCAGACCTTCCTGCCGACGCCGCTGGCGACGGCAACGGCGATGTACCACACCGAGAAGAACCCGCTCAAGAAGGTCAGCGAGACCTCGGAGCATGTCGGCGCCGTACGTTCCGGCCGCCAGCGCCGTCTGCACAAGGCCTTCCTGCGCTATCACGATCCGGAGAACTGGCCGGCGCTGCGCGACGCGTTGCGCGCCATGGGCCGCAGCGAGCTGATCGGCAATGGCAAGAAGCACTTGATTCCGTCCTTCCAGCCGGTCGGCACGGGACAGGGATGGCGTTCGGATGCAACGGGCAGCCGTGCGGGTGGCGCCAATGGCAGCCGCACCGGCGCCGGCAAGCGTGCCGGTCGCGTCGGGCACGGCGGCAGCAATGCCCGCGGCTACAACCTTGCCAT
>DATMSM010000018.1:0-5152 GCA_035565355.1 Rhodocyclaceae bacterium
CCGCTGCCACGCGCGGCGCGCTCTGCGCTGAAAGCGCCTCCAGGCTGTCGGCGGACATCGCGGTAATCTCGACACCACCCTCGATCTGGCGGTTGGAGACGACGATGGCGTCGGGCCCGAGCTCTTCCTTGACCCGGCGCAGGCATTCGCGCGCGGTGTCGGCAACGTAGCGTTTCACTGTCATGTTTTGGCTCCAATAATCGTCGTGACTTTAATCGTGCGCGAATCCGGAACTTCGGAGTTCGCAATAACCTTGAGTGTTGGCCAGGCGCGGCGCAGGAAGCGCGACAGCAGCCAGCGGATCTGGCCCGGCACCAGCAGCACCGCCGGGTTGCCCAGGTCTTCTTGACGCTGCGCAACGGTCGCGGTTTCCTTGAGCAGCGCATCGGCGAGGCCGGGCTCTATGCCGCCCGCATTGCCTCCGCCCTGTACGGCCTGCGCCAGCATGCGCTCGAGCGCGGGATCGAGCGCCATGACCTGGACCTCGGTATCGCCGGGGAATATCTGCTGCACGATGGAGCGGCCGAGTGCGATACGCACCTGACTGACCAGCTCTGCCGGGTCCTGCGTGCGCGGCGCATGTTCGGCCAGCACTTCGATGATGGTGCGCATGTCGCGGATATTGACGCCCTCTTCGAGCAAGCCCTGCAGCACGCGCTGCACGGTGGACACGCTGAGCAGCTTGGGTACCAGATCCTCGATCAGCTTGGGAGCATCCTTGGCAATGTGATCAAGCAGAGACTGCGTTTCCTGACGGCCGAGCAGTTCGGTGGTGTGCGACAGGATCAGGTGATTGAGGTGGGTGGCGATCACGGTGCTGGCATCGACCACGGTGTAGCCCAGCACATGCGCCTGGTCGCGCAGACCGGCCTCGATCCAGTAGGCGGAGAGGCCGAAGGCCGGATCCTTGGTTTCCACGCCAGCCAGCGGGCCACTGACACGCCCCGGGTTGATGGCGAGGAACATGCCCGGATAGGATTCGCCATGACCGACCTCCACGCCCTTGAGCGTGATGCGGTAGGTATTGGGCTTGAGCTCGAGATTGTCGCGGATATGCACCGGCGCCGACAGGAAGCCGATGTCCTGTGCAAACTTCTTGCGCAGGCCGCGGATACGCTTCAGCAAGTCACCGTCCTGACCGCGATCGACGAGCGGAATCAGACGATAACCGACTTCGAGGCCGAGCACATCGACCGGCGCAACGTCGGCCCAGCTGGCCTCCTGCGCCTCGGCCGGCGCTGCGGCGGCGGCCGCTGCAGCAGCAGCAGCGCCGGCAGGGGCCGATGCAACTTCAGCCGCCAGTGCTTCGCGCTTTTGCTTGAAGTAAGCATAGCCGCCGAACAGCGAAGCCAGCAGCAGGAACACAAAGTTCGGCATGCCCGGGATCAGGCCCAGGGTGCCAAGGATGCCGGCAGTCAGGTAGAGCACATTGTTGTTCCCCAGCACCTGGCTGGTGAACTGCTTGCCGATGTCCTCTTCGGTATTGACACGGCTGACGACCAGGCCAGCGGCCGTGGAAATGATCAGCGCCGGGATCTGCGCAACCAGGCCGTCGCCGATGGTCAGCAGGGTGTAGACGCGCGCAGCCTCGGAGGTGGCCATATCGTGCTGGACCACACCGACGATGAGGCCGCCGATGATGTTGATGAAGAGGATCAGGATGCCTGCAATGGCATCGCCGCGCACGAACTTGGAGGCACCGTCCATGGAGCCGAAGAAGTCGGCCTCCTGGGATATCTCCTTGCGGCGCTTGCGCGCGTCGTCCTCGCCGATCAGGCCGGCGTTGAGGTCGGCGTCGATGGCCATCTGCTTGCCGGGCATGGCATCCAGGGTGAAACGCGCCGACACTTCGGCGATGCGGCCAGCACCCTTGGTGATGACAACGAAGTTGATCACCGTCAGGATGACAAAGACGATGATGCCGACCGTGTAGTTGCCGCCGACCAGGAAGTGGCCGAAGGCGTCGATGACGGCGCCGGCGGAGTCCGGCCCCTTGTGGCCATGCAGGAAGATGACGCGGGTCGAAGCGACATTGAGCGACAGGCGCAGCAGCGTGGTCACCAGCAGCACGGTCGGGAAGGCCGAGAAGTCCAGCGGCTTCATGGTGTACATCGCTACCAGCAGCACCATGATGGACAGCGCAATGTTGAAGGTAAAGGCCAGGTCAAGGATGAAGGTGGGCAGCGGCAGCACCATCATCGACAGAATCATCATGATGAGCAGCGGCGCCACCAGCAGGCGCGCATTCGGGCCTGAGAAGAACTCGCGCAGCTGGAGCGTCAGCGCATTCATGCGACCACCACCCCGTCACGCTCGTCCGGCGAGCCCGGATCCATATCGGCGGGGACCGCGATCTCCTTCGGGGCTTCCGGCGCCGTCATGCTGCCGGACAGATACTGGGACAACTGATACACATAGGCCATTACTTCGGCCACGGCCGTGTACAGCGTGGCGGGAATCTGCTCGCCTATCTCGGCATGCTTATAGAGCGCACGCGCCAGCGGCGGAGCTTCCAGCACCGGCACCTTGTGCTGCTCTGCCAGCTCGCGGATATTGGCGGCGATCAGGTTCATGCCCTTGGCCACGATCTGCGGTGCCGCCATATTCTTGTTGTCGTACTTGAGCGCCACGGCATAGTGGGTCGGGTTGGTCACGACCACATCGGCGGTCGGTACATCCTGCATCATGCGGCGCCGCGCCATGTCCATCTGCTGGCGACGGATACGTCCCTTGACCTCGGGGCTGCCCTCCTGCTCCTTGCCTTCCTGCTTCAGCTCTTCCTTGGTCATGCGCAGTTTCTTGTAGTACTGCCAGAGCTGGAAGGGCACATCGATCGCCGAAATGATGGCCATGCCGCCGACAATCATGAGGCTGGCGGCGAGAATCTCATGCACCATTTCCGGTACGCCGGCCTCGATGGGCATGCTGATCAGGGCAAACAGCGTGTCCTGCTCGTGGCGGATCACCCACCAGATCACCAGCCCGACCAACAGGGACTTGAGCACTGCCTTGACGAGCTCGGCAACCCCATTGACGGAAAAGATGCGCTGGATGCCCTTGAGCGGATCCATCTTTTCGAAGCTGGGCTGCAAGGGTTTGCCCGTGAGGTTAAAGCCGCCGATCACGATGGGCGCCACAATCGCCCCGATCACAGTCAGCAAAAAGATCGGAGCGAGCGTGATGAGAGCCTCGGTGGCCAGCTCTGTGAGGTACGTAAAGAGTCGTGCCGTATCGAAAGCGGTCTCGCGCGTGAACATGAGCCCGTCACGCAGCATTGAAGTCGTGCGCGCCGACATCCAGCCACCCGCGACCCAAAGACAGCCCACGCCGGCAGCCAGAACCAGGAAGGCCATGAGCTCGCGCGACTGCGGAAGGTTCCCTTCTTCACGGGCCTTCTCCAGTCGTCGCGCTGACGCAGGTTCTGTCTTTTCGAGATCGCTCTCTTCAGCCAACGGCTTCTCCTCTCGGGAAACCTCGGTACCACCCGGGTTGCCCGCCCTTCGCACTCCGGCCGAAGTGACAAGAAGGGACTTTCACGTGCGGCAATTATTGCCGCCACGGGGTAAAAGCGAGGGAGCGAACAAATGGCAAATCGCCTGTCATTTCGAGTGACGAAATGACAGGCGATTCAGGAGCGGAGCATCGCGCCGAAAGGCGCGGCGTATCAGGCGGCGGCGCTGATTGCGCTCTGGAAGATGGAACGAGGCACGCCGCGGCCATCGCCCAGGGCGGAAAGCAGTTCCTTGATGTCCAGAATCAGCACGATCTGGCCGTTGGAAAGCGTGGTGACACCGGCTACACCCTTGGGACGGAAATCCTCAAGCGACTTGATGACCGCATCTTCGCGCCCCATGAAGCCATCGATGGCGAGAATGAAGGTGTGCTCGGCGGTCTGCATCAGCACGCCGTAGCCCGGCGTGCTCTCGGAAGCCCAGCCCAGCATGTAGTTGAGCGGGTAGATGGGCATGACTTCGCCGCGCACCACCATGGTGGCGCGGCCACCGACTTCCTGCACACCGGAAACATCGATAGGCAGAATCTCGCGCACCATCGACAGCGGCACGGCAAACGGCTGCTGGCCGAGCTGCACCAGCAGCACCGGCAGGATAGCCAGCGTCAGCGGCAGCGAGATGATGAAGGTCGTGCCCTTGCCGAGCGCAGACTTGGTCTCGATCGAGCCGTTGAGCTTCTGGATATTGGTCTTGACCACGTCCATGCCGACACCGCGACCGGATACGTCGGTAATGGCATCCTTGGTCGAGAAGCCCGGCAGAAACACCAAGTTGTAGCTCTGGCGCTCGTCCATGACGTTGGCTTCTTCGTCGGTGATGAGCCCCTTCTCCACCGCCTTGGCCCGCAACTTCTCGGGGTTCATGCCGCGGCCGTCATCGGAGATCAGCAGCAGGATGTGGTCGCCTTCCTGGCGCGCCTCCAGGCGCACTTCGGACTTGGGCGACTTGCCCGCGGCGATGCGGTCAGCGGTCGGCTCGATGCCGTGGTCGACGGCATTGCGGATCAAGTGGATGATCGGGTCGGACAAGTCCTCGATCATGGTCTTGTCGATTTCCGTTTCCTCGCCGACCAGGATGAGGTCGACATCCTTGCCCAGGCCACGCGCCAGATCACGCGCAATACGCGGATATTTCTGGAACAGCCGGCCGATGGGCTGCATGCGCGTCTTCATGACGGCGTTCTGCAGATCGGACACCAGCAGGTCGAGCTGGCTCACGGCCTGATCGAGCGCCTGCAGGGTATCTGAATCATTGCGCCCGTTGAGGATGTCGCTGCGCAGCGAATTAAGGCGATTCTTGGTCAGGCCGATTTCACCCGACAGATTGAGTACCTGGTCAAGGCGTGTGGTATCGACGCGGATCGAGTTGTCGCTGCCGCCCGAACTGGAACGCCCGCCGCCCTTTTCCACCTCGCGACGCCCACCGGTGTTCGTCGCACCCGGCTTGTCCGTGGCACGACGGCCGATAGCCTGCTGAATGATCTGCTCGGGGCTCTTGCCCTCAACCTCTGTATGCATGACAGCTGGTGGCGCAGCCACGATGGTGGCAGCCTCGCTGGCAACGGCTTCATGCAGCACGGCCCAGTCCGGGCTGCCGCCCGACGATGCCGGCGCAGCCACTGGCGCAGCAGCCACGGTGGC
>DATMSM010000019.1:0-13751 GCA_035565355.1 Rhodocyclaceae bacterium
CCTGCCCGAAGATGTGCAGGCGGTCCTGCCGGGCATCGTCGCCCACCGTCTGCAGCCAAGCGGCGAGCTCGGCGGTCTGGGTGGCGAGGCCACCGGCCGCCACCTCATCGAGGCCGTGCCCTTGCCGTGAAGCGCCTGCGCCAGTGGCTGTGGCCGCGCCATGCCGACGCCGCGCCCCTGCGTCTCGGCCAGCGCCGCATCTACGTACTGCCGACCAAGGCCGGCGTGATGTATGCGGTTACGCTGTTGCTGATGCTGATCGGCAGCATCAACTACAACCTCAGTCTTGGCTATGCACTGACCTTTCTGCTCGCCGGTCTCGGCATCGTCGCCATTGTGCAGAGCTTTCGCAATCTGTCCGGTCTGCAGCTCGCACCGGCACGACATGTCCCGGGTTTCGCCGGAGAGCGCATTCATTTCGGCATCGCCCTCGTCAGCGAACGCCCGCGTGCCAGCCTGCAACTACAGTGCGCTGGCGGCCCGCCGCTGCTCAGCCATGTCGATACGCATAACAGCGTCAGCCTGGCCGTACCCGCGCTGCAGCGCGGCTGGCAGGCCATGCCGCGCCTGACCATTGCCAGCACCTGGCCGCTGGGGCTGATCCGCGCTTGGAGTTATGCGCGCTTCGAAGAGCGCTGCCTGGTCTATCCGACACCGGCGCAGGCCGCACCCGCCCATGTCGCCAGCGGCGGCCTCGGTCAGCGTATGCAGCCGGATGAACCGGACGACTTTTTCGGTCTGCGCGCGCACCGCCCGACCGACCTGCTGCAGCATGTGGCTTGGAAGGCTTCCGCGCGCCTGGATGAACAACTGCTGTCCAAGCAATTCGCCACCGAGCAGGGCGACGCGCTGCATTTCGACCTGGCGCAGACGCCCGGCGCCACGCTGGAGGAAAAACTCTCGCTGCTGACGCGCCGTGTACTCGATGCCCACGCCGCACGCCAGACCTACAGCCTGCGCCTGAGCAGCCAAATCATTGCGCCCGCCGCGGGCAGCGAACATTTGCACGCCTGCCTGCAGGCGCTTGCGCTCTACGCCTGAGACCGCATGTTCAGACGCCGCCCGCACCCAGCGCAACCCCAGGCCCCGGCACTGACGCTGGCGCAGAGCTGGTGGCTGTTCGCAGCCGCGCTGGCAGCGCTGCTGCCGCTGGTACCGCATCTGCCGCTATGGCTGAGCGCGACCGTGGCCAGCGGCATGCTCTGGCGCGCGTGGCTAATCTGGAGCAACGGCCGCCTACCACCGCGCTGGCTGCTGATCCTGCTGGTCATCGCCGGCTGCATCGCCGTTGCCTTGAGCTATCGCGGCTTCTTCGGGCGCAATCCCGGCCTCGCCCTGCTGGTCATTTTCCTGGCCCTGAAACTGCTGGAGCTGCGCAGCGCGCGCGACGGCATCACCGTCATCCTGCTCGCCTGCTTCCTGCTGCTGGGCGGCTTTTTCTTCAACCAGGGCATCACCGCAGCGGCGCTGGCGTTGGGTGCCCTGATCGTCATCATCGCCGCATTGATTGCCTTGCAGCCCGGCCCGCGCACCGGCATTGCTCGCCCGCTCCGGCACAGCGCCTGGCTGCTGGCTCAGGCGCTGCCCTTCATGCTGGTGCTGTTCCTGCTGTTCCCGCGGGTGCAAGGGCCGCTGTGGGGCTTGCCTCAGGATGCCTTCAGCGCAAGTTCAGGCCTGAGCGAACGCATGGCGCCGGGCACCATCAGTGAGGTGGCGCAATCCGACGCCATCGCCTTTCGCGTGCGCTTTGCGGAGAATGCCGTCGTACCGCCGCCGCACCAGCAGTACTGGCGTGCCCTGACCCTGAGCGACTACGACGGGCTCAGCTGGCGCTACCGGCCGACGCGCGAACATGAGCGTCTGACCTATGTACCGGAAGGCGCGGCAATCGATTACGAAATCACGCTGGAGCCCAGCAATCAGCGCTGGCTGCCGGCACTGGAAACGGCCGGCTTGCTGCCGCCCGACAGCAATGCCAGCAATGACCATCTGCTGCTCGCCCACCAGCCGGTACGCAACCGCCTGCGCTACGCAATGCGCTCCTATCCGGATTACCGCGCGCCAGCCGAGGAAAGCCAGAACCGCCTCAACACCGCACTGCGCCTGCCCGCCGCAGGCAATCCGCGCACGCGCGCACTGGGCGAGGACTGGCGCGCCCGTTACGCCAACGATGCCGAGATCCTGCAGGCGGCGAGCACCTTCTTCCAGCAACAACTGCTCTCCTACACATTGAACCCGCCGCTGATGCGTGAAGATGCTGTCGATACCTTCCTGTTCGACGAGAAGCGCGGTTTTTGCGAACACTTCGCCTCGGCCTTCGCCTTCGCCCTACGTGCCGCCGGTGTGCCGGCGCGCATCGTGGGCGGCTATCAGGGCGGCGAAATCAATCCGGTCGACGGCTATTTCACGGTGCGCCAATACGACGCCCATGTCTGGGTCGAGGCCTGGATCCAGGGGCGCGGCTGGGTGCGCGCGGATCCGACCGCCGACAGCATGCCGCGCCGCATCGAGGGCGGCTTACGCACCGCGGTCAGTGGCGAGGAGGCGCCGCTGCTGGCGCGGGAAAACTATGCCTGGTTGCGCGAGGTGCGCTACCGGCTCGACGCCGTCACCAATACCTGGAACCAGGCCGTGCTCGGCTTCAATCCGCAGCGCCAGCGTGAGGTGCTGAACCGCCTCGGCATGGACGAGCCCGACTGGAGAAAAATGAGCGCCTGGCTGACCGGCCTGTGCGGTCTACTGATCGTAGCCCTGGTGCTGAACGCCATGCGCGAACGCGTCAGCCGCGACGCAACGCAACGCCTGTGGCAGAAGTTTCTGCGCAAGCTGGCGCACAAGGGCGTGAGAGTGGCCCCATGGATGGGGCCCGACACGCTGGCCCGCCATGCCGCCGCACAATTGCCGCAACATGCGGCAGCAATTCATGCCATCACGACCGCCTATGTCGCGCTACGCTACGCGCACACCGACGAAACGCGGCGCGTCGATACGCTGCGCAATCTGATCCGCACATTCAAGCCTTGAAAACCATGCACCACAGAGACACAGAGACACAAAGAACAGCACATCGAGCCAGCCTATTGCGTCTTTCTCTGTATCTCTGTGTCTCTGTGGTTCAGCCTTTTCTTTTTTCTCCTGCATTCGCCGCCGACGCCCAGGGTGTGCGCTACAGCGAACGTGCCGACGTAAAGTCCTTCATCACGGAGATGCGGCAGAAGCACGAGTTCCCGGAGACCTGGCTGATCCGCCAGTTTGACGAGGCCGAGTTCAAGCCGGCCGTGATCAAGTACATCCTGCCGCCGGCCGATCCGCAAGTGCGCTCATGGAAAAACTATCGTGGCCGCTTCGTCGAGCCGCGCCGCATTGCCGCCGGGCTGGCCTTCTGGAAACAGCATGCGGCCGCCGTGCGACGCGCCAGCGAACAATACGGTGTACCCGAGGAAATCATCGTCGCCATCATTGGCGTCGAAACCATCTATGGCAAGCACATGGGCGATTTCGACACCTTCTCGGCCCTGACCACGCTGGCCTTCGACTACCCGCCGCGCGCGGCGCTGTTCCGCGCTCAGCTTGAAGAATTGCTGCTGCTTGCCCGCGAGGAAGGTCGCAGCCCGCACAGCTATGCCGGTTCCTTCGCCGGGGCGCTGGGCCTGCCGCAGTTCCTGCCCGGCAGCATACGACGCTATGCGGTGAACTTTGACGGCGATGACCGCCTGGACCTGACCACGCCAACCGATGCCATCGGCAGTGTCGCCAATTTCCTCGCCGCGCATGGCTGGGTCAAGGGCGGGCCCATCGTCGCCCCGGCCCAGATCGACGCCACGGCGGCCGCACCGCTGCTCGCACAGGGCATACAGCCGCGCCTGCTGCCGGCGGAAATGGTCGGACTCGTGACCCGTCCCGACGCACCGCAAGAGGCCGCTGCCCTGATCGATCTGGTCACGCCCAAGCAGGCGACTGAATACTGGCTGGGCTACCAGAACTTCTACGTCATCACGCGCTATAACCGCTCCAGCTTCTATGCCATGGCGGTACACGATCTGGCGCAGGCGCTGCGCGAGCAGCGCTAGGCGCCCCTAGACCAAAGGCTCGGGGCGACCGACGTAGTAGCCCTGGGCATAATCCACCCCCAGGTCACGCAGGACTGCGGCAATGGCTTCGGTCTCGACGAACTCGGCAATGGTCTTGATACCCATGACGTGGCCGATGTTGTTGATGGCCTCGACCATGGCGCGATCGATGGGGTCGCTGTCCACATCACGCACGAAGGCGCCGTCGATCTTGATGAAGTCGATGGGCAGGTTCTTGAGGTAGCCGAACGAGGACATGCCGCTGCCGAAATCATCCAGCGCAAAGCGGCAGCCCAACTGCTTGAGTTCCTGAATCAGGACGGTTGCTGAGGCGAGTTTGGCAATGGCGGTGGTCTCGGTGATCTCGAAACAGATGGCGGTGGGCGGCACAGCGAAGCGCTGCAGCTGTTCGCGGATATACGGCAACAGCCTCTCGTCACCCAGTGTCGCGCCCGACAGGTTGATGGACAGGTGGCAGCCCTGCGACTGCCTGCTCAAGCCTGCATAGCTTTCGAAGGCGTTTCGTATGACCCAGAAGTCTATGGTCGGCATCAGGTTATAGCGCTCTGCCGCAGGAATGAAGGCCGCCGGTGAGATCTGGCGGCCAGTTTCGTCCTGCATGCGCAGCAGGACTTCGTAATGTCTTTCAGTCCTGCCCGTCTCGCCGTCAAGCGCAACGATCGCCTGCCGGTACAGGCGCATCCGATTTTCCTCAAGCGCCTGTGTGATTCGCCCGACCCAGTTCATCTGCCCGGTGCGCTCGGCCAATTCGGTGTCGTCCGGGCTGTAGACATGGATGCGGTTGCGGCCCAGGTCCTTGGCCACGTAACAGGCGCCGTCGACGATGCTGAACACATCACCTACGCTCATGCCTTCGCCGCCAAAGGTCGCCAGTCCGATGCTGACACCCACGGAAAAGGTCTTGTCCCGCCATGGGAAACGGAAACTGGCGACGGCAAGACGCAGGGTCTCGGCGATACGCAAGGCCGGCTCGCCGGGGCAATGCTCCAGCAATACCCCGAACTCATCACCGCCCAGACGCGCCAGTATGTCGTTCTGGCGCAGCTTGGCCTGCAGGGTTGCGGCCAGTTGCTGCAGCAGGGCATCGCCGGCGTTGTGGCCACAGGTATCGTTGACGATCTTGAACTGGTCCAGGTCCAGATAAAGCATGGAGTGGATAGTCGGCTTGAACTGCGCCTCGTCCAGCGCCATGCCCAGGCGCCGCTCGAACTCGCGCCGGTTGACCAGGCCGGTCAGTGCATCGTGCGAGGCCTGGTAGGAAATCTGCTGCTGCTTCTGCTGCTCCTTCTGGGCAGCCTCGCGTATGGTGTCGCTAAGAAACTCGAATTCGTAGATGCCGCGATATTCAGGCAGGCCATTCGCCTGGATAGACTCAATGATGGTGCGCACTGGCTTGTGGATGATGTGCCGGAAATAGAAAACCAGCACGACGCTCACCAGCAGCAGGATGCCGACAATGGCGTAATAGCTCTGCTTGATGTTGCTGGCAAAATCGGCGTAAACCTTGCCATCCTTGATCAGCACGATATTCCAGCCCCAGGGCTCGAATTCGAAATGACGGACGTAGTAGGTGTCTTCGCCCTGTTCGACCGCCTCGATCTCGCCGCCGCGATGGGCCGCCGCAATCATGGTGTCGGGGTCAAGCCGGCTCAGATTGAGCAGGAGATCGTCAGCATCGGAGGTATACACCAGCAACTGCAGGTTCTGCTGTTGCGCGTATTCCTCGATCTTGCCCAGCGTGCGGCCCTTGCGGATCCTGAGCACGGAAGCGGAGCTCGCATCGGCTTCGAGCAGCAGGGACTGCAGCGCGCTGTCGCACAGGTTGTAGATTTCCCGCGCATCGCGACCGATGTCTTCCTGAATCCGCTCATCGGCATAGTGCCGCGCCGTGCTCAGGCCCAGCGAGAATACCGCACTGCCGAGCAAGGCCATCAGGATGACAATGGGGACGAGCGGCGCAAGTATCCGGAAGTAAAGACTGCGGGTGACCTGCGACGGAGCCTGCTTTATCTCCATAGAGGCTTCGCGGTCGCCAGCTCCGGCGGTGCCACGACTTCCTTGCGCCCCTCCTGCCATTGCACGATGACCGCCAGATGGCGTACCTGCTTGCCATCGCGATCAACGCCGTAGCGCCCCATGACTGTCATGGTGTCGAGCGAAGACAAGGTATCGCGCACCTTTTCGCGGTCCAGGCTCTGGCTCTTGCGCACCGCCGCTTCCATGATCTGGCCAGCCGCATAAGCGCTAGCCGCATGATAGGAAGGCTGGATGCCGTAGGTCTCGGCAAAAGCCTTGGCAAATTCGCGCGTGCCCGGGAAAGGCAGGCTGGGCTCCCACTGCGACGAGGAAAAGCCGTAGTCGGCGTCACTTTTCAGGGTATCGGCATACTTCTGGATCGCCGGCCCGACCGTGGCGTAGAAGGCCTTTGGCGTCCAGCCTGTCTTCTTCAGCGCACGACGTGCATTGACCGAGTCCTCGAAATGCCCCGCCACCAGCAAGGCTTCGGCACCCGAAGCTTGCGCGGCGCGTATGCGCGCCTCGATCTCGTCTGAGCCCTTCTTGAAGGTGCCGGCCGAGATCACGTCCAGTTCGAAACGTTTGGCCCAGTCCTTGGCCCCCACCTCGATGGCGCGCGAGAAATTATCGTCGGCTGCAACGATGGCGACTTTGCCGATGCCCGACTTCACGAACAGTTCCAGCATGCCGATGGCGTACTTGCTGCTGGTGATATAGACGCCAAATAGGTATTTGCGCCCCTTCTGCCACATGCTGTCGGCCGAACCGCCGGAGGACAGCAGCGGATAACGGTGCTGCTCCGCCACATTCGAAACGGCCTCGGTGATTTCGCTGGAATAAGGTCCAAGGACGAAATCGACCTTCTGTTTCAAGATCAGATCCTCGTAGATCTGCCGCGCCCGCACCGGATCGCTCTGGTCATCAACGATCAGCACCTTGACGGCATGCCCGAGCAGGCCACCGCGACGATTCACGTCCCGCTCCCAGAGCCGGTAGGCCTTTTCATTCATGGCACCGAGTTCGGCGTATTTCCCGGACAGGCTCATGGAAAGACCGAGCCGCAACTCTGCGGCCTGGGACAAAAGAGGCACAAACAGGCACACGCAAGCCAAGGCCTTGCGGAGTCGACTGCACATTTCTTCATCTCCCTTGCTGATTCTTTGCCTGAAAACCCAATCCGGGCGCTAAGGATGTGGCTTCAGTCCTGAAACCGAACTGCAGTTTCATTCAAGGATCAAGCATTCTTCTGTTGCAAACACTATATCTTATGGCGAAAGATGCGTCGGAGTTTTTTACAGAAAAGAAAAAACGATAGTTAGCAACATCTGATGCCGGGTATCACTTTAAATGGAATCTCTTGCCACTAGCGAGGCTTAAGAGGACGGAAGATGGCTTTTGCGTAGGTGGCATGCCATGTGCTTATAGGGATGCAAGCGTGACCGGGCGCCGATCCGGCGTTCCGCAAACTGATAAACAAGAGAGAGCACGATGACACTTAACAAAATCGCATTTGCCGCCTTCGCCGCCCTGCTGACCCCGCTGGCGCTGGCGGTGCCGATTAGCGGCCTGGTAAACACTGGTGCCGGTGTGGCCGACAACGCGCAGGACACGCACTATGCACTGACCGTCACCAATGGCACCACCATCGCCGGCACCCATGGCTATGCGGCGGATCAGGTGAGCTTCCCGGACGGCGGCCCCTGGGTCGGTGGCAACACCAGCGTATCCAAGTGGATTACGCCTTTCCAGGACGAAAGCCAAAGCCTGGATCCGGTCAAGAACGGCGTCTATGTCTGGACCCTGGTTTTCGATCTGACCGGCTTTGATACCTCGGTGGGCTTCATTCAAGGTCGCTGGGCGGCTGACAACTTCGGCTCGGTCTGGCTGAACGGTGAGCAGATCGGCGTTTCGGCAGGTTTTGAGAACTGGGCAGGCTTCTTCGCCTCGCACTACCTGTTCAATAGTGGGCTGAACACGCTGGAGTTCAAGGTAACCAATCTGGCCTTGGCCAGTGGCAACCCCACCGGGCTGCGCGTCGAATTCCTGGCGTCCGATGTGCCGGAGCCCGGCAGCATCGCCCTGATGCTTGGCGGGCTGGGTCTTCTCGCCGGATTCTCGCGCCGTCGCATCGGCTGATCGCGCCAGGAACCTGCAGTAGATTTTGTCAGTAGGCCGCCGTTTCAGGCGGCCTTTTTTTGTCCGCGACCCGAGCTCACCGCAGTCCTTGAGGCCTACAGCAAGGCGTCCTTGCCGACGCCTTCGCGCGCCATCTGACGGCGCAGATGGGCGATCGCCTCCAGCTGAATCTGACGCACGCGTTCTCGCGTCAGGCCCAGTTCCTCGGCCAGTGCCTCCAGCGTGGTGATGTCGTGGCCGTTGAGGCCGTAGCGGCGCTCAACCACGCTGCGCTGACGTTCCGAGAGCTGACTGACCCAGTTGGCAACACGCGCCTCCATCTCGGCATGTTCGAGATGCAATTCCGGATCCTCGGCATCCTCGTCGGCAATGGCATCGCCGACCGAGAGATCGGAATCGATGTCGAGCGGTGTGTCAAGCGAGGTGGCGCGCTCATTGAGGGAAAGAATGTGACGAACCTCCTCCAGCGGCTTGTCGAGGATGCGTGCCACTTCCTCAAGATGAGCGCCATGGCGGCCGGCGCCGCCGCCGCTGGTTTCCAGGTGGCGCAGGGTACGCAGCACATGGTTGAGTTCCTTGATGACGTGCACCGGCAGGCGGATCGTGCGCGACTGGTTCATGATGGCGCGCTCGATATTCTGGCGTATCCACCACGTGGCATAGGTCGAGAAACGGAAGCCACGCTCGGGATCGAATTTTTCGAGCGCGTGGATAAGGCCGAGATTGCCTTCCTCGATCAGGTCATCGAGCGGCAGGCCGCGATTGAGGTAGCGCTTGGCGATGCTGACGACCAGGCGCAGATTGCATTCAATCATGCGCTGACGGGCGGCAAAGTCGCCATCGCGATTCTTGCGCGCCAGCGCGAGCTCTTCATCGGCCTTGAGCAGCGAGCTCGCGCCGATCTCGTTCAGGTAGAGCTGCGTGACGTCATTGAGAAACTCGGTGGCGGGATTGAACTCAACCTCCACCTCGGCAGCTTGGGCTTGCTCATTCTCATTGCCTTCACCGGTGAAAATGTCTTCGCTGCTCATGCCTGCCCCTGTGGTCAAGCCGCACTAATGCGGCGGAAGGAATTTGAGTGGGTCAACCGGCTTGCCCATGCGGCGTATTTCAAAATGCAGCTTGGGGCTGTCTGTATCCGTCGCCCCGACTTCAGCAATCTTCTGCCCCTTGGCGACGGTCTGCTTCTCCTCGACCAGCACCTTGCTGTTATGGGCATAGACGGATAATAAAGTCTGGCTGTGTTTTATGACAACTAAATTGCCATAACCGCGCACGGCATTGCTGACAAGGGTGACAGTTCCAGCGCTCGCGGCCACTACGGGCTGCCCCGCCTTGGCCGGAATCACGATGCCCTTGCTGCTGCCTTCTGCAAACGGAGTGCCAACTTTACCGGCGGTCGGCCAGACCCAGTCCGAAACCTCGTCGCTGGCGGCAGCCACGGGCTTATCCGCAGGCGCGGGCGGAGCTTCCGCCGGTTTGGCGGCAGCCGTCGCAGTCGGCGGCGCAGCCTCGCGTTGCGCGCGCGCCCAGGCTTCCTCGGAGTAGGCTTGCTTGCCGCCCTTGGGCTCACGCATGAGATTGCTGGTATTGGTCACGGCCGGCGCGGGCGCGCTGGCAATGGGCTGGACGGTCTCCACATCGGTGCTCCTGATCGGCGTCACCACGCCGCCGCCCTCATCCTGGGGCGGCGCAACGCGCAGGGACTGGCCGACGCGGATCATGTGCGGATTCTCGATGTTGTTCCAGGCCGCCACATCGCGATAGGCCTGACCATGATCGAGCGAGATGCTGTACAGCGTATCGCCCTTCTTCACTGCATAGAAACCGGGACGGGTTTCCACGGCCGCCGCCGCAGTAGTGCGGGAGGCACTACGATCCACCACCGGTGCGGGCGGATGGCTGGCACAGGCAGCCAGCAAAGCACTCAGCAAGACAGGAAGCAACAGCTGTTTCATTCGGTTCCCGGAAGCAAGGGTACAAAGCGTACCGCGTCGTACCGCGTTTCGACAAAACCTTGCGGCTGTCGTTCAATCAGACTCAAGACTTGTTCGTTGCCTGTGCCGGCGAGTGGCAGAATCAGTCGCCCGCCCGGCGCCAACTGTTCCAGTAAGGCTTGCGGCACGCGCGCGGCAGCGGCAGCCACGATGATGGTATCAAAGGGCGCCGCTTCCTTCAGGCCGAGCATGCCATCGGCATGCTTGAGACGCACATGAGTGAGCCTGAGTTCCCGCAAATTCTGGCGCGCCTTGGCCAGCAGCGGCGCAATACGCTCGACCGCATAGACCTGCTTGCTCAGCACGCCCAGCACAGCAGCTTGATAGCCGCAGCCGGCGCCGATCTCCAGCGTCTTGCCCAGCTCACGCGGGCCGCCCTCCCGGTTCGCACGCAACAGCTCGATCATGCGCGCCACCACATAGGGTTGCGAAATCGTCTGCTGGAAACCCAGCGGCAGGGCCGTATCCTCGTAGGCACGATGCGCCAGCGCCTGTTCGACAAACACATGGCGCGGCACCGCGCCCATGGCGGCCAGCACCTTCTCGTCGCGAATGCCGCTTTCGCGCAAGCGTTCGACCATGCGCACACGCGTGCGTTGCGAGGTCATTCCTATGCCATGTACCAAACTATTCATAGTCCTGCTTTGTCCTGCCCCAGCCAGCCGTTCACGGCGGCAATCTGAGCGCCGTGCGTCAAGTCGATCTGCAGCGGCGTGATCGACACATAATCATTGGCGACGGCATGAAAGTCCGTGCCCTCGGCCGCATCCGCGGCCGGGCCGGCGGCGCCGACCCAGAACACCTGCTCGCCGCGCGGCGTGGTCTGCCGCACCACGGGCTCGGCCTTGTGCCTCCGCCCCAAACGCGTGACCACGCTGCCCTTGAGTTCCTCCCAGGGGATGTCCGGTACATTCACATTGAGCAGCACCGGCTGCCCGAAAGGCTGCTCCATGGCGCGCTGGGCCAGTTCGCGCGCCACGCGCGCAGCAGTTTCGAAATGCTGGCCGTGATGCGAGGCCAGCGACACGGCAATCGCCGGCACGCCGAGCAGGTAGCCCTCGGTCGCCGCCGCGACGGTGCCCGAATAGAGCGTGTCGTCACCCATGTTCGAACCTAGATTGATGCCGGACACGACGATGTCCGGCAAATGGTCGAGCATGCCGGTCACGGCCAGGTGCACGCAATCGGTGGGCGTGCCATTCACGAAATGGAAGCCGTTAGCTGCCTTGCGCAGGCGTAGCGGGCGATCCAGCGTCAGGGAATTGCTGGCGCCGCTGCGATCGCGCTCGGGCGCCACTACGACCACCTCGCCCAGCGAAGACAGGGCCTCGGCCAATGCCGCCAGTCCCGGGGCAAAATAGCCGTCATCATTGCTCAGCAAAATCCGCACACAATTCTCCGCAATACTGCATTTCAACCCCGCTATTCTGCCATAGGCGCCCATCGCCCCCTGCCCCATGAAAGCCCGAAGCAAGCCAGCAAACCCCGTCAAACCCGCGTCTGCCTGTCCCTGTGGGCGTGCTCAATCCTATGCCGACTGCTGCGGCCGCCATCATGCCGGCCTTGCCGCGCCGACCGCTGAAGCGTTGATGCGCTCGCGTTACAGCGCTTATGCGCTGGGTCTCGGCAACTATCTGCTGGCGACCTGGGCCGAGGAAACACGCCCTAGCGAACTCGATCTCGCCACGCCGCCACAACCTCAGTGGCTAGGGCTGGAGGTGCGCCATGCGCAGGAGGAGGGCGACAGCGCCGTGGTCGAGTTCATCGCACGCTGCAAGATCAATGGCCGCGCCCAGCGTCTGCAGGAACGCAGCCGCTTCGTGCGCCGCTGGCTGGGCGAAGCGTGGCGCTGGTATTACGTGGACGGTGAGTTTCCCGACGCGGGCTGAGCTCCCCCCTTACAGCCGCGCCGGCCGCAGCGGCGCCTCCTGCATCAGGGCGACCTGTTCGCGCAATTCGAGGATGCGCTCCTGCCAGTAGCGCTGGGTGTTGAACCAGGGAAAGGTGCGCGGAAACGCCGGATCGCTCCAGCGCCGCGCCAGCCAGGCCGAGTAGTGGAGCAGGCGCAGCGTACGCAGGGCTTCGATCAGATGCAGCTCGCGATCATCGAAGTCGTGAAACTGCTCATAGCCTTCCAGCACATGCGCCAGCTGCAGCGCGGCCTCCTGTGCATCGCCACCGAGCAGCATCCAAAGATCCTGCACCGCCGGGCCCATGCGGCTGTCGTCGAAGTCGACGAAATGCGGCCCGTCCAGCCACAGCACATTGCCCATGTGGCAATCGCCGTGCAGACGCAACTCCGCCACCCGGCCGGCACGTTCATAGCAATTGGCCACGCCGTCCAGCGCCTGATCCGCCACACTGCGCCATGCCGCGAGCAGATCCGGGGGCAGATAATCATGTTGCAGCAGATAGTCGCGCGAGTCGACTCCAAAGCTCTGCAGGCTGATCGCCGGCCGCTCGGCAAACGACGCCAAGGCCCCGACCGCGTGGATGCGGCCGAGAAAACGCCCCATCCAGCGCAGCGTATCCGGATCGTCGAGCTCGGGCGCACGGCCGGGCTGGCGGGGAAAGACCGCAAAGCGCATGGCGGCATGGTGATGCAGGGTATGGCCGGCCACCGCCAGCGGTGGCACCACGGGAATTTCACGCTCGGCCAGCTCGGCGGTAAAGGCATGCTCTTCGAGTATGGCCGCGTCACTCCAGCGCGCCGGCCGGTAGAATTTGGCGATCAGCGGCGGCGCGTCTTCAATGCCGACCTGATAGACGCGATTTTCAAAGCTGTTGAGCGCCAGCAGGCGTCCGTCCGGGCGCAGACCGACGGACTCCAGCGCGTCCAGTAACTGGTCGGGCATCAGGGTGGAGAAGGCAAGGCCGCTGTCGGTGGTATCAGAATGGGATTCGCTCATGCCCGGACTGTAGAGACAATCGCACCCGGAAACAAGCCGGACCGCGACGGCAGCCCACACAGGCAGGCGAGGATGGTGCATGATGCAGAAAACGAACAAAGCACCGCGCTAAACACAATAGCGGCACCGCACCCCATGACCATCAGCATTCTGCTTGTAGACGACTCGGCGGTCGCCAGACAGGTCATCGCCCAGGCCCTGGCACCTGCCCCCGACATACGCGTGCTGACCACGGCGGCCAACCCCGTGGTCGCCCTGCAGAAAATGCAGGACGAGTGGCCGAACGTCATCGTTCTCGACATCGACATGCCGCGCATGGACGGCATCACCTTCCTGAAGAAGCTGATGCTCGAACGCCCCACGCCGGTCATCATCTGCTCGGCGCTCGACGACAACAATGCCAAGAAGGTCACGCTGGAAGCCATGTCGGCCGGTGCCGTGGCCGTGGTGCCCAAGCCCTACCAGGCCGGCCGCCTGCAGGTCGAGGAGCTCGGCCGGCAGCTGATCCAGGCCATTCATGACGCGGCCCGCGCCAGCTATATCAACCAGTTCCGTCGCCCCACCGCGCCGCCCGTAGCGCCGCCGCGCGCGCGCGACAACAG
>DATMSM010000020.1:0-66102 GCA_035565355.1 Rhodocyclaceae bacterium
GCTGAAAACCGAGCTTGGCTTACTTGAGCTTCGTTTCCTTGTACGCCACGTGCTTGCGCGCTTTGGGATCAAACTTCATGATCTCCATCTTTTCCGGCATGGTGCGCTTGTTCTTCGTCGTGGTGTAGAAGTGGCCGGTACCGGCCGTGGATTCCAGCTTGATCTTTTCGCGACCGGCTTTAGCCATGATCGTGTCTCCTGACTAGTTAAACAGCTTCGCCGCGAGCGCGCAGATCGGCCAGAACGGATTCGATACCGTTCTTGTCGATGGTGCGCAGGCCGGCGGTGGATACGCGCAGGCGCACCCAGCGATTTTCGGTTTCGATCCAGAAGCGGCGGCTTTGCAGGTTAGGCAGGAAGCGGCGCTTGGTCTTGTTGTTGGCGTGGGAAACGTTGTTTCCGACCATCGGGGCTTTGCCCGTTACTTGACAGACGCGAGACATGATTGCTCCAAAAATTCGGTTTCAGCAGAGCCCGGCAGTATAACCGCGCTTTAGCCGGTAAATCAAGCCCTTTTTCGGTTTTCTACGCCAGACGGGGCTGGCGCTAGAGCAGGCCCCGTTCGGCGAAGGAAAGAGGCCGGGCGCTGCCAGCGACGATAAAGTGGTCTAGAACCCTGACATCGACCAGGGCCAGGGCCTGTTTCAGGTTTTGCGTCAGGAGCTCGTCCGCAGCCGAGGGCTCGGCCACGCCAGAGGGATGATTATGGCAGAGCAGGACGGCGGCGGCATTGTGGGCCAATGCCCGTTTGACGACCTCGCGTGGATAGACCGAGGTCTGGGCCAGCGTCCCTTTGAATAACTCCTCCCAGGCAATCAGGCGATTTTTGGAGTCCAGCCACAGGGCGCCGAAGACCTCGTAACCGAGGCCGCCCAGTTTGAGCGTCAGCCACTCGCGCACGGCCGTCGGCGAGGACAGCAGATCCTTGTGGCTCATCTGCGCATTCAGCGCGCGGCGGGCCATCTCCAGCACGGCCTTCAACTGCACCGCCTTGGCCGGGCCCATGCCGGGCACGGCGGCAATTTCCTTGAGCGAGGCTGCGGCCAGGCGCGGCAGGTTGTTGTCGAAGCGGGCGAGCAGTTCACGGGCGAGATCGACGGCGCTTTTGCCCCGGACGCCGACGCGCAGGAAGATCGCCAGCAACTCGGCATCCGAAAGCGCTTCCGGGCCGAGCGTGAGCAGACGTTCGCGGGGTCTTTCGTGTTCGGGCCAGTCGCTGATTGCCATCGGTTAGAATGCCGTCATCATCTGGAAGCAGGGCATTTTGCCATGTCATTACTTGCAGGAAAACGGATTGTTCTCGGGGTTACCGGCGGTGTGGCGGCGTACAAGGCGGCCGAGCTGGCGCGCCTTTTCGTCAAGGCCGGCGCCCGCGTCGATGTCGTGCTGACCGAAGCCGGTGCTCACTTTGTCGGGGCTGCCACTTTTCAGGCCATTACCGGCCATGCCGTATGGTCGGACCTGTGGGATGCGCGCATGCCCAACGGCATGGCACACATCGATCTGTCGCGCGGCGCCGACGTCATCCTGATTGCGCCGGCCAGCGCCGATACCCTGGCCCGTCTGGCGCAGGGCCGTTCCGACGACTTGCTGACCACGCTGTGTCTGGCGCGCGACTGCCCGCTGCTGGTGGCGCCGGCCATGAATCGCCAGATGTGGGAAAACCTGGCCACGCAGAGAAATGTCGCCCAGGTTCGTGCTGATGGCATTCAGGTACTGGGCCCTGCATCGGGTGAACAGGCCTGTGGCGAGATTGGCGAAGGGCGCATGCTCGAACCGGAGGAGTTGTTCGATGCCCTGGTCTATTACTTCCAGCCCAAGAAGCTGGCCGGCCGGCGCGTGCTGCTGACGGCGGGGCCGACCTTCGAGCCGCTGGATCCGGTGCGCGGCATCACCAATTCAAGCTCGGGCAAGATGGGCTTTTCGCTGGCGCGTGCGTGCGCCGAAGCCGGCGCCGTGGTGACTGTCGTGGCCGGCCCGAGCAGCCAGCCCACGCCGCATGGCGTGCTACGCATCAATGTGCAGAGCGCGCTGGAAATGCGCGAGGCGGTGCTGGCGCAATTGCCGACCGACATCTTCATTGCCGTGGCTGCCGTGGCCGACTATCGTCCGGCCGCCATCGTGCCGCACAAGATCAAGAAGCAGGCCGACACCCTGACCGTTGAACTCACCAAGAACCCGGACATCCTGGCCGAGGTTGCCGGCATGGACAAGCCGCCCTTCTGCGTCGGTTTCGCCGCCGAGAGCCAGGATCTGGCCGAGTACGCCGAAGGCAAACGGCGCGCCAAGAAGCTACCCTTGGTGGTGGGCAATCTGGTGCAGGACGGCTTGGGCGGGGAAGGCAATCAAGTGACCTTGTTTGCCGACAACGGCGTGTATCCGCTGCCTGCCGCCGACAAGCTCACGATTGCGCGCAGCATCGTTAACCACATTGCCGGATTGCTGGAGGTGAAGTAATGCATCAGATCGACGTCAAGCTGCTCGACCCGCGTCTCAAGGAGCAGCCGCCGCACTACGCCACCCCCGGTTCGGCCGGGCTCGATCTGCGCGCCTGTATCGAAACCTCGATGAAAATCGCGCCGGGTCAGACCGTGCTGGTGCCGACGGGCATGGCCATCCACCTGGCCGACCCGGGCCTCGCTGCCATGATCCTGCCGCGCTCGGGCCTGGGCCACAAGCACGGCATCGTGTTGGGCAATCTGGTGGGCTTGATCGACTCGGATTACCAGGGCGAAATCTTCGTCTCGACCTGGAACCGGGGCCACGACATGTTCACCCTCAATCCCATGGATCGACTCGCCCAACTGGTGATCGTGCCGGTCCTGCAGGTGGGCTTTAATGTCGTGGACGAGTTCTCCGAGAGCGAACGGGGCGCGGGCGGTTTCGGTAGTACGGGCAAGGCCTGAGCGCTGCCCGCCAATAAAAAAGGAGGCTGTGGCCTCCTTTTTTATTTCTCACGCTCAGTGACCGGAGATCACACGTCGACCGTGTAGTGGCTGGATCGGACGTGCATTCATCGGGTACAGCCCCTTGAATGCAGCGAACTGGCCGACAGAAATCTGCACGGGTTTTTGTAGCACCTGCCAGCGCACGCCTTCGGAGCAGGGTGGGGTGGTTAGCGAGCCCTGGAAGGCGTAGTAGCTGCGATCCTGCGGCAGCAAGCCGGTCGTGTTGAAGGGCTCCGACAAGGCCTGCTTCTCGCCCGCCTTGGCCGGCATGGCACTGAAGGTTTCCTTCAATGCGGCATTCTCCTGGCCGAGTTCGAGCAGCACGGCGACCACCGCCAACTTGCCCGTCGCGCTCTTGTGTACCAGGTGGGCCACCATGGGGAAGTGGCGACCGTCGATCTGCTCCTCGCTGGGCGTGTGGAAATGAAACTGGAGCAGCGTAAACGCCTCGTCGCCCAGCTTGATCGAGCCGCCATCGGCCAGATTGACCTGGACGGTGTGGCCATTATTGACCACCTCGGCGGCGCTGGCCTTGTAGTTGAAGGCGATAGGCTTCAGGTCGGCCGACTTTTTGACAGTGCTGATATTGATCGGCGATTGTTCCTTGCCGTGCTTGCATGCCGTGAAGCCCGGGTCGAGTTTGCCCCAATGGTGCGGGCCTGCGTGGCCTTCGTAAGCCCAATGTCCGTGGTCATGGGCCTGAACCAGGCACGAGGCGGCGAACAGGGCGACGCCCAGCGACAGTGTGCGCAACTTCATAATGTCTCCTAAATTGTTTTTTTGAATGTCTGCAAATTTTTGTTCGCAGACATGCAATTCTGACATTGATGACGGCTTTGCGCGAAGCGACTGCGAAATCAGCCGGCTTGCCAGTGCCCCGACTTGCCGCCCTGCTTCTCGAGCAGACGGATATCCTCGATGCGCATGCCGCGATCCACTGCCTTGCACATGTCGTAAATGGTCAGCAGGCCGACGCTGACGGCGGTCAGAGCTTCCATTTCCACGCCGGTCTTGCCGGTGGTATGTGCGGCGACTTCGCATTCGACCGCATTTGCGGCAGCATCGATCCGGAACTCGGCGGCAACCCGGGTCAGCGCAATCGGATGGCAGAGCGGAATCAGCTCGCTGGTGCGCTTGGACGCCTGAATCGCGGCGATGCGGGCAATGCCGATGACATCGCCCTTCTTGGCGTCGCCGGCCTGGATCAGAGCCAGGGTTTCGGGCTGCATGACAATGCGTCCGGCGGCGCGCGCGATGCGCTGGGTGTCGTCCTTGGCGCCGACATCGACCATATGTGCCTGGCCGGCGGAATCGAAGTGGGTGAGTGGGGAAGTGGGTGCGCTCATCGGGTTTCCTGGAATGGGGAAGGGGCGGCTCGCGGCGAAGCCGGCCGGACAAGGCGTTATCATAACGGCTATGCCTGTGTCTTACCCCATCCGCCCGCCCACTTCGCGTCCGCGTCGCTCCCTGGCCTTGCGCCGTACGGCGGCCGTACTCCTGTCCTTGTTGCTGGTACCGCCGGCCGGAGTGGCGCAGGGCCTGCCTGATCTGGGCGAACTGGCCCAGGTCGATCTGCCGCCGGCGGTGGAGCAACGCATCGGTCAGGCCATGCTCAATGAATATCGTGCGTCGGCGGATTTTGTGGACGACGCCGAAATCACTGCCTACGTCAATCGGCTCGGGCGGGGGCTGGCCGCACACATCGACGAGACCTATCAGGCTTTCGAGTTCTTTGTCCTGCGCGACAAGACCCTCAATGCCTTTGCCATGCCCGGCGGCTATATCGGCCTGCATACCGGGCTGATTACCGCGGCGGAGTCCGAATCGGAATTGGCCGGCGTGCTGGGGCATGAAATCTCGCACGTCACGCAGCGCCATCTGGCCCGACTTTTCAACAAGCAGAATCAGACTTCGGTGCCGATGATGGTGGCCATGGCCCTGGCGCTGCTGGCCGCGCGCAACAACAGTCAGGCCGCGATCGGCGGCGTCGCCGCGGTGGGTGCCGCCGGCATGCAGAACCAGCTCAACTACTCGCGTGACTTCGAGCGCGAGGCGGATCGGATGGGGCTCAGGCTGCTCGACAAGGCTGGCTATGACGTGCGCGGCATGGAAAATTTCTTCGAGCGTCTGCAACGCTTTGGCCGTCTTTACGAAGGCAATGCGCCGGGTTATCTGCGGACTCACCCGCTCACCACCGAGCGTATCGCCGACATGGACAATCGCATCCAGGGGATGACGCGGCGTACGCTGCCGGATTCGCTCGACCTGCGCCTGGTGCAGGCCAAGATCATCGCCGGCGAAGGCCAGGGGCGTGATGCCGTGCTCGAGTTTCAGGGCATGTTGCGTGAGAAAAGCTATCGCAGCGAGGTCGCGACCTGGTTCGGCCTGGCGCATGCGCAGCTGCGTGCGCTCAATGTCGCCGGCGCGGCGCAGGCCTTGGCCGAGGTGCGCCGGCTCAAGGCGGATTCGCCCATGGTGGAAACCCTGACTGCGCAGGTGCAGCAGCGCCAGGGCGATGCCGCCGCCGCGGAGGCGACGCTGCGCCAGTCATTGCAGCGCCATCCGCAGGATCGGCCCACCTCCTATGCGCTGATTGCACAGCTGCAGACGATGCAGAAGCATGAGGCTGCGCTGCGGCAGGTAAAATACGATCTGCAGTACTGGCCCAATGATGCGCAGCTCTACTTTCTGCAGGCGCAAAGCTACGCGGCGCTGGGCAATCCGCTGCAGCAATTCAAGTCGCAGGCCGAAGGCCATGTGTTGCGCGGCCAGTTGATGCCGGCCATCCAACAGCTGATGCAGGCGCAGAAGGTGCCGGACGGCGACTTTTTTGAACATTCGCAGGTGGATGCCCGTCTGCGCGAACTGAAGCAAAGACAGGCCGAAGAGGCCAAATCGAAATCCTGAAAACCCTGCACCCCTCCTGCGGTGATGCCATCCGCACTACATCATGACCAAACAAAGCCACATCACGCCCCAGCTCATGCGCATCGACGACGAGCCGTTCTACCAGCCCGTCGACAACGAAATCGAAATGTTCGAAGCCGCCGCCAAGGCCGGCCTGCCTGTGCTGCTGAAGGGCCCGACCGGCTGCGGCAAGACGCGCTTTGTCGAACATATGGCCTGGAAGCTGGGCCGTCCGCTGGTGACGGTCTCCTGCCACGACGATCTGACCACCGCCGACCTGATCGGCCGTTACCTGATCATCGGCGACGAGACCGTCTGGGTGGACGGGCCGCTGGCAGCAGCCGTGCGCGCCGGTGCGATCTGCTATCTCGACGAGATTGTCGAGGCCCGCAAGGACACCACCGTGGTCATTCACCCGCTCGCCGACGCGCGCCGCGTGCTGAATATCGACAAGCACGGCGAACAGGTCGAGGCGCCGCCGGAGTTCATGCTGGTGATCTCGTACAACCCGGGTTATCAGAGCGTGTTGAAGGAAATCAAACCCTCGACGCGTCAAAGATTCATCGCCTTTGATTTCGATTACCCAAGCGCTGCCGTGGAAGCGAAGATCGTCGCCGCCGAAGGTGGCATTTCCGAGGAGCTTGCGCAGAAGCTGGTCAAGCTTGGGCACATGACGCGTAATCTCAAGGGGGCCGGTCTCGACGAGGGCGCCAGCACGCGCCTGCTCGTGCATGCGGCCCAACTGATCGCCACCGGTGTCGCGCCGCAGGCTGCCTGCACGGCCGCTGTAGCGCGTTCGCTGTCCGACGACCCGGACATGACCGCCAGCCTGCAAGACTTGGTCAACGCCGTTTTCTGACATGAACAGCAGCGCCGTCCGGCGTCTTTTCAGCAGTGAACTCGAAGTCCGCTTCGAGAACGCGCTGCCGGGCCATCCCGATGCTGATGGCATGCGACGTGCCGTGAGCGGGGTGGAGAAGCTGTCGCGCACGCAGCAGGACCTTGTGCTGCACTGGCTCGATGCCGCCGCGCAGAGCAGCTTTGAACTGGCCCTGTTCATGACTCAGATGGCGCCTGCCGCCCTGGAAAGACTGGATGCGGAAGGTTTCGAGATCTGGGTCCTCAACGGTCTGGACATGAAGGACCGCGAGGACGTGCCGACGGCCAAGGCCTTTCTGCGCGACCTTGACGACTTCCTGCTGCGCTACCGCTACAACGAGTCGGTCGCCAGCTTCGACGACATCATCCACCAGACCTCCATTTTCCTGCAGGCGATTTCCGGCGAGGCGCTCGACATTCGCGTCGACGAGCGCGACCGGGCCTGGACCGACACCAAGGCGCTGTATCTGCCCTATGAGCTGGCGGCCCTGCCCGACGCGGCTTCGAATCGCAAGCTCTACAAGGCCATGGCCACCCTGCTGTGGGCGCAGACCCGCTACGGCACCTTCTATGCGGACCCGACGGCGGAGGGCGAGGCGGTGACCCAGAATGCCCTGCTTCGTTACGGCAAGGACGAGCGAGCCCTGCGCTTGCTGGCAGCGCTCGAAGCGGTTCGGCTCGAAGCCAAGTTGGCCAAGGACCTGCCCGGCCTGGTGGCCGAAATTGCCGAGCTGCGCGGCCCCTGGCCGGCAGCGCTGCTGCCGGCCCTGCCGAGCCTGTCTCGGCCCGATGCCACGCTGGCCGACACGCTGGAGGTGCTGGACGCCTTCCTGCGCACCGACGTGGATATTGCGGCGATGGTGCATGCCGCCACCATTGACCCCGAACAGACGATGAAGAACATCCGTGCAGAGAAGCGCACCGATGGCAGGCCGAGCCTGGGCGCGGCGGAGGAGGACTTCGATCCCTTTCCGTCCGAGTACGATGACGGCGAAGCGGTGGGCGAGGGCAAGGAGGCGGAGGAAACGCCGCCCGGCGACATGCCGAGCTCGGCCACGCTCGGCCGCAATCCGGTGCGCCGCAATGACGATGTCGTGGTGCAGGCCAAGCACGGCCCGCAGCTGTTTCCCGAGCCGGACTTCAAGTATCACGAGTGGGATTTCCAGCGCGGCGCCTATCGCGAGGACTGGTGCCATCTCTATGAAGTGCCGGTCCTGCCCGGTGATCCCAACTACGTCAATCAGGTCAAGCACAAGTATCGCGCTTACATCTGGCAGATACGCCGTCAGCTTGAAATGATCAAAGGCGAGGACAAGATGCTCTCGCGCCAAGTGGATGGCGAGGAAATGGATATCGATGCGGTGATCGAAAGCGTCATCGATCACAGGAACGGTGGCGAACCCTCCGATCGCCTGTTCCGCCGCCGCGTCCGCAACGAGCGTTCGCTGGCGGTGATGTTCATGGTCGACATGAGCGGCTCGACCAAGGGCTGGGTGAACAACGCCGAACGCGAATCGCTGATCCTGCTGTGCGAGGCGCTGGAGCTGCTCAACGACAATTACGCCATCTATGGCTTCTCCGGCTGGGGCCACAAGCGTTGCGAGATCTATCCGGTCAAGCGTTTCGACGAGCAGTACGACGACCATGTGCGCGCCAAGATTGCCGGTATCGAAGGCAAGGACTTCACGCGCATGGGGGTGGCGGTGCGCCACCTGTCCAAGCTGCTGGAAGAGCAGGGTGCGCGCCACAAGCTGCTGGTGACGATCTCGGACGGTTACCCGGACGACTTCGGCGACGAATACCGCAACGACTACGGCATCGAGGACACGCGCCGCGCCCTGCAGGAGGCGCACGAACGCGGCATCCGCAGTTTCTGCGTGACCATCGACCGCCAAGGGGCTGACTATCTGCCGCGCCTCTACGGGCCGGCGCGTTATGAGGTCGTACCCAACGCCTATAGACTGCCCATGCGCATGGCGGAAATCTATCGCCACCTAACGACTTGATAACGAGGTAACCATGTCCGAAGACATCACCGTTCACGCCGAAGTTGACGCCATCGGTCTGACCTGTCCGCTGCCCATCCTGCGCGCCAAGAAGGCGCTGGCGACGATGAAGAGCGGCGAGGTGCTGCGCGTATTCGCCACCGATCCCGGCTCGGTCAAGGACTTCTCCGCCTTCGCGGTGCAGACCGGCAATCAGCTGCTGGGCAGCAAGCAGAACGACGCAGCGGTATTCGAGTTCCTGCTCAAGCGGCGCTAAGCAAGTGTTTCAGAAATAGAAAGGGCATCCCGCGGGATGCCCTTTCTATTGGGTAGTGCCTGCCTTACTTGAGTTTCGCCAGTTGCGCGGCAACCTTCTCGCGCTGGCTGCTGCGTTCGGCCAGGCGCGTGCGCTCCTGCTCAACCACGGCTTCCGGCGCTTTGCCGGCGAAGTTGGGCGAAGCCAGTTTCGCTTCCGATTTGGTGATCTCGCCGTCCAGTCGCTCCAGTTCTTTCGCGAGGCGAATTTTCTCGGCGGCGACATCGATCTCGATCTTCAGCATCAGCTTGAAGTCGCCGATGATCTGCACCGGCGCATCCGTCTCCGGCAGCTCGGCAGCCACCGTGACTTCGGACAGCTTGCCTAGCGCCTGCACGTAGGGCGCATAGGCTTTGAGCACTTCAACATCCCCGGCCGCGACCAGCGGTACGCGCTGGGCCGGCGAGATGTTCATCTCGCCGCGCAGGCTGCGGCAGGCAGTGACCATTTCCTTCAACTGCACCATCCAGGCTTCTGCGGTCGCATCGATCTTTTCGGGCTGCGACTTGGGGTAGGCCTGCAGCATGATGGACTGACCCTGAGTGGCTATGCCGGTCATCGGCGCGACGGTCTGCCACAGCTCCTCAGTGATGAAGGGAATCAGCGGGTGGGCCAAGCGCAGGATGGTTTCGAGCACACGCAGCAGGGTGCGGCGGGTGCCGCGCTGGGTGGCTTCGTTGCCGGTCTGAATCTGCACCTTGGCAAGCTCCAGATACCAGTCGCAGTACTGGTCCCAGACGAACTCGTACACCGTCTTGGCGAGCAGGTCGAAACGATAGTCGGCATAGTGATGCGCGGCTTCTGCTTCGACGCGCTGCAGCTCGGAGACGATCCAGCGGTCGGCCTGGGAGAAGTGGTGGTAGCCGTCGGGCGCGCAATCGCCGGGGGCGCAGGGGCCGGGCTTGCCGAAGCCGTTGTTGTACAGACGCTGCTGCTCGGCAGCTGCGTCCTGAACAAGGCTGGCTTCTCCTGTTGGCTGGCCTTCGCAATTCATCAGCACGAAGCGCGTGGCGTTCCACAACTTGTTGCAGAAGTTGCGATAGCCCTCGCAGCGTTGCATGTCGAACTTGATGTCGCGACCGGGCGAGGCGAGCGACAGGAAGGTGAAGCGCAGTGCATCGGTGCCGAAGCCCGGGATGCCTTCCGGGAATTCCTTCTTGGTACGCTTGCTGATCTGCTCGGCCTGTTTCGGGTTCATCAGGCCGGTGGTGCGCTTGGCCACGAGGTCGTCGATGCCGATGCCGTCGATCAGGTCGATCGGGTCCAGCACATTGCCCTTGGACTTGGACATCTTCTGGCCTTCGCCATCGCGGATCAGGCCGTGCACATAGACGTGCTTGAACGGAATCTTGCCGGTGATGTGCTTGGTCATCATGACCATGCGCGCCACCCAGAAGAAGATGATGTCGAAGCCGGTGACGAGCACGGTCGAGGGCAGATAGAGATCAAGCGCGGGGTTGCTCTTGGCCGGCCACTCCGGCGTCCAGTCCAGCGTCGAGAAGGGCCACAGGGCGGACGAGTACCAGGTATCGAGCACGTCGTCGTCGCGGCGCAGCGCGCCGGTGTAGCCGTCCTTGGCCGCCTGTGCGCGGGCTTCGGCTTCGTCGTGGGCGACATAGACCTTGCCGTTGTCGCCGTACCAGGCCGGGATCTGATGGCCCCACCAGAGCTGACGCGAGATGCACCAGTCCTGGATGTTATTGAGCCACTGATTGTAGGTATTGACCCAGTTCTCCGGATAGAACTTGATCTCGCCGGAGGCGACCACGTCCAGCGCCTGCTGCGTGATGCTCTTGCCATCCTTGCCTGGCTTGGTCATGGCGACGAACCACTGGTCGGTGAGCATGGGCTCGATCACGACATTGGTGCGGTCGCCGCGCGGTACCTTGAGCTTGTGCTTGTCGATCTTGACCAGCAGGCCTTGCGCTTCGAGATCGGCGACGATCTGCTTGCGGGCGGCGAAGCGATCCATGCCGCGATACTGGGCCGGGGCCTCGTCGTTGATCTTGGCATCCAGCGTCAGGATGCAGATCATCGGCAGCTGGTGGCGCTGGCCGACGGCATAGTCGTTGAAGTCGTGCGCCGGGGTCACCTTGACCACGCCGGTGCCGAACTCGCGATCGACGTATTCGTCGGCGATGATCGGGATTTCGCGGTCGCACAAGGGCAGCCTGACCGTCTTGCCGATCAGATGGGCGTAACGTTCGTCTTCCGGGTGCACCATCACGGCGGTGTCGCCGAGCATGGTTTCCGGACGCGTGGTGGCGACGGTCAGCGTGTCGCTGCCGTCGGCGAGCGGATAGGCGATATGCCACAACGAACCGTCTTCTTCCTCGGAGACGACTTCGAGATCGGACACAGCGGTGTGCAGCACCGGATCCCAGTTAACCAGACGCTTGCCGCGATAGATCAGGCCTTCGTTGTAGAGGCGAACGAAAGTCTCGGTGACGATCTTGGACAGGCCGGCATCCATGGTGAAGCGCTCGCGCGACCAGTCCGGCGAGGTGCCCATGCGGCGCATCTGCTGGGTGATGGCGTTACCCGAGTGCTCTTTCCACTCCCACACCTTCTCCAGGAACTTTTCGCGGCCGAGGTCGTGGCGCGAGATGCCCTGCGCATCGAGCTGGCGCTCGACCACGATCTGGGTGGCGATGCCGGCGTGGTCGGTACCCGGCTGCCACAGCGTGTTGTCGCCGCGCATGCGGTGGTAGCGCGTGAGCGCATCCATGATGGTCTGGTTGAAGCCATGGCCCATGTGCAGCGTGCCCGTGACATTGGGCGGCGGCAGCAGGATGCAGAAGGCGTTCTTGTTGCTGGTGTCGAGGCCGGCCTTGAAGTGGCCTGCGTTTTCCCAGGCGGGATACCACCGGCGCTCGATGTCGGCCGGTTCGAAGCTCTTGGCGAGTTCCATGATTTACTGCGGAAAAGAGAAACCTTGCATTATACGGGAGTGGCGGCCACGCCTTGCCGCCGGGGGGCTTCTACTTCTTCGGCGTGGCCGGCTTGAACAGCGGCTGCGGGTCGAACATCGGCCGCGTCAGCAGTTCAGCGCGCAGGCGGGCGGCCAGCTCGAGCTTGAGTTGCTCGGCCACGCTGTCCAGCGCCTGGGCCAGGGCATCAGGCAGTTGGGTGGCGATCCAGCGTTCCAGCGCGCGGGCGAGTTCGGCGTCGTTGGCGCCGACGGCGGCATGGATGCGCGCCTTGATGTCGTCTTCGGCGGAGCTCGCGACATGGGCAATCAGCTTGTCGGCCTCGACGATCTCCGTCAGCACCGGCAGGTCGGCGGTGTCAGCCTCGGCCTGCATGACCGGCCCGCTCGGTTTGGGCGCTGCCTCGGCTCCGGCGACAAAGACGCGGCGATGGCGCCGCATCAGGGCGTCGGCCTGCGACAGCAAGGCTGAGGCGTCGTCTTTGTCCTGTTCGCTCATGTTTCGTCCGCAATATCCTTGAACTGAACTTCGTAGCCGCGCTCGCGGTAAAACTTGACCCGCTCGCGACCGCTGTTGCGCACCACCTCATCCTGGCTCACTACTTCGACCAGGCTGTCGAAGCGCGCAAACCCTGGCGGCAGTTCTTCGCTGAGATTGAGCAGGCGCTGGTCCTGCGCACTGCGCGCCAGCTCCGCTTCATTGCGTGCAATCAGGATGGGCGTTTCCGCCGCCAGCGGCGAATCGCCCAGGCAATGCGGGATGAAGCCGGTAGCGTGCTGGGTCCACAGCATCTGGTCCAGTTGCTGCGCCATGCCATGCTCCGGCGCATAAATGGTGATGGCCTTCTTCTGTGCCCATGCGCCGGCGATCAGGCGCAGCGCATAGGGCAGGCGGTCATTCATGCCGTGATAGAAGAAGATCTTGGTCATCAGCCTCGCCCTGCACGGCCCATCAGGAAGTGCGCGAGCAGGGGCACCGGTCGTCCGGTAGAGCCCTTGTCCTTGCCCGAGCGCCAGGCGGTGCCGGCGATGTCAAGGTGGGCCCAGTCGTACTTGCCGGTGTAGCGGGCGAGGAAGCAGGCGGCGGTGATGCTGCCGGCCGGGCGCCCGCCGATGTTGGCCATATCGGCGAAATTGCTCTTCAGTTGTTCCTGGTAGTCGTCCCACAGCGGCATGTGCCAGGCGCGGTCGCTGGCATCCTGGCCGGCGTCGAGCAGCTCGCGCGCCAGGCTGTCGTTATTGGAGAACAGGCCCGAGGCGACGTGGCCCAGAGCGATCACGCAAGCGCCGGTAAGGGTGGCGACGTCGACCACGCACTGCGGCTCGAAACGCTCCACATAAGTCAGTGCGTCGCACAGCACCAGGCGGCCTTCCGCGTCGGTGTTGAGGATCTCGACGGTCTGGCCGGACATCGAAGTGACAATGTCGCCCGGCTTGGTGGCGCCGCCGCCAGGCATGTTCTCGGTGGTCGGAATGGCGACGATGAGATTGATCGGCAAGGCCATCTGTGCGGCCGCCTTGATGGCGCCCAGCACGCTGGCGGCACCGCCCATGTCGTACTTCATCTCGTCCATCTCGCCGGCCGGCTTGAGCGAAATGCCGCCGGTGTCGAAGGTGATGCCCTTGCCGACGAGGACGACCGGCTTGTCTTCCTTCTTGCCGTTCAGGTACTGCAGGACGATGAACTTGGGCGGCTCGTGCGAGCCCTTGGCGACGGAGAGCAGGGTGTTCATGCCCAGCTTTTCCATGTCAGCCCGTTCAAACACCTCCAGCTTCATCTTGTACTCGTCGGCCAGCGCTTTGGCGGTGGCGGCGAGGTGGGAGGGCGTGCAGAAATTGCTTGGCAGATTGCCCAGGTCCTTGGCCAGGCTCATGCCGGCGGCGATGGCCTGACCGTCGACCAGTGCTTGCTCCGCGTCTTTGAGTTCGCTGCGGCGGCCGACGCAGAAGGTCAGCTTGCGCAGCGGACGACGTACTTCATCCTTCTTTGACTTGAGCTGATCGAAGCGGTAGAGAGTGTCGAGGGCGACCAAGGTGGCGTGACGAATGCGCCAGCCGGCGTCGCGCTTCTTGACGTTGAGCTCGGTCAGATAGACGGTGCCGTCGAAGCCGCCGGTCTCGTTAAGGGTGCGCACGGCGGTGGCGATGGCACCGCGATATTCCTTCTCGCGGAATTCCTTTTCCTTGCCGAGACCGACCAGCAGCACGCGATCAGCCAGCGTGCCCGGCACATTGTGAAGCAGCAGGGTGGTGCCGGCCTTGCCTTCCATGTCGCCGCGACGGATGATGTCCGACAGGAACTGATGCGAGGCGTTATCTATGATCTCGGCGGGAACCGACAACTTGCGCGACTCATAGACACCGACGACGACACAGGCGCTGCGTTGCTTCTCGGGGCTACCGCTTTTTATGCTAAATTCCATGCGCTTCTCCATGTTTTGCCGGTGGTTTCCCGACCGCCTCCGCCAGGGCTTGGCCATGCGCGGGAACCGTGGGGCTGCAACTGTTTACTATGTCTGCTGTCCAGTCGCCGCGAGGGTTTGACCGTCATGCCAATGCCGCGATCAGGGATGAAAAGTTCAAGAAACCGCTCTTCTCTGTGAATTATCCTCATTTTGCCTGAAAAGCCAAAGCAACGATGATTTACCGCCGCGCCGTCCAGCGCGAATTCGCCCACACCGCTCTGGTGGTGTTCGTGGCCCTGTTTTCCATCCTGATGACCACGCAGCTGATTCGTCTGCTGGGTCAGGCCGCCGGCGGACGGGTGGCGCCCGAAGCAGTGATGGCCCTGCTCGGCTTTGGCGCGCTCGGTTATCTGCCGGTACTGCTTTCCCTGACCTTGTTCGTTTCGGTGCTGATGACCTTGTCGCGCATGTACCGGGATTCGGAAATGGTGGTCTGGCTTTCCAGCGGGCTATCCCTGCGTGACTGGGTCAGCCCGGTCTTGCGCTTTGCTGCACCCTTCATTCTTTCGATACTCGCCCTGTCCATGTATCTCGCGCCCTGGGCGCAGTCCAAGAGCCAGGAGTTCCGCCAGCGCATGGATCAGCGCGACGACCTGTCCAGGGTGTCGCCGGGCGTGTTTCGTGAGTCCTCCTCCGGCGAACGTATTTTCTTCGTCGAGGGGGTCGGCGATGCAAAAGACGCCAGCGGCCAAGTGAAGAACGTCTTCATCAACTCGATCCAGCACGGCCGGGTGGGCATTATGGCCGCCGCCAATGGTCACGTCGAACAGGCGCCCAACGGCGACCGCTTTGTGGTGCTGGAACACGGACATCGCTACGAGGGCATGCCCGGGACGCCCGAGTACCGCGTAATGGAGTTCGAGCGCTACGCGCTGCGCACGGAAACGCGAGAGGCGCGTGGCATGTCGGATTCTCCGCGCAGCTTGTCCTTGCGGCGCCTGCTGCGCGAGCCGACGCCGACGAATCTGGGCGAGTTGCTGTGGCGCATCGGCGTGCCGGTGTCCGCCGCACTGCTGGCCTTGTTGGCCATTCCTCTGTCTTTCGTGAATCCGCGTGCCGGGCGCGCCAATAATCTGATCTTCGCGGTGCTCGCCTTCATGATCTACAGCAATCTCATCAGCCTCAGCCAAGCCTGGGTGGCGCGCGGCAAGCTGCCCTTCGAGCTGGGCGTGTGGGCAGTGCATCTGGTGATGCTGCTGATCCTGCTGCTGATGTTCTGGCGTCGTCTCTCGCTATTCTCGTGGAGACGCGCATGGCGTTGATGCGGACCTTCGAGCGCTACCTAGCGCGTGAGATCTATGGCGCCACCCTCCTGGTGCTGGCCGCCTTTCTCATGCTGTTTTCCTTCTTTGACCTGATCTACGAATTCGAGTCGATCGGCAAGGGCGGCTATCAGTTGCAGCATGCCGTACTCTATGTGCTGTTGCTGGTGCCTGGGCGTAGCTACGAGTTGCTCCCGGTGGCGGTGCTCATCGGTTCGCTGTATGCCCTGACGCAACTGGCGCGCCATTCCGAAATCACAGTGCTGCGCACCTCTGGCGCGGCGACGCCGACTTTTCTGTGGGCGCTGGTAAAGATCGGTCTGCCTTTCGTGCTGGCGACTTTCCTGGTCGGCGAGGTGCTGGCGCCGGTGTCCGACAAGACGGCCCGTCAGATGCGCCTGTCGGCCCAGAGTCAGGTGGTGGCGCAGGAGTTTCGCACCGGTCTGTGGGTCAAGGATGACAAGGCTTTCGTCAATATCCGCGAAACCACGCAAGAAGGCAGTCTGCGCGGGATCCGCATCTACCAGTTCGATCAGAAGTTCGAGCTGCAGAGCATCAGCGAGGCCGAGCGCGGCGAGTTCCGGGCACCAGACAGCTGGGAGTTCAGCAATGTGACGCAGACCACGATTCGGGATGACGGCACCCGCATCGACAAGTTGCCGAGCTTGAGCTGGCGCTCGGGCCTGAACCCGGACATTCTGGCCGTTCTGATGGTCAACCCGGAGCGCATGTCCATCGTCCGCCTGTATCGCTACATCGAACACCTCAGCGCAAACCAGCAGAAGACCGACCGCTACGAGATCGCCTTGTGGAAGAAACTGATCTATCCGCTCGCCTGTCTGGTGATGATGGCGCTGGCGCTGCCCTTCGCCTATCTGCAGGATCGCATGGGTGCGGTCAGCATCAAGGTGTTTGCCGGCATCATGCTGGGCATTCTCTTCAACATGCTGAATGGCCTGTTCTCCAGCCTGGGCATCCTCAACAACTGGACTCCCTTCATTTCGGCCGCAACACCCAGCGTGCTGTTTATCCTCACCGCCTCAGCCATGCTGTGGTGGTCGGAGCGAAGATAGGCCCTCACCCCATCCCTCTGATGAAGCAACTAGCCAATCGACTAAGCCCGCAAGCGGGCAAGTCGCTGGTTATCCCCCAAGGGAGAGGGTGACCATGGTTCGCGGGCTTTGCCCGCTCCCCAACTAAGGGTCGCTCCGTAGGGATGGCTTATGCGGGTGTTCGCTCCGCGAGCAGGCCGCTTTTAGCTCCAGCATAACGCCCGCTACGCGGGCATTAGCCTGCACTGAAACTTCGTTTTGCTTGGGACGGCCCGGCGCAAAAGCTGCTCAGAGGTTTCTTCATCGCTACGGAGATAGGCTCCACGCAGCTTCGCCGCCGGGCCGCCCCAAGGCGAAGCGGCACGCGCCGGATGGCGCAAACCCCACTTATCGGTTGTGCGGAGCTGCCCTTACTTTGGGAGCCATGCGCAGCATGGCGAACCATAGTCACTCCCTTCCTTGGGAAGGGGCTGGGAGGATGGCTTAGATAATCTTTAAGCAGAATGCTTAAAGATTATCTTTGTACCTGCGAGCCGGTCGTGCAGGAATTGCCGGTCCCGGTCAAAGAAGGCCCAGAGCAGGCCGACGCTGGCGCCGAGCCATGGGTACCAGCGCGCGACCGGCAGCCCGGACAGGAGGTGCTGGATCAGGTAGATCATGCCCAAGGGGATGATCAGGGCCAGCACATAGCGCAGCAGCAATTGTTGCAGCGCCGGCTTGCCGCCATCGGCGCGCACCAGTTGCATCTTCCAAGTCTGCATGGCCAAGGTCTGGCCGTGTTGGTGCCAGTACCAGATGAAGTAGGCGCCAATCACGCCGAAGAAGTTCAGGGCCACCAGCCAACTGGGTAGCGTCACACTCAAGGCCATGCCCAGCAGAAGATGCGGTACTAGGAAGGTGACGGAGAGAACGCCGAGCAGAAGCAGGCATTCGTAGGCCATGCTGGCGATCCGGCGGCGCAGGCCGGGCAACTCGGCGGACACGGTGCTGGGCATCAAAACGCTATTGGACGGGCGCCGCAGGGGGCGCTTCAGGGGCCGGCGACGCCTCGCTGGCAGGGGGCGGCACGACTGCCGGTGCGACGGTGGTTACCGGCGCTGGCAATTGCTGCGCCGGAATGGAAGGATAGCCCGGGCGCAAGGACTTGGCGGATAGCACCGATGTTGCGTGGCGCGATTTTTCGTGTGCCCGCTGCTGGGCCTCGGCCTTTTTGCGTGCGGCCTCCTCCTGCAGGCGCTGCCTTTCCTCTTCCGGCAGCTCCTGGTACTTTTCCCATTGCTCGCGCATGGCGGCGCGCGCTTGCGGCGAGGCCTTGAGCAGGGCCCGGTATTTCGCACGGATGGCTTGTTTCTGTTGTGGCGTGAGCTTGGCCCACTCCCCCATCTGGCCCTGGATGCGCCCCTGCTCTTCCTTGCTCAGGTGAGGGTAGCGCGCCGCAATGCCCAGCCATTTGCGACGCCTATCGTCGTCCATGCTGTTCCACTCGTCGTTGAGCGGGGCGAGGACTTGTCTCTGCTGGGGGCTCAGTTCCTGCCAGTCAGGTTGTCTGAGCGTGGGGAATTCGAAGGCGGAAACCGGGGTGACGAGCAGTGATAGTGCGGCTGTCAGTCCGAGGATGGCGATGTGGAATCGACCCATGCTTGAAAACCGTCGTCCAGGTAGGCGTTAAGGGGCAGCTCGTCGGAGAGCAGGGCGCTGTCAATTGCTTCGGTTTCGCTGTCCTGCATCATGTCGTCGACATACAGGGCACCGGCAGCACCGATAACCAGGGCGAAGGCTAACACGGTCGGGGCAAGGCTGGAACGAAAGAAGTCTGCGGTGACATGGCCGATGCCGGCCAGGCTCAGCAGGGCGGCCGGCTGACGCTGATGAGCCAGTGCCGCGGTGCGGGCTGCGTGTAGGCGCGCTGCAATCCCGGCATCGAGCGTGTCGGTGCCTTCGTACAGTACGTGACGGAGCTTGTGTGCAAATTGCAGTTCTTCATTCATAACTTTATCCCCCGTGCCGCTAGGGCACTTGCCAAGGTGTGGGTGGCCCGGGAGCAGTGGGTCTTGACGCTACCCTCAGAACATCCCATGGCCAGCGCCGTCTCGGCAATATCCATGTCTTCCCAGTAACGCATGAGGAAGGCTTCGCGTTGACGTGGCGGTAGTTTTTCTATCTCTTTCTCAATTAAAGCAAGTACTTGCGACTGCTCCAGTTGCTTCTGTGGGTTGCTGCCCGTGTGTGAGGGATCCGGAACATCCAGGGTTTCCAGCGGATCGCCATCCTCGTCATCCCCCGGAGTCAGTGCCGACAGCACGGTTGTCCACAGCGAGCGCACCTTGCTGCGACGGTAAAAGTCGCGGATGGTGTTTTGCAGGATGCGCTGGAACAGCATTGGAAACTCCTCGGCCGGCCGGTCGCCGTATTTCTCGGCCAGCTTCATCATGGCGTCCTGCACAATGTCCAGTGCCGACTCCTCATTGCGCACGGCATACAGGGCCTGCTTGTAGGCGCGGCGTTCGACTTCGGCCAGAAAGTCCGATAGTTGCGTGCGGGAGGCCAGGGAAATGTCCTTGTTTGTTATGAGGAAAACCGAGAAAAATACGGTCTGAAACTTGACCTGAAGGGGCTCTCGGTATTAAGGTTACGGGTTTTCCCCGTAACACACACCCCTTTAAGGCGGATTCGTAATGGTATTGACTGGCGCGGAAATTGTAATCAGGTGCCTGCAGGAAGAAAAGGTCGAAATTATTTTCGGCTATCCCGGCGGCTCGGTCCTGCACATTTATGACGAGCTCTTTAAGCAGGACAAGATCAAGCACATCCTGGTACGCCATGAGCAGGCAGCCGTGCATGCGGCCGACGCCTACTCGCGTTCCTCGCACAAGGTCGGCGTGTGCATGGTCACCTCAGGCCCGGGCGTCACCAATGCCGTCACCGGCATTGCCACCGCCTACACCGACTCCATCCCCATGGTGGTGATCTCGGGGCAGGCACCGACGCACATGATCGGTCAGGATGCCTTCCAGGAGTGCGACACGGTCGGCATCACCCGCCCCTGCGTCAAGCACAACTTCCTGGTCAAGGACGTCAAGGATCTGGCGTCGACCATCAAGAAGGCCTTCTACATCGCCAGCACTGGCCGTCCCGGTCCGGTGCTGGTCGACATTCCCAAGGATCTGGGTGTCGACAAGTGCGAATACGAATATCCCAAGACCGTCTCTATCCGCTCCTACAACCCCGCCACCAAGGGGCATAGCGGCCAGATCAAGAAGGCCGTCCAGCTGCTGCTGGAAGCCAAGCGTCCGCTCATCTACGCGGGCGGCGGCATCATCCTGTCGAACACCTCGGATCGCCTGACCAAGCTGGCCAAGATGCTGGAAGTGCCGGTCACCAACACCCTCATGGGTCTGGGCGGCTTCCCCGCGACCGACAAGCAGAACCTCGGCATGCTCGGCATGCACGGCACCTACGAGGCCAACATGGCCATGCAGTATGCCGACGTCGTTCTCGCCATCGGTGCGCGCTTCGATGACCGCGTGATCGGCAACCCCGAAGACTACGGTTCGGTGCCGCGCAAGATCATCCACGTCGATATCGATCCGTCCTCGATCGCCAAGCGCGTCAAGGTGGATGTGCCCATCGTCGGCAACCTCAATGAGGTGCTGGACGAGCTCATCACCCAGCTCAAGGCTTCCGACGGCAAGGTCGAAGCCAAGGCGCTCGCCGCCTGGTGGAAGGAGATCGACGGCTGGCGCAAGAAGGACAGCCTCAAGTACAAGATGGGCTCGGAAATCATCATGCCCCAGTACGTGATCGAGAAGCTCTACGAGGTCACCGGTGGCGAAGCCATCGTCACCTCCGACGTCGGTCAGCACCAGATGTGGGCCGCCCAGTACTACAAGTTCGACAAGCCGCGTCGCTGGCTCAACTCGGGCGGTCTGGGCACCATGGGTTACGGCCTGCCGGCGGCCATGGGCGCGATCTTCGCTAACCCCAAGACCCCGGTCGCCTGCGTCACCGGCGAAGGCTCGATCCAGATGAACATCCAGGAGATGTCGACCTGCAAGCAGTTCCGCCTGCCGGTCAAGATCGTGAACCTGAACAACCGTTACCTGGGCATGGTGCGCCAGTGGCAGGAAATGTTCTACGGCAACCGCTACTCCGAGTCGTATGTGGATGCGCTGCCTGACTTCGTGAAGCTGGCCGAGGCCTATGGCCATGTCGGCATCCAGATCACCAAGCCAGCCGACGTTGAACCCGCCCTGCGCGAAGCCTTCGTCAAGCACAAGAACGAACTCGTCTTCCTCGACTTCCTCACCGATCCGACCGCCAACGTCTACCCGATGGTTGCCAACGGCAAGGGCCTGTCGGAAATGGTTCTGGCTGAGGACCTCTAAGATCATGCGCCATCTGATTTCCATTCTTCTCGAAAACGAAGCGGGCGCTCTGGCCCGCGTTTCCGGCCTGTTCTCTGCCCGTGGCTACAACATCGAATCGCTGACCGTCGCACCCACCGAGGATCCCTCGATGTCGCGCATGACCATCGTCAGCATCGGTTCGGCCGACGTCATCGAACAGATCACCAAGCAGCTCAACAAGCTGATCGACGTGGTCAAGGTAGTTGATCTCTCCGAGGCTGCCCACGTCGAGCGCGAGCTCATGCTCATCAAGGTCCGCGCCACTGGCAAGGATCGCGAGGAAATGAAGCGCATGGCGGATATCTTCCGCGGCAACATCATCGACGTGACCGACTCGACCTATCTGATTGAGCTGACCGGCGACAGCGTCAAGCTGGACGCCTTCATCAATGCGATCGATAACGATCTGATCCTCGAAACCGTACGCACCGGTGTCTGCGGCGTTGGCCGTGGAGATCGGATTTTGAAGGCTTGATTCTCAAGCCTTCAAAATCCTCACCAAATTTAAATGCAAAGGGGCTCCGCCCCCTTGGAACCCCTTACTAGTTAGTTATCCCAAGGAAAAACACATGAAAGTCTATTACGACAAGGACGCCGACATCTCCCTGATCAAGGGCAAGAAGGTCACCATCGTTGGTTACGGCTCGCAAGGCCATGCCCACGCCCTGAACCTGAAGGAATCCGGCGTGAACGTCACCGTTGCCCTGCGCAAGGGCGGTGCTTCCTGGAGCAAGGCCGAAGCCGCCGGTCACACTGTGTCGGAAATCGCTGCTGCCGTTAAGGACGCCGACGTTGTCATGATGCTGCTGCCGGACGAAAACATCCCGGCCGTGTACAAGAATGACGTGGCCCCGAACATGAAGAAGGGCGCTGCCCTGGCTTTCGCCCACGGCTTCAACGTGCACTACAACCAGGTCGTGCCGCGTGAAGACCTCGACGTCATCATGATCGCGCCGAAGGGCCCGGGCCACACCGTGCGTTCCGAGTACCTCAAGGGCGGCGGCGTGCCGACCCTGATCGCGATCTACCAGGACAAGTCCGGCAAGGCCAAGGATATCGCCCTGTCCTACGCTTCCGCCAACGGCGGCGGTAAGGCCGGCGTGATCGAAACCAACTTCCGTGAAGAAACCGAAACCGACCTGTTCGGCGAACAGGCCGTGCTGTGCGGCGGCGCCGTCGAACTGGTCAAGGCCGGCTTCGAAACCCTGGTCGATGCCGGCTATGCGCCGGAAATGGCCTACTTCGAGTGCCTGCATGAACTCAAGCTGATCGTTGACCTGATGTACGAAGGCGGCATTGCCACCATGAACTACTCGATCTCGAACAACGCCGAGTACGGCGAGTACGTGACCGGCCCGCGCGTGATCGCCGGCGAAGCCCGTGCCGCCATGAAGGAATGCCTGGCCAACATCCAGAACGGCAACTACGCCAAGCAGTTCATCCTGGAAGGTCGTACCGACTATCCGGAAATGACCGCCCGTCGTCGCCTGACCGCCGATCACCAGATCGAGAAGGTCGGTTCGCAACTGCGCGCGATGATGCCGTGGATCAGCAAGAACAAGCTGGTCGATCAAAGCAAGAACTAAGAAGGCCTTGCTGCGGTAGAATCAAAAAGGGCACAGTGCGCTGTGCCCTTTTTTAATGTTTTTCACCTACTGACCCGGAGTGTCATGAGCAACTATCCTCACCCTCTGCTGGCCCGCGAAGGCTGGCCTTTCATCATCGGTTCCGGCATTGTTGCAGCCGCCGTGACTTATGCATGCGGCTGGGGATGGGCGGCGCCCGTCTGGATTTTCTTTGTCTTCTGCGTGCAGTTCTTCCGCGATCCGCCGCGCGAGATTCCGCAGGGTGACAAGCTCGTTCTGTCGCCCGCCGACGGTCGCATCGTCGCCATCGAGCCGGTACGCGATCCCTGGCTGGAGCGCGATACGCTCAAGGTCAGCGTGTTCATGAACGTGTTCAACGTGCACTCCAACCGCAGCCCGGTGGATGGCGAAGTGAAGCAAGTCTGGTATCACCCGGGCAAGTTCATCAATGCCGATCTGGCCAAGGCCTCGACCGAGAATGAGCGCAATGCCCTGCATATCCGCACTGGCGAGCATGACGTCACCTGCGTCCAGGTGGCCGGCCTGATCGCGCGCCGCATCCTGTGTTATGTCGAGGCGGGCGCCCAACTGAGCCGCGGTCAGCGCTATGGCTTCATCCGTTTCGGTTCGCGCGTGGATGTCTATCTGCCGGTCGACAGCCGCGTCAAGGTCACCATCGGCGACAAGGTCAGCGCGACCACGACCGTGCTGGCGGAACTTCCGTAAGCTGGCGCAGGTCTCTGCGTATAATTGCCCATTACTTTTGTTGCAGGCCAAGCCCATGTCGGATTCGAACACCGGACAACGTAAACCGCTGCTGACCGCAGAGCGTCGCCGTCGCAGCATCTACATCCTGCCCAACCTGTTCACGACGGCCAATCTGTTTTGCGGCTTCTATGCCGTGGTGCAGGCGATGAACGGCAATTACGAGTATTCGGCCATTGCCATCTTCATCGCCATGCTGCTTGACGGCGTTGATGGTCGCGTGGCGCGCATGACGCACACACAGAGCGAATTCGGCGTCGAGTACGACTCCCTGTGCGACATGCTGTCCTTTGGCGCCGCCCCGGCACTGGTCATGTACGAGTGGGCCTTGCGCGGCATGGGCAAGCTGGGCTGGATCGCCGCCTTCATCTACTGCGCCGGTGCTGCCTTGCGCCTGGCTCGCTTCAACACCAACGTCGGCGTGGTCGACAAGCGCTTCTTCCAAGGCTTGCCCAGCCCGGCGGCGGCCTCGCTGATCGCCGGCATGGTCTGGGTCATGAACGACTTCGGCTGGACCGGCGAGGAGCTGCGTGTCTATGCTTGCGTCCTGACCATCTTTGCCGGCCTGACCATGATCAGCAACGTGCCCTACTGGAGCGGCAAGGAAATCAATCTGCGCAAGAGCGTTCCCTTCATCGTGGTCGCCGCGATTGCCATCTTCTTTGCCCTGACTGCTTTCTACCCACCCGGCGTACTATTCGCCCTGTTCCTGGTTTATGCGGCTTCGGGCTACGTCCTGCTGGTGTGGCGTTTCTCGCGGCGCAACAAGGCGCCGCTTACCCCGGTAGAGTAAGTCCGAAGCGGGCTTTAGCCGGCCCGCCGCGGCTGGCTGCTGCGGGTAGCGCGAGCGTAGTAGATCGCGCTGAAGAAGAAGAGCAGGGTCAGAACGGTTTCGGCGATTGCGAGCTGTTGCGACAGTCCCGTATCCGAGGTGGCACGTACTGTCCCCTCGGTGAAGTAGAACAGGATCGCCATCGACATCCACTGGTAGGTATAGCGCCTGCCGCGCAGGATGCCGAATAGCGCAATCAGCAGCGGCACCACCTTCAGCACCAGCATGGAGCCGCCCGGCCGCAGCGGCGCGAGCCACAGTTCCCAGGCAGTACACAGCATGATCAGTGCGACCAGACTGGCGCTGCTGATGGCGCCCAGCAGCCGGGCGTTGTGCAGAAGGCTCATGGCGCCAGTTTCCGTGCGGTTTCGGCGAGACGACGGCCTAGTGCGACGGCGAGCTTACGCTCGGTTTCGCTGGGCTCGTGGCGAGCTTCGCTGCCGCTGACGTGGCTGGCGCCGTAGGGGCCGCCGCCTTCGCGCGTCGTCGTGAGTTCCGCCTCGGTGAAGGGCAGGCCGACCAGAATCATGCCGTGATGCAGGAGCGGCATCATCATCGTGAGCAGCGTGCTTTCCTGGCCGCCGTGCATGCTGGTGCCCGAGGTGAATACTGCCGCAGGTTTGCCGGCCAGCGTGCCGGCCAGCCAGTCGGCGGCGGTCGAGTCCCAGAAGTATTTCATCGGCGCGGCCATGTTGCCGAAGCGCACCGGGCTGCCCAGTGCAAGGCCGACGCACTCGGCCAGATCGTTCAACTCGACATAAGGCGCACCGCTGGCCGGGACGTCGGGCTCGGTTGCCTCACAGACGGCAGACACGCGTGGCACGGTACGCAGGCGCGCCGCCATGCCGTCCACCTGCTCGATGCCGCGGGCAATGGCTTGCGCCAGTTGGCGTGTACCACCGTGGTGGCTGTAATAAAGCACCAGGATTTCCTGCATTCTTTTTCTGCTTTGCGATAGATGGATTCCGGACGATTATATGCCCATGTTGCTGACCCCATTCCGGCTGGTGGGCCGGGTTATCCATCGCTATCGCAGCGAACGTTGCGGGCAGACGGCGGCCGCGCTTGCTTTCACCACGGTACTGGGCGTGGTGCCCATGATTGCGGGCGCGGTGGCGCTGATCTCCATCCTGCCCTTCGGCAGCGGCCTGGGCGCTGCGGTGCAGAAGTTTCTGCTGGCCAATCTGTTGCCGGACAAGGCGGGTGTGGTCATCGCCAAGTATGTAAGCCAGTTTGCCAGCAAGGCTGTGCGCTTGACCTGGATAGGCGTGGCGGTGCTGACCGTGACCGCCTTGCTGCAGATGCTGACCATAGAAAGCGCATTCAACATGATCTGGCGCGTGCGCACGCCACGCCCCTGGTTCAAGCGCATTCTGCTGCATGCTAGCGCTCTGTTGGTGGGGCCGGTGCTGTTCGGTATTGCGCTGGTGGCGGTCACCTACCTGGTGACGACCTCGCTGGGTTTGCTCAGCGATCCCAGCGACTGGTTTGCCGGTTTCCTGATTCGCGCCCTGCCATTCGTGCTCATGGTGTGGCTGTTCGGGCTGCTCTACTGGGGTGTGCCCAACCGGCCTGTGCTCAAGGCGCATGCCCTGTTCGGCGGGGTGTTCACCGCCGGCTGCATGACCGGCATACAGAAGCTGCTGAGCATTTACTTCACCCACTTCACAGCGCAGACGGTGATCTACGGCACTTTTGCCGCCGTACCAGTATTCCTGTTGTGGCTGTACCTGTCCTGGAGTGTGATTTTGGTCGGCGCCTATATCGTTGCCGAACTGCCGCAGAGCGAATAGGGCTCAGCTAACAGGGTGTTGAATGCGTTCGAATTCAAACAGCTCAATGCTTGCCGTCTGCGTTGCCAGTTGCAGGGGCTGACATTCGGCGACCTGCAGCTTGCCCGCCTCTTCCTGCATCAGGGCGACCGTCCCGGTTTCGTATACGCCGCGCTCGGTCAGTAGCGTTTCGCCGCGGCCGGTGCCGCTGATCGGCGGTAGCAAGAGGGCCGGAATCGGGGCATCCGGCCGTGAGGCCGTGGCGATGCGCACGGCCTTTGCGTGCGGCGCCAGGACCTCCAGACCCATTTCCAGATGCTCGGGATTTTCGCTACGCACCCAGCGCACGATGCACAGGCTCCACGGTTCCTTGTCATTGCGCCGGATGCCCAGCACAGAACCGGCCAGCAGCCCCGGCATATCTCCTGCGATGTGCATGGCAGCATAACCGGCCGGGCTGTCGTTCATCACCTGCCACTCGTTGATGGCCTGCACCGCAGCATTGCCGGTCAGATCGCCGTTCAGCAAGGCCCATAGCGTGGACAGGCGCGGGCAGACCTCGATGCGGTAACTGCCGCGCCGCCGATTGTGCCGCCGCTGCGGCGGGCTCAGCCAGCGGCGCGCGGCGTGGTGCAGCACATTACGCCACGCCCGTGGCGCGGTGAGATTGTCGAGGCTGGCCTGGGTGAGCTTGCCCAGCGTCTGGCAGGAGTAGAAGATCAGTCCGTCGGCGCTGGGCGGCGCACGCCGGTTGGCCGGCGTGGGCGCGCGCTCGTCATTGGTGTCCACCCATAGCCAAGCCTCGGTCTTCTTGGGTGCCTGGGTGCTCAGCTCAAGCTGGGCGGCCAGATGTTCGGCGTGGCGCCACAGGAACTCCTGCTCGCGCGGCGTCAGCGCCTCGGCCTGGGCGGCGTGGATGGCCAGGAGCAGGTGCAGGGTCTGCTGTGTCGGGCTGTCGAGATACTTGTCGGGCGCCTGCTGGTGGTTGAGCAGCAGCAGGTTCACCTGCTTCCAGAAGCCGGGAGGCGTGCCGCTGGCGGCACGCAGCGACAGCTCGTACTGGCGCCGCAGGCTGCCCAGCGCGCGCGCCGCCAGTGTGTCACGTCGCCGCTTGGGGCGCTGGAAGCCTTCGCTGATGGTGTGTTGCAGCAGCCTGAGAAACCCCTCGGCCAGATGGCCATGCAGGTCGACCAGACTCTGGCTGAGAATGCGCAGATTGCGCGGCAAGGGCGTGCTGACGTCGAGCAGCAGCGGAAAGACCAGCTTGTGTACGCGGGCGACGCGGGGCTCGAACAGGTCAAGTAGGCGCAGCAGCACGCGCGGCTGCATATTCATGGCAATGACGGTACGCAGGTGACGGCGCAGCGGGATGAGATCGTCGAGGGGATCTTCGCTCTTGCTGCCCAGCCAGTCGAGTATCTCGTTGATGGCGGGGGCGTCGGCCTGGGTGTCGTCTGGGGGCACGCGTCGTTTTGGATAATGGTTCTGGATAGCGAAGGATTCTAGAGGAATTCGCCTGTCCGGGCCCATTGCCGCAGCAGATTGCACCGCCAGAGCATGGCTTTTTTGCCATGTCCGTGCCATCCTCCTGGGCCTGCCCTGAAACTCTTGTGGAAACAGCAGTCTAGGCTGTATCTAAGCGGCTGTGCCCGGATGTGGCTTAAGCATTGATTCAGGCGGAGTTTTCCCCTATAATCGCGGGCTTTCCCGAATTTCCACCGGAACGAGGTTCCAAAAAATGGTTGTTATCCGTCTTGCACGTAGCGGCGCCAAGAAGCGCCCCTTCTTCAACATCGTCGTGACCGACTCGCGCAATCGCCGCGATGGCCGTTTCATCGAGCGCGTTGGCTTTTTCAACCCGGTTGCTTCCGGCAATGCCGAAAGTCTGGTTGTGAACGCTGAACGCCTGGCCTTCTGGCAAAGCCAAGGCGCGCAACTGTCGCCGACCGCTGCTCGTCTGGTCAAGCAACTCGGCGAAAAGAAGGCTGCTTAAGCCACTCGAGCAACTGTCGCGCATGATCGGGCTGGGGCCGCACGCATGATCGTGCTTGGTCGCTTGGTTGCCCCGTATGGCGTGCGCGGCTGGTTCAAGCTGCACCCCTTCGCCGATGATCCGGCGGCATGGTGCGGGCTGCCTCAGTGGTGGCTGGCAGTCGATGCCGATCAGGCGCCCGAGACGTGGCGCGCGTACAAGCTGGACGAAGTACGCGAGCATGGCAAGGGCCTGATCGTCAAGCTGGCTGGCATCGACGACCGAAGCGCTGCGGAGGCTTTGCAGGGCGCCTATATTGGCGCACCACGCGAGGCCATGCCCGAGGTTGAGGCTGACGAGTTCTACTGGGACGATTTGATCGGCCTTGAAGTCAGAAGTGAGCAGGGCGTAAGCCTGGGCAAGGTGACTTCCCTGATTTCCGCCGCCGCCAATGATGTGCTGGTGGTTGAGGAAGGTGAGGGCGAGCACAGGCAGAAGCGTTTGCTGCCCTTCGTCGGCGCGGTGGTGCTGGAGGTGGACAAGGCGGGCGGAGTGATCCGCGTGGCCTGGGAACGGGACTGGTAAGGAGTGGCTGGAGCGATGCTCGCCTTCGACGTCATCACCCTGTTCCCTGAGATTTTCGATGCAGTGACCGATTCGGGCATTACCCGGCGGGCACTGGACAGGAAGTTGTGGGATATCCGTTGCTGGAATCCGCGCGACTTCACGCAGGACAACCATAGGACGGTCGATGACCGGCCGTATGGCGGCGGGCCCGGCATGGTGATGCTGGTCGAGCCGCTGGAAAAAGCCATCGCGGCCGCGAAAGCGGCGCGTGGTGACAGTGCGAAAGTGATTTACTTCTCGCCGCAAGGCAAACCGCTCACGCATCAACGTGTGTTGGCGCTGGCGAAGGAGGACGGAGCGATCCTGCTGTGCGGACGTTACGAAGGGGTGGATGAACGCCTCATCGAGCGCTGCGTGGATGAGGAAATATCGCTCGGAGATTTTGTTGTGTCGGGCGGTGAAATCCCCGCCCTGGCATTGATCGATGCCTGTGTGCGGCAGTTGCCCGGGGCCTTGAACGATGCCGGTTCGGCGGTGGAGGACTCCTTCGTTGCCGGACTGCTGGACTGCGCACACTACACGCGTCCGGAGGGGTATGAAGGAATGCAGGTGCCGGAGGTGCTGTTGTCCGGTAACCATGAGAACATTCGGCGCTGGCGCCTGAAGCAGGCGCTGGGTCGGACCTGGCTAAGACGCCCCGAGCTGCTGGCGGCGCGGGCGCTGAGCAAGGAAGAAGCCAAGCTGCTGGAGGAGTTTCGCCAGGAGCAGGGTAGCAAGTAGCAGCAAATAGCAGGAACAAGAAAGTGTTGGCATCAAGCGGGTAGTTAACCTCTTGCTCTGCCGAAACGGCTAATAGCCACTGACCATTGGAGTATCAAATGAACCTGATTCAGCAACTCGAGCAAGAAGAAATTGCTCGTCTCGGCAAGACCATTCCCGACTTCGCCCCGGGCGACACCGTTATCGTCGGCGTGAACGTCGTTGAAGGCACCCGCAAGCGCGTGCAGCTTTTCGAAGGCGTGGTGATCGGCAAGCGTAACCGCGGCCTGAACTCCGCTTTCACCGTCCGCAAGATTTCCTCGGGTGAAGGCGTCGAGCGTACCTTCCAGACCTATTCCCCGCTGATCGCCAATATCGAAGTCAAGCGTCGCGGCGCCGTCCGTCGCGCCAAGCTGTACTATCTGCGCGAGCGCTCGGGCAAGTCGGCACGTATCAAGGAAAAGCTGGCCAAGAAGGCTTAAGACGAGCCTTCCTGCTTGCCCCTCCCTTGGGAGACGGGCAAGAGCAGCAAACAAAAAGGGCGCCGCGGCGTCCTTTTTGTTTGGGTTCGCGCGAGCTTACATATGCGAATCGTGCAGGGCACCGCCGCGCAGATCGACCATGTCCGCCTTGATTTCGGCGAAGCGCAGCACCTTGCCGCCATATTCCTTGCTGAATTGCTGCGCAGCAGCCTCCTCGGCAAAGCTCGCAATCGTCGGCCCCATCGAGCCATGGCGCTTGCTGCCTGTCACGTAAATCGCCGTCTTGGCGTCGATCCAGTAGCCTTGCGGCTGGCTCCAGTCTGCCTTGGCCATGTCCTGCACATAGGCGGCGCGCACGGCCCGCACCTGTTCGCCGGCGAGCAGGGTGCTCAGCAGCTCGGTGGTGTCGCAGAAAAAAGCCGGTGCGTCTGCGCCCGCATAGAGGATCTGCCCCTTGGGGCCAGGGTAGTCGGCCAGCAGCATGCCGTCGAGCTCACAGGCTGTGTCGCGCCCGATTTCGACCGGAGTAAGGGCGGCGCTGTCCCCCTTGTCGCCGCAGGCGGCAACAAGACCGGTGGCGAGGATGAGTGCCAGCACCAGACGGGTGGGCAGACGGCGCGGCGTAGCGGCAAAACGGTTCATGGTTTGAATCTCCACTTGGCAAGGATGAGCGGCACTATGATCCAGAGCAGCATCACGCCGCCCATGACGGCGGCGCTGCCCAGATAGGCGGGAACGACGCTGGCGAGTCCGTAGAGCGTACGCACGTCGTCGAGCGAGAAAATATTGAGGATGCGGAACACGTCTGCCGGATTGAGCAGCAGCAGCCAGGCGAAGGCATCCCCGGAGAAGTGTTCGCCCGTGGTCACCAGCAGGCCGAGCAGGAGCAGGTCGAATACGAGGACGAAGAAAAACCAGATCGTAATGGCCAGCCCCGAGGCACGGGCACGGTCGCGCGCGAGTACCGACAGGAAAATCGCCAGGCTCAGGAATGCCAGCCCGAGCAGGACCGAGCTGAACACGAAGCCGCTGTAGTGAAGCAGTGCCGCGCTATTCATGTAGCGCCACAGCAACACGGCGACCAGGCTGAAACCGGCCACGGTGGATAGCGTGAGCGCCAGGGCCAGCCCCAGATACTTGCCCAGCAGCAGCTCCGTGCGCGTGATGGGCATGGCCAGCAGCAGATCGAGCGAGCCACGTTCGCGTTCGCCCACGATGGCGTCGAAGCCGAGCAAAAGGGCGATCAGCGGGATCAGGTAGATGACCAGACTGACCAAACTGGCGATGGTGATCTCGATGGAGCGGAAGCCGATCTGCCCTTGCTGGGCGCTGCCGAAATAGGCGATGACCAGCGAGAAAACCGTGAACACCAGGGCGACGGCGAGCACCCAGCGATTGCGGATGCGATCGTGGAACTCCTTGGCGGCAACGGTGAATATGGGTCTCAGTTCCATGACGGTGTCGGTGCAGGTGGGGTGGCGGCAGCCTCGGCAGACAGGCCGAAGAACATGTCTTCCAGCGAAGGCTCGAGCATGCGCAGATCGCGAATGCGTGCACTCAGCGGCGCCAGTGCGGCAATCACACGCATCTTCTGTTCGCGCGCACAGCACAGGCTCAGGCCGGTGGCGGTCAGTTCGGGCTGCGCGCCTGTGGTGGCGGTAAGCAGTTTGGCCGCCGTGGCGCGATCCGCCACATCGAGATCGATCTCGAAAACCAGAGGGATGTGCGTGCGTTCGCGCAAGGCCTGCACACTAGCGACTGCGCGCAGCTGGCCAGCAGAGAGAATCGCCAGCCGGTCGACGCGTTCCTGCAGCTCGGCCAGGATGTGTGAAGTAATGATGACGGTGGTGCCTGCATGCTGCAGCTCGCGCAAGGTGGCGTAGAAGTCGCGGATCGCATGCGGGTCGAGGCCATTGGTCGGTTCGTCGAGGAACAGCACGCGTGGCGAGCCCAGCAAGGCTTGGGCAAAGCCCAGTCGCTGCCGCATCCCCTTGGAGTACTCGCGCACCGGGCGCCGGCCGGCATGAGCAAGGCCGACGCGCTCCAGCAGGAGCGGACATTGCGCCAGCGGCGCGCCCTTGAGGCGGGCAAAGAAGTTCAGGGTTTCCAGCCCGTCGAGGTTGTCGTAGAGGACCACGTTCTCGGGCAGATAGCCTATCTTGCGCCGTGCGGCGCGGAAGTCGCGCCCGTTCACGCGGGCGCCGGCCACCAGGATGTCGCCGCGCGTGATGGAGGCGAGGCCCAGCATCATCTTGAACAGCGTGCTCTTGCCCGCGCCGTTGTGGCCGATCAGGCCAAAGATCTCGCCTTCGGGGATGTCGAGCGTCACGCCGTCCACGGCATGCAGCGCGCCGTAGTGCTTGTGCACTTCGCGCAATGCGATCACGCTGCTTGTTGGGTCCGGCGAACGGTCATTCCTGGAAGTGCTTGTCACGCCATTGGCTCCATTCTTTGTGGGCGGGCTGCATGCGCGGATTCGGATCGACCACCGAGGGCACGCGCAGCACCGGGAACTGGCGGCCGACCAGCCGCAGGGCCTGTACCGCAGGGCTCGCCAGCAGCAGCTTGAGACTGGGGTGGCGCCAACTCAGGCGGTCTACCACGTCATTCGCTTCATACGGCACGTCGCCGATGCCGTCGCCGTTGCGGTCCCAGCCCAGATAGTTGCTCCAGTGGTTGCCGTGCTTCACGCCCCAGCGCTCGTCGCGAGATCCCACATAGCGTATCTGTTCGCGATTACCGATGAAGTCATTGCCCTCGACCTCGTTGCGTGTCGAGCCGGCCGCCAGATGCACGCCCACATCGTTGTCTACCACCAGATTGCCATTCAGCTTGATGTACTCGACATCATAGATGAACAGGCCGCGGCGGTTGCCCGCCACGATATTGTTCTCGATGACCGAGTCCTGCAGGGTGCGCAGCATGATGCCGTGGTCGGAGTTACCCCAGGCGCGGTTGTTGCGCACAACCTGATCGCGCACCTCCATCAGCGCCAGGCCACCGCGATTGTAGTAGCTGTCATTGTCTTCCCACAGATTGTAGTAGGAGTTCATGTAGTGCGAGCCGTAGCGGCTGTGATGCAGCTTGTTGCCTCTGAACACCGCGTGGTGGGACACATCCACATAGAGGGCATCGCGCACGAAGCTGATGTTGTTGTTGAGGATGCGCGCGCCCGTGGTGTTGTACAGCTGTACGCCGTTGCCGCGCTGCGACGAGCCGAAGTCGCGCTTGCCGGTGATGATGTTGTGCTCGATCAGCACGTCATTGGCTTTCTCCACCCACAGGCCGAACAGGTTGTAGGTCAGGTCGCAGTGGCGCACCACCGCCTTGTGCGCGCCCGGATAAAGATAGATGCCGGCGTTCTGCTCCTTGAGACTGCCCCCCGAGTCGCGCACGATAAGGCCCTCGATAAGGACGCCGGGTGCGGTTACGCGGATCGTGTCGCCCTGGTTGCCGCCGCTGATGGTGGGGCGATCCAGCCCGCGCAAGGTCAGCGGCTTGTCGATCAGCAGATTGGCGCGATAGTAGCCACGGGCAACTTCTAGCACGTCGCCGGCCGCGGCGGCCCGCACCGCAGCGGCGAGATCATCGCCGGGCTGTACGGAGACCGTGGCTGCCTGACTAGTGAGCGCTATGCCGCATGCCAGAGTCAGGAGGAAATGCGGCAGGCCGCCCCTCATGGGGTGAACAGCCCCAAGGTCTTCAACACCAGGAATAGCGCCGCGCCGATCATCAGATTCTTGAAGGCAACGTAACTCATCATGTCCATGACCCCGGCAACGCGGTAGTGGTCGCGCCACCACGGGCCATCCTTGACATAGCGACGACCGGACAGGCGGATCAACACCTCATAGACGCTCCAGCCGAACCACCAGCCGATGATTGCGCCCGAGGACAGATGACCCATGGCCGTCATCGTCCAGGCCAGCGTGACCGCAAGCGCCAGCGAAAGACCGGCGATCTGCAGCGCGCGTTGGCTGGACCAACCCTCGCTGCTCCACGGCCACAGATGGTCGCGCACTTCCAGCAACAGCCAGCCGATGAAGCCGACATCGCGCTTGTGGGCGGGCAGGGTCGGGTCGGTCGGCATGCGCGGATCGACGCCATTTAGCGCCTTGGGCATGATCTGGTCCTGCACGGTGGCCGGATGGATCGGAATGAAGTAGCCGTTGTCGCCGATGGGCGTCATCTCAATGCCGCTACGTTCGCGGCGTTTGCGTTCACGTGCCAGCGGTGGGCAGCCGGTGGTGTCGGTGTACAGAATCATGCAGTCGAGACAGTGCAGGCATTCGCGGTGGTCGATGCGTCCGTCCGGATCGATTGCCTGGGCGCCGCAACCGACGGCGCAGGCGTGGCAGGAGTTGCAGTCCTGTTTGCGCTTGAGGCCATACCAGCGGAAGGTGCTGGGGATGGCGAGTGCGGCGCCGAGCGGGCACAGGTACTTGCAGAACGGCCGCTCGATAAAGATCGACAGGCCGAGCAGGAAGGCGACAAACAGTCCGTACGGCCAGGCGCGATTGCTGATGCCGACCAGGAAGGTGGTCTTGAAGGGCTCGACCTCGGCCAGCTTCTCCGCGAGCCCCATCGAGAACAGCGATACGCTCAGCAGGACAAAGAAGATGATGTACTTGAGCCACTTCAGGCGGTCATGCCATTTCTGTGGCAGGGCCGTCTGGAAGCGCTTGAGGCCGATGACGCGCGCTACCTTGTAGATGGCTTCGGACAGCGAGCCGAAGGGACACATCCAGCCGCAGAAAAGGCCGCGTCCGAAGAGGAACACGGTGATGATGATGAAGATCCAGAACAGGAAGACGAAGGGGTCGGACAGGAACAGCGACCAGGTCCACTGGAAGAGCAGGGAGTGGAACCAGGTCAGGACCTGGGTGATGGAAGGCTGGGCCATGAGGCCGAAGCCCACGAACACGATGCTGATCGCCCAGAAGCTGTGCTTGAACATGTTCACCGGCCATTTCTTCTTGTGCGTGGCCAGGCGCGTCAGCCGTTCGCGGTAGGCATACACCACGCCCACTGCCACCAGCAACAGCGCGAACAGGACGATCTTCAGCGCCTGCGCCTTCCAGATGCGCACCCAGGGCGCAGCCGGCTCCTCGACCTTGGGGCGGCCGCCCTCCAGCATGCTGGCCGGTAGCCAGTACTTGGATTCAAACACGGCGAAGCTGCGATGGCCGGTGGCGCGATCGACGCGATTGCCGAGGAAGGCGAGCTTCCACGGATAGGCGGCGGAAAAGGCGGCGGAGCGGATCACGAAAATCGCCGCTTCGGTATAGCGCGGCGCGCCTTCGGCCGCCAGGCCATACAGGTTCAATGAGTCCAGGTCGCGGAAGGTGAAGGAGTCCGCGCCCTGCTTGACCTGGACGCGATCGAAGATGCCGCCGCGCACAAAGCCCGAGCCCTTGAAGGATTCGTTGCCGGCCGTGCGAACAACGAAGAGGGCGCTCTCTCCGGGTTTCAGGTCGGCATGCAATCTGGCGTAGGCATTTTCGCCCAGCACGCTGCGCCCGACATCCGGCTGATTCAGATCGCCGAACCACAATTCGATGAAGGGCTCGGGGCCGCGCGGCAAACCGACCTGCTCGGGCTTGACCAGCAGGCGCATGACGGCGCCCATCTTGGCGAGCTGTTCCCAACTGTAGCGTTGCCCCGAACTCAGGAAGCGCGCCTCGTTGCGCACGGTGGGCGCGATGATGCCGGTCTGGCGCGCCACGGCATTGCCCGAGGCCATCACGACCTGGTTCTGCGCGACTACGGTCACGGTGGCGCCGGAAATGGCATCGACGCCGATTACGTTTTCGTCCGGGCGGGAAGGCCCGACCTCGATGAGGTCGGTTACCGACTTGCCTACATACTGATTGTTGAAGTTGATCAGGGCCGACTCGGGAATGCCCAGCAGCAGGATGGGCTCGGAGTGCTTTAGCACCTTCAGGCCGACGAAGTTGCCGGCGGTATCCATGCCGATCAGTGTCACCACCGGCTTGCCCGAATAGGCGGGCGTATCGGTGATATCGGTGGACAGCATCACATAGCCCAGCAGCTTTTTCTGGGCGGAGTCATTGTCGTAGGCTTCCACGTAGGGCGGCTGACCCTTGCGCGTGGAGAAATGCGTGGCGCCGGGGAATACATCGGTGCAGGGCAGCAGCGCGCACATGTCCGGCGTGGTCGCCAGATTGGCGGGCAGTTCGGCCTCATAAGCGCCTGCGTGGGCGCGCGGCACGCACAGAGCCAGCAACAGACCGAGAAAAAGACAGGCAGCAGCGAGCCGTTGAGCCAGGTATGTCATCACGTATCCAGCAACGCAGCGCCTCATGCCGAGACGAGAGGTGCCGCGACAGAGAACAGGCGCCGCGGCCGGCGCGGCGCCTGTTCGGGCAAAGGGCCTATCAGCCCTCGACGATCATGCGTGAACGCATTTCCAGGTGTAATGCATGGCAGAAGTTGGTGCAATACAGCCAGAATACACCGGGCTTGTCGGCAGTGAAGGTTACCGATTTGGTTTCCTGCGGATTCACGATGAACTGAACGTTATAGTTCGGAATCGCGATGCCATGGCTCAGATCTTCGACCTTGTCGAGGTTGGTGAGGATCAGGGTGACGATGTCCCCCTTCTTCACCGTGAACTCGCGCAGGGAGAAGGACGGCGCCTGCGAAGTCATCTTCACCGTGACCTTCTTGCCATTGCGGAACACACCGGACTCCTTGGCATCCTTGATGGCCAGCGGAGATTCGTCAATGTCATAAACCTGCTTGGGCTTCAGGATCTCCCGCTTGAAGATGATGAAGTCGTGCGGCTCGCCGCGGACCGGGTGATCACCCAGCAGCACCATCTTCTCACCCGAAATGTCGATCAGTTGTTCGTTCTCCGGGTGCAGCGGGCCGACCGGCAGGAAGCGGTCCTTGGAGAACTTACAGCCCACCGCCAGGTACTTGCCGTCAGCGGCCTTGGTTTCGGAGTGCGAGGCGTTGATGTGGCCGGGCTGGTAGTGCACATCGATGCGATCGACCACGTACTTTGCGTTCTTGTCGCCCTTGTGGAATGCGATCGCCTTCTCGACGTTCCACTTCACGACCTGGCTGTCGAGGAAGAGCGTGGTGTAGGCATTGCCGCGGCCGTCAAAGGCGGTGTGCAGCGGGCCCAGACCGATCTCGACTTCGGCGACGATGGCGTCATCGAGCTTTTCCAGCTTGCCGTCGAACCAGTCGAGCACCTTGGCGAGCTCGATGGTGGTGGCCGTTGGCGAGAGCTTGCCGGCACAAATGAAGTACTTGCCGTCGGGGCTGGCGTTCACACCGTGCGGGTTCTTCGGCACCGAGACGTAGGCCGTCAGTGCGGTTTTCGGATCCTTGTTGGCCTCATGCGTGCCATCAACCACGGGGACCTTGGAGGTGCCAATTGTGGTGAACTTGCCGGCCTTTACGGCGGCCTCGATGCGGGCGATATTGAAGAACAGGCAGGCATCGCGCTCGGCCGACATCATCTCTTCATAGTGCGCCTTATTTTCGACGTTGTACTGGTTGGTCGCGGCGAGCTTGCCGTCGTACGAGGTCGCGGTCAGGTCGCAGTTGCCGTCGATGAGCACCTGCCAGCGCACTTCCATGCTCTCAGCATCAACGCAGGAGAACAAGGTGCGATATTTTTCCGGATTGTTCACATCCTTGCCGGTGTTTGGCAGGGGAATGTGGAACTCTGCACCGCAGAAGACGCGCGTGGTGTAGTTGATGGCGGGGTCGACCGGGTCGGCCTTGTCCGGGAAGATGCCGTGGAAGCCTTGCACATTGGGCAACTCGGTGATCTTGTCGCAGACGAGGTAGTCCAGACGGATGCGGGCAATACGGCTGTTGATCTTGTCGTTGATCCAGGCATAGCGGCCATCGTAGTTGCCGTCCTTGTAGGAGGCGTGGGTGTGGTGGGTATCGGCCACCGTGTACTTGAGGCTGCCATCGGGCTTGGTGCCCATGATCGCCTTGGATTCGTTGGTGATGCCCCAGCCGACCAGCGTGTCCGGTGCGAAGCACGGGATGCGATGGATTTCGCGGCCCGAGGGCAGGCCCAGCACGCGCATGTCGCCGTTATGGCCGCCGCTCCACAGGCCATAGTAGGTGTCCAGCTCGCCCGGCTTGAGATGCATGGCCGACGCAGCACCGCCCGTGGCATGTCCAGCATCCGGTGCGGCCCCAGGGGCTGCGCCGCTATTGTCGTTGCAGCCGACTACGCCGACGGCAAGACCCGCAACTGCAGTAGTGCCGATGAAATGACGGCGTCCGAAATTCACGGGGACTTGGTCCTGGGAGTCCTTCTTGTCGCTCATGGTGTTCTCCTTTCAAAGATGGGAAGGCAACAGCTCACTGCAGGTTTTGGGCGGTGATAATAAGGTTAACTAATCAATCCTAACTATGCCAAATGGGTAATGCAGAAACGGTTGATTTTTGATTTCTTGATGCGTGCGCAATCCTGCGTGCAGCTTGTATGTGCCTTGCGCCGGCTTGGCGACGCCTCCCTGCTACTGACAGAGGCCGGTAGCGGTGCACAAAGCATTTGCAGTGAGGATTGCGTGCCATGAATTTCCACAAAGATGCAATTTGGATGTATCTTTTAGGCGCATCCTAGCATCGACAAGTTAAGTGAGGGTTGATGCTAGTCAAATGCTCATGTAGCAAAAAGCAACTACACTCAGGCAAGGCTTGTGTTTGAGGCAGTTGTGTATCAGTGTCAGCCGACACCGCGTATTTCAAACTTGCATTTGGCAGTAGATGAAGCCGATCAACCGCTTGCAGATCAGACAGCTGAAAGGAAGCATACATGTACAAAAATACCCCTAGACTCGCAATGCTTGCACTCGCCGCCCTGGCGCTCACCGCTTGTGGCAAGAGCGAGGCGCCGGCAGCACCTCCGGCAACTCAGGCTGCAGCCCCTGCTCCGGCACCCGCTCCGGCCGCTGAAAACACCGTTGGCAAGAGCGTATTCGGCAAGGCTTGCGCGCTCTGCCATGCCGCTGGCGTGGCCGGTGCACCCAAGCCGGGCGACAAGGATGATTGGGGTCCGCGCATCGCCCAAGGCAAGGATGTCTTGTACAAGCATGCGCTCGAAGGCTTTACCGGCGCCAAGGGCATGATGCCGGCACGCGGCGGCAATGCGGCGCTCACCGATGATGAAGTCAAGGCCGCTGTGGACTACATGGCAGACCAATCGGTCTAAACCGCCAAGGGTGCGTGATGAGCAATGATCAGCTGGCCTCGGTCCCGCCTCAGGGATTGACGCGACGGCGTTTCGTTCTGGCGCTGCCCTTGTTCGGCGCGCTACCCGGTCTGGTGTTGTCCCCGGACGCGCTGGCGTTCGGAGCAACCCCAGGCCTGGAGCGCATCAGCAAGGTGCTGATGGGAACGCGGGTGGACATTGCCATCCCGGTGGGTGCCGGCCTTGATGTGGCCGCCGCGCGTGCGGCCACGGAGCTGGCCTTTGCCGAAATGCGGCGCCTGGAAGGGCTGATGAGCCGCTATAGCGACGAGAGCGATGTGGCGCGCATTGGTGCTGCCGCGGGGCGGCAGCCGGTGCGTGTTGCGCCGGAAGTCATGGCGGTGTTGCTGCAGGCCCAGCGTCTGTATCGGGACAGCCAGGGCGTGTTCGACGTCACCATAGGCGCGCTGCGCGGCTGGCATTTCGAGGCTGAACGCCATGAAGCGCCGAGCCGTAGCCAAATCGCGCGGGCGCTGCCGCTGGTGAATGGTGGCGATCTTCAGCTCAATGCAGAAGCCGGTACGGCCTATCTGGCGCGTGCCGGCATGCAGCTCGACCTCGGTGGCGTTGCCAAGCTGCCCATTCTGCAGGCAGGTCTGCAGATGCTTGAAGGTGCGGGCATCCAGCACGCACTGCTCAATGGCGGCGGCGATGTACTGACTTTGGGTACGCAGCATGGCCGACCATGGCGTGTGGGTGTGCGCGATCCTCTTGCGCCGGAAGGTCTGCTCGGCGTGCTGCCGCTTGAGGGGCGTGCAGTCGTGGCCTCCTCCGGCGATTACGAGCGCTTCTTTGTGCGTGACGGCCAGCGTCTGCACCATGTGCTGGATCCACGTACCGGCTGGCCTACGCAGGGCGTGCGCGGAGTGGCCTTGTTGGCGCGCAATGTCGACGCAGTCAACGCCTGGGGCACTGCCCTCATGGTGCGTGGCCCGTCCGCAGCACCCACATGGCATGCACGCCATCCTGGCGTGGAACTCATGGTGGCCAATACCAACGGCAAGCGCTGGCTTTCACCGGGCATGATCGAGGCCTTGAGGCCTGCCGCCTAGTTTTTACGAAGCAATAAAAAAGGGAGCCGAGGCTCCCTTTTTTATTATGTGCAACGGCGATCAATCGTTGCGCTTGTCGTGCTCGATCAGCGCATAGGCGCTGTGATTGTGGATCGATTCAAAGTTCTCGGATTCGACCACATAGGAAACCACGCGCGCTTCTGCGTTGAGGGCACCGGCGACGTCGCGGACCAGGTCTTCGACGAACTTGGGGTTGTCGTAGGCGCGTTCGGTCACATATTTTTCGTCCGGGCGCTTAAGCAGACCGTAGAGTTCGCAGGAGGCCTGGGCTTCGGCGAGCTGGACCAGCTCTTCGATCCACACGAACTCGTTGCCGGTCTCGACCGTGAGGGTGACGTGGGAGCGCTGATTGTGCGCGCCGCGCTCGGAAATCTTCTTGGAGCAGGGGCACAGGCTGGTGACCGGTACCACGATCTTGGTGGTCTGCTTGTATACGCCGTCGGCGAGGATTTCGCCGGTCAGGGTGACTTCGTAGTCGAGCAGGCTCTTCACGCCGGAGACCGGGGCGGTCTTGTTGATGAAGAAGGGGAAGCTCATTTCCAGATGGCCGGTGGCGGCCTCAAGCTTGACCACCATCTCGCGCAGCATGGTCTCGAAGCTATCGATGGAGATCTCGGTATCGTGCGAGTTCAGGATCTCGACGAAACGCGACATGTGGGTGCCCTTGAAATTGTGGGGCAGGCCGACATACATGTTGAAGTTGGCGATGGTGTGCTGGACACCCCGATCCTTGTCCTTGACCTTGATCGGGTGACGGATGTCCTTGATGCCGACACGATTGATCGGCATGCGGCGGGTGTCTTCGCTGGACTGGACGTCGGGAATGGCGATGTTGTTGTCCCTGGAGTTCATGGCTGCTCTCTGACGGGGCATAAGTACTTCCCCGATGATTGAATATGATGGAATTCTAGCATTCCCGACAAAATCACTCAACTATTAACGGGATAGCTGGAGCCTATAAAGGCCTTTAAGCGGCTGGACTAATCAGCCCAGCGCTTGCTTGATGGTGGCGACGATTCCTGCGCAATCAAGCCCATGCTGAGCCAGCAGGCTGGGCGCATCGCCGTGCTCGATGAATTCATCGGGCAGGCCGAGGCGTAGTAGGGGCGTAGCGCAGCCCTGCTCTTCGAGCGAGCGGGCGACTTCGGCGCCCGCGCCGCCGATCAGCGCATTTTCCTCGACACTGACAAGCAGGTCGTGGCTTTGCGCCAGCTCGCGCACCAGAGCATGGTCCAGCGGCTTGATGAAGCGCATGTTGGCGACCGTGGCATCCAGCGTCTCACCGGCTTGCAGGGCCGGCGCGAGCATGCTGCCGAAGGCAAGGATGGCGACCTTCTTGCCCTGACGCCGGATTTCGCCTTTGCCGACCGGCAACACATCCAGGTTCGTGTCCGGCACCGTGCCGGGGCCGCTGCCGCGTGGATAGCGGACTGCCGTCGGGCCGTCGATCTTGTAGGCGGTGCTGAGCATGCGCCGGCACTCGGCCTCGTCGGCTGGCGCCATGACCACCATATTCGGGATGCAGGTCAGGAAGGACAGGTCGAAGGCGCCATTGTGCGTACCGCCGTCGGCGCCGACCAGGCCGCCGCGGTCGATGGCCAGCATCACCGGCAGGTTCTGCAGGGCGATGTCGTGGATCAGCTGGTCGTAGGCACGCTGCAAAAAGGTCGAGTAGATCGCCACCACGGGCTTCAGGCCTTCGCAGGCGAGGCCGGCGGCAAAGGTCAGGGCATGTTGTTCTGCGATCGCCACATCGAAGTAGCGATCCGGGTATTCAGTGGCGAAGCGCACCAGCCCCGAGCCTTCGCGCATGGCCGGGGTGATGCCCATGAGACGCGAATCGCTGGCGGCCATGTCGCACAGCCAGTCGCTGAAGACCTGCGTATAGGTCAGCTTGCCGGGCTTGCTGCCGACGATGCCGTTCTTGTGATCGAACTTGCCGACGCCGTGATACAGGATGGGGTCGTTCTCGGCCAGCTTGTAGCCCTGGCCCTTGCGCGTGACCACGTGCAGGAACTGCGGTCCCTTGAGCTTCTTGAGGTTCTGCAGCATGGGGATCAGCGAGTTGACGTCGTGACCGTCGATGGGGCCGATATAGTTGAAGCCCATTTCCTCGAACAGCGTGCCCGGCGTGATCAGGCCCTTGACGTGCTCTTCGACCTTGTTGGCGAACTCCAGCATCGAGGGCATGCCCGACAGCACCTTTTCGCCGGCGCGGCGTGCGGCGTTGTAAGTGCGGCCTGAGAGCAAGCGCGCCAGATATTTGTTGAGCGCGCCGACCGGCTGCGAGATCGACATGTCGTTGTCATTGAGGATGACAAGCAGGTTCGCATCCATGACGCCGGCATTGTTGAGCGCCTCGAAGGCTTGACCAGCGGTCATCGCACCATCGCCGATGATGGCGACGACTGCGCGGTCTTCGCCCTTGGCCTTGGCCGCAACGGCCATGCCGAGTGCGGCGGAAATCGAGGTCGAGGAGTGGCCGACGCCAAAGGTGTCGTACTCGCTCTCGGCGCGGCGTGGAAAGCCGGACACGCCATCTTGCATGCGCAGACGCGCCATGCCGGCGCGGCGGCCGGTGAGTATTTTGTGGCCGTAGGTCTGGTGGCCTACGTCCCAGACCAGACGGTCTTCCGGCGTGTTGTAGACGTAGTGCAGTGCAATTGTCAGCTCAACGGTGCCGAGATTAGACGACAGGTGACCGCCGGTCTTGGCGACTGAGTCGAGCAGAAAGGCGCGCAATTCGTCGGCCAGTTGTGGCAGCAGATCGCGGCTTATCGCACGCAGATCGGCCGGCGAGTTGATGGTGTCGAGCAGCGGAGTTTCCGAGGTCAGGGGCGGCATTTGTATTGGAGGCGCGGAAACTTAAAAAGTGCGGGCGACGATGAAGTCGGTGAGTGCATGCAGGCGCCGGGCCCGGTCGCCGAAATCGCTCAGGGCCGCTTGCGCCTCGTCGCGCATTTCCGCTGCCAGTGCCTTGGCGCGGCTGAGGCCGAGGAGGCTGGCATAGGTCGGCTTGTTGTTGGCCTCGTCCTTGCCGGCGGTCTTACCCAGCGTGGCGGTGTCGGCCTCGGTGTCGAGAATGTCGTCGATGACCTGGAACAACAGGCCGACACGATTGGCATAGCGGGCGAGACTGGTCAGCGCCGCTTCGTCAGCGTTGCCGCAGTGCGCGCCCAGCAGGACGGCAGCACGTATCAGCGCCCCCGTCTTGTGGATGTGCATGAACTCGAGATCTGGCAGCGAAATCTGCTTGCCTACGGAGTCGAGATCGAAGGCCTGACCACCGGCCATGCCGCGCGAGCCGGAAGCATGGGCGAGCAGTTCGATCATCCTGACCTGGCGCGTGCCGTCGGCAATCAGGCCGGGCGTAGCAATGGCATGGAAGGCCAGCGACTGAAGTGCATCGCCGGCGAGCATGGCGGTGGCTTCGTCGAACTCGATATGCACGGTCGGCTTGCCGCGGCGCAGGGAGTCGTCGTCCATGCAGGGCAGATCGTCATGCACCAGCGAGTAGGCGTGTATGAGTTCGACCGCGCAAGCGGCCTGATCCAGCACTGCGGGTGCGGCGTCGAAGATGCTGCCGGCCGCATGCGTCAGCAGCGGGCGCACGCGCTTGCCGCCGCCGAGCGTAGCGTAGCGCATGGCGTCATGCAGCTTGCCTGGCACAATGGTCTTGGCCGGCAGGCACTGATCAAGCGCGGTCTCGGTACGCGCCTGAATGTCCTGCATCCAGGCCGCGAAATCTTGAGTAGCGGAAAGCGTCACTTTATTCTTCTGCTGCCGGCGTGAAGTCGCGCAGCGTATCTTTTTCCAGAATTTGTATCTTCTGCTCAGCCGCGACCAGCGCCTCCTGGCAATAGCGCAGCAGCGTCATGCCGCGCTGGTAGGCGGCGAGAGACTCGTCCAGCGGCAGGCTGCTGCTCGTGCCTGTGCCACCTTCAAGCGCCTTGACGATGGTTTCCAGTTCGGACAGTGCAGACTCGAATGAAGCGGGAGATGCGGTAGCAGCGGCCTTGGCCATGGGATGCGGCAATTGGGTGAGCAAAGACCGTAAAAATACCGCAAGGCAAGGGGTTAGGTCAATTCTGGAGCCGCCGCGACGCACGGTGGGGAACTTCATTGCCGATTGCGACTCTGCCTTCAGGACGCGCCGACAAAGTCTTGAAAAGGCTGGTCTTTGCAGAGGCCCTGGGCTACAATCGCCGTCCCTCTTTGCACCAGTTTCACAACTGGTTTTCCGGTTTCCGGGTCATCCTCTTGGAGGTTGGGAATCATGTCCGACATCGCGCGCGCAGCGCTGCTCTCGCCAGCGGCCTCGCAGCTCCCCGTATCTTGGTATTTCGACGAAAAGCTTTTCGAGTTGGAGAAAAAGCTTATCTTCGATGCCGGTCCGGGCTATGTCGGCCACGCGCTGATGGTCCCCAACATCCATGACTATCGCACCCAGGAGGCGCTGGACCACGGCCGCATGCTGGTGCATCAGCCCGACGGCTATTACGACATGTCGAATGTCTGTCGTCATCGACAGGCGCTCATGCTGGAGGGCAGCGGCAATGCCGAGAACATCGTCTGCCCGATTCACCGCTGGACCTATAACGCCGGCGGCGAACTGATTGGTGCGCCGCATTTCCCGGCCAACCCCTGTCTCAATCTGCACAAGCAGAAGCTGGAGAACTGGCAGGGCCTGCTGTTCAAGGGACCGCGTTCGGCCAATCTGGATCTCGCCGGCATGAAGGTGGCGAAGGAGCTGGACTTCACTGGCTACCGTTTCCATCACGTCGAGCTGCACGAATGCAACTACAACTGGAAGACCTTCATCGAGGTCTATCTGGAGGATTACCACGTTGCGCCGTTCCACCCGGGGCTGGGCAATTTCGTCACTTGCGACGACCTGACCTGGCAGTTCAGCGACTGGTATTCGGTCCAGCGCGTCGGGGTGACCTCGCTCGCCAAGGCTGGCACGCAGGCCTACGAGAGCTGGCATAAAGCGGTTCTTAAATACTACGATGGCAAGCTGCCGCCGCACGGCGCGATCTGGCTGACCTACTATCCGAACATCATGGTCGAGTGGTATCCGCATGTGCTGGTGGTGTCCACGCTGATCCCGCAGGACGTCAACAAGACCCTCAACGTGGTCGAGTTCTATTACCCGGAAGACATCGCTCTGTTCGAACCCGAGTTCGTCGCCGCCGAGCAGGCCGCCTATATGGAAACCGCGATCGAGGACGACGAGATTGGTGAGCGCATGGATCGTGGCCGTTACGCCCTGTGGAAGCAGGGGCGCAATGAAGTCGGTCCCTATCAGTCGCCGATGGAAGACGGCATGCAGCATTTTCACGAGTTCTATCGCCGCATCATGGGCGAGACGCTGCTGGAGCGTTGATCGACAGCGCAGAACGCGCGCATGCAGCGAGCAGGGCGGCCCCGAGAAATCGGCGCCGCCCTGCTTGATTATGGCGACTGCATAATGCCGCTTGGGTTATAGTGAGCTTGTGTTCCTTCTCCAAAGAAAGGGCAGGCCATGATTGCGATTGATCACAAGGGGCCGCTGGTTTCGGTCACCGTCTTCGGCGAGTTCACGTTGGCGGATTACGCCGAGTTCGAGGAACTCGTGAATTACAAGGTGGGCTTTGAAGGCCCGGTCGATCTGTATTTCGACCTGCGCGAAATGGCCAGCTTCACCATCGACGTGGTGTGGGAGGAAATCCGCTTCTCCCTGGAGCACACCAATTCCTTCCGGCGTATCGCCGTCGTCACCGACAATCAGTGGATCACCTGGAGCGCATGGCTCAGCAAGGCCTTCATCAACACCGAGCTGCGTGTTTTCGACGATTCCGACGCCGCAGAGGCGCTGTCCTGGATCGAGGCAGCCTGAGATGGCGCTGATCACCGCTCAGGCCCTGCATGCGGACAAGGCCCGCCATATTTTCGACTGCCGCTTCGATCTGCGCGACCCCTGCGTCGGCGCCAAGGCCTATGCCGAGGGGCATATTCCGGGCGCGCAGTATCTGCACCTGCATCACGATTTGTCGGGGGAGACGAACGGCAGCAATGGCCGTCACCCCTTGCCCGATCCGCAAAACTTCGCAACCCGCCTCGGCTCACTGGGCCTGACGCCGGACACACCGGTGGCCATCTACGACGACGCGGGCGGCATGTTTGCCGCGCGCGTCTGGTGGATGCTGCGCTGGATCGGGCATCGCGGCCATGTCGCCGTGCTCGACGGCGGCATACAGGCCTGGCAGACGGCCGGCTACCCTGTCTCGCAACAGCCGCAGAGTTTTCCTGCGCAGACCTATCCCTTGATCAAGGCGGGGCCTGTCGTGCGTGCGCAGGATGTACTGTCCTTTCTCGGCAGCGCATCCGCCTACCTGTTGGACGCGCGCAGCGGCGACCGTTTCCGTGGCGAGGGCGAAACCCTGGACCCCGTGGGCGGACATATTCCGGGGGCCCGCAATCGCTTCTTCCGCGATAACCTTGCCGACGACGGTCACTTCAAATCTGCAGATCAGCTGCGCACCGAATTTATGGCGCAGCTTGCCGGCGCAGACCCGACGACGGTGGTGCACTCTTGCGGCTCCGGTATTACCGCCTGCCACAATCTGCTGGCGATGGAGGTGGCTGGTTTGACCGGTTCGCGCCTCTACGCAGGCTCGTGGAGCGAGTGGAGTAGCGATCCTTCGCGGCCGGTGGAGAAGGGCTAGACGCTAGGGGCTAGGCGTTGCAGCGCCCACTCCACATGCTCGCGCACAAGCTCGCTGCCATCGTCTTTGCGCGCTTGCAGCGCCGCAATAGCGGCGGCCGCGGCCCGGTGAGCGGGCGGAATATTTCCCAGCCCCACCGCCAGATTGCGTAGCCATCGCTCGTGGCCGATGCGGCGTATCGGCGAGCCGGCCAGACGCTGATTGAATTCCTCTTCGCTCCAGGCAAACAGTTCGACCAGGGTGGCCTGATCCAGTCCGTTGCGCACCTTGAAGTCGTCTTCCTTGGAGAGCGGCGCAAAACGGTTCCACGGGCAGGCGAGCTGACAGTCGTCGCAACCGTAGACACGGTTGCCGATCAGCGGGCGAAGTTCTAGCGGAATGCTGCCCTTGAGTTCGATGGTCAGATAGGAAATGCAGCGCCGTGCGTCCAGCACGTAAGGACCAACGAAAGCCTGCGTCGGACAGATGTCGAGGCAAGCCTGGCAGGTGCCGCAGTGATTGCGGGTCGGCGAGTCGGCGGGCAGGGGCAGATTGGTGAACAGTTCGCCGAGGAAAAAGTAGGAGCCGGCAGAACGGTTGAGCAGCAGCGTGTGCTTGCCGCGCCAGCCCAAGCCGCTCATGGCGGCGAGCTCGACCTCCATGACCGGAGCCGAGTCGGTGAAGGCGCGGTAGTTGAACTCGCCGCTGTCTCCCAGCTCGGCGTTGATACGGTCGGCGAGTCGCTGCAGCTTGTTGCGCAGCACCTTGTGATAGTCGCGGCCCAGCGCATAACGCGACAGATAGGCACGGCCGGGGTTCTGCAAGTTGGCTTCTGCATCCGCCGCCATGTTTTCGGTGGGGCGGTAATCCAGGCGGGCGGTAATGACCGAGACGGTGCCGGGCACCAGTTCGGCCGGACGCGCCCGGGTCAGGCCGTGGCGTGCCATATAATCCATCTCGCCGTGATAGCCGGCAGCCAGCCAGTCCAGCAGGCCAGCTTCGGCGTGCGACAGGTCGACATGGGTGATGCCGATGTCGGCAAAGCCTAATTCGCGCCCCCAGACCTTGATGCTCTCGGCCAGCCTGGCACTATCGATTTTCCCGGGAATTTCCGCATGCATGCGCCCAATAGTACGACATCAAACCCGCCGCCTTCGCAGGAAGAAGCACGCCTGATGCGCCACCTTCCGGACGAGGCGGCCACGCTCGCGCTGGGTGCAGCCTTGGCGCCACATCTCAGCCCCGTCCTGGTGATTACGCTCGAAGGCGACCTCGGTGCGGGCAAGACCACGCTGGTGCGCGGGCTGCTGCGGGCGCTCGGCTATGCAAATAAAGTCAAAAGTCCGACCTATACTCTGGTTGAAGTTCATGTCGTTTCTGGTTTAAACTTGTATCACTTTGATTTTTATAGATTCAACCAGCCGGAAGAATATCTGGATGCAGGATTGGACGAATACTTCCAAGCAAGCGGTCCCAATGCGGGTGTCTGTCTGGTCGAATGGCCCGACAAGGCAGGCGCTTACTTGCCGCGCCCCGACCTGCGTATCTGCCTCTCCGTCGATGGGCGGGGTGACGATGCCGGGCGCCAGGTCGAGCTGCGTGCGCTCAGCGAACGGGGGCGCGCATGTCTGACCAACCTCTCTTCCGCATTGTCGAATCCGGCCCGCTGACTGAGCCCGCAGGCGACGAACTGAGTTTCCCGCGCACGATTTCGCGCCGCAAGGCGCTCAAGTTCGCGGCTGCCTCCCTGACCCTGCTGGTGACGCGTACCGGTTTCGCTGCTGCCGCCTCAGGCAGCGTCATGGGGGTGCGCGTCTGGCCGTCCAAGGACTACACCCGCGTCACGCTGGAGTACAGCGACGAGCTCAAGTACACGCAACTGATGGTGGCCGATCCACCGCGCCTGGTGGTCGATATCGAGGGCGTCGAGTTCAACTCCGTGCTGCAGTCGCTGCCGGGCAAGATTTCCGAGGCCGACCCCTATATCAAGCTGATCCGTGCCGGCCGCAACCGGCCGGGCGTGGTGCGCCTGGTGATTGAACTCAAGAGCGAGATCAAGCCGCAGGTCTTTACCCTCAAGCCCATCGGCGAGTACGGCCATCGACTGGTGCTGGATCTCTACCCGACCGAACCCGTCGATCCGCTCATGGCCATGCTCGAGGAAAGCGAGAACCGCACCGAGGCGGCGATCGAGCAGGCGGCGGGCAAGTCGCCGTCCAGAAACGAGAAACCGACGGACAAAAGCAAGGGCGACAAGCTGGACATTGCACGGCTTGTCACCATCGTCCTCGATCCTGGCCATGGCGGCGAGGACCCGGGGGCCATCGGCCGCCGCGGCACCTATGAAAAGACGGTGACGCTGTCGATTGCCAAGCGTCTCAAAGCCAAGATCGACGCTCAGCCGAACATGCGCGCAGTACTGACGCGTGACAGTGATTTCTTCGTGCCGCTCGGGCAGCGCGTGCAGAAGGCGCGCCGCGTCAATGCCGACCTGTTCATCTCCGTGCATGCCGACGCCTTCATCAAGCCGACCGCGCGCGGTTCCAGCGTGTTCGCGTTGTCGGAAACCGGCGCATCGAGCACGGCGGCGCGCTGGCTGGCGCAGAAGGAAAATGCGGCCGACCTGATTGGGGGCGTCAATATCGGCGTCAAGGACCCCTATCTGGCGCGTACGTTGCTCGATCTGTCGCAGACGGCGACCATCAACGACAGTCTCAAGGTCGGCAAGTCGGTGTTGGGCGAGCTGGGCGGCATCAACACCCTGCACAAGGCCGAGGTCGAGCAGGCGGGTTTTGCCGTGCTCAAGGCGCCGGATATTCCTTCCATCCTGATCGAGACCGCTTTCATCTCGAATCCCGAGGAGGAGGCCAAGCTGACCGACAACGAATACCAGGACCAGATGGCCGACGCCATCCTGCGCGGCATCAAGCGCTATTTCGCCAAGAATCCTCCGCTGGCGAAGTCAAAGATAGCCCAGCTTTGACCTTTCCCCCATCCCCTTTCCCAAGGAAAGGGGGGGGCTACGGTTCGCGGGCTTTGCCCGCTCCCCAATTGAGGGGTGCTTCGATCTTCCGTGCGTGCGGTTTGCGCCATCCGGCGCGTGCCGCTTCGCCTAGTCCCACGGGGATTTCCTTCGGTCAGACGGTCCTGTGACGAAGCTGCGTTTGGACACCCTCGGTTTCTTCTTCAGTCCCTTGAGGGGCGGTCAGGGGAGGGGCTTCGGCTGATATAATCGACGGTTTTCGCTAGGGATTTTTCCCTTACCCCCATTCCGGCATGATCGTCCATCGCGGCATTCCTCAAAAGGCGCAGTTTGCGACGGTGCTCACCATCGGCAATTTCGATGGCGTGCACCTTGGGCATCGCGCCATGCTGGAGCGCCTGATCGCCAAGGCGAGAAAGGCCGCCATGCCCGCTGCGGTGCTGACCTTCGAGCCGCATCCGCGTGAATACTTTGCGCCCGCATCGGCGCCGGCCCGCCTCACGCGTCTGCGTGAAAAGCTCGCTCTGCTGGCTGAATGCGGGGTGGATCAGGTCTATGTCTGTCGCTTCAATGAGCGCCTGGCTAGCCTCACGGCAGACGAGTTCATCGAACAGGTGCTCGTGCGTGGCCTTGGCGTGCGCCATCTTCTGATCGGCGACGACTTTCGTTTCGGCAAGGGGCGCAGCGGTGATTTCGCCCTGCTGCAACAGGCGGGCACGGCGCATCGTTTCGTCGTCGAGGCGATGGACACCATAGAGATGGACGGCGAACGTGTTTCCAGCTCGTCGATACGGGCGGCGCTGGCTGCGGGCAATCTCGCGCGCGCCGAGCGTTTTCTCGGCCGCCCCTTCAGCATGTCGGGGCGCGTGATGCATGGCGACAAGATCGGCCGCACGCTGGGCTTCCCGACCGCCAATGTGCAGCATGTGCGTGCGCGCCTGCCGCTGGCCGGCATTTATGCGGTGACGGTGGACGGGCTCGGCAAGCGGCTGTACGGTGCGGCCAGCGTGGGCGTGCGGCCGACGATAGCCGAGGGGCTCAAGCCTGTGCTGGAAGTGCATCTGCTCGACTTCGACCGCAACGTCTACGGCGAGCATGTACATGTGAATTTCCATCACAAGCTGCGCGACGAAGCCAAGTATGCAAACCTCGATGCGCTCAAGGCGCAGATCGCGCGCGACGTCGAAGACACCCGAATTTATTTTTCAAACGCTCAAGCTGCCGAGGACTGGCACAAAGAGCTGGATGAGTGAAACAGATGAGTGACTACCGCAAGACCCTGAACATGCCGGACACGCCCTTCCCGATGCGGGGCGATCTGGCCAAGCGCGAACCGAACTGGGTAGCCGACTGGCAGCAGCGTCAGCTCTACAAGAAGATCCGCGAAGCGGCCAAGGGGCGCCCGCGTTTTGTGCTGCACGATGGTCCGCCGTATGCCAACGGCGACATCCACATCGGTCATGCGGTCAACAAGATTCTCAAGGACATGATCGTCCGTTCCAAGACGCTATCCGGTTTCGATGCGCCCTATATCCCGGGCTGGGACTGTCACGGCCTGCCCATCGAACATCAGATCGAAAAGCAGCACGGCAAGGGCCTGCCCGCCGACAAGGTGCGCGAACTTGCGCGCGCCTATGCGGCCGAGCAGGTGGCGCGCCAGAAGAAGGACTTCATCCGTCTCGGCGTATTGGCCGACTGGGACAACCCCTATCTGACGATGAACTTCGAGAACGAGGCCGACGAGATTCGCGCCCTCGGCAAGATGCTGGAGCGCGGCTACGTTTATCGCGGCCTTAAGCCGGTGAACTGGTGTCTGGATTGCGGCTCGGCGCTGGCCGAGGCCGAAGTCGAGTATGAAGACAAGACTTCGGATGCCGTCGACGTGGCGTTCACCGCTGTCGATCAGGCCGCTGTCGCCAAGATTTTCGGCGTCAATGCAACGGCGGCAATCAAGGCTGTGATCTGGACCACCACGCCGTGGACGTTGCCCGCCAATCAGGCCATCAGCGCGCATCCTGAATTCGACTACGATCTGATCGAGACCGATGTCGGTCTGCTGATTCTCGCCCACGATCTGGCCGAATCCTGCCTGCAGCGCTACGAGATCGGCTCTGGCCGCGTGCTGGGCTCCGTCAAGGGTGCCGCGCTCGAAGGTCAGCTCTTCGATCATCCCTTCCTCGATCGCCAGGTGCCGTGGATACTCGGCGAGCATGTCACCGCCGAAGGCGGTACCGGCCTTGTGCATACCGCACCGGCGCACGGCGTGGACGACTATCAGGTCGGTCTCAAGTACAAGTTGCCGGTGGACAACCCCGTTGCCGACGACGGCAAGTTCATCAGCAGCGCCGCCAACTTTGCTGGCATGACCGTGTGGGAAGCGAACCCCAAGGTCATCGAGCTGCTGACCGAAAAGGAAGCGCTGCTCAAGCACGCCAAGCTGCGCCACAGCTATCCGCATTGCTGGCGCCACAAAACGCCGATTATCTTCCGCGCTACCACGCAGTGGTTCGTGCGCATGGATCAGGACGACAAGAATCCGGCGTCGCCGAATCTACGCGCCGATGCACTCAAGGCAATTGCCGACACCGAGTTCTTCCCAGCCTGGGGCGAAGCGCGCCTCAACGCCATGATCGCCAATCGTCCCGACTGGTGCATCTCGCGCCAGCGCAATTGGGGCGTGCCGATTCCCTTCTTCCTGCATCGTGAAACCGGCGAGCCGCATCCGAACAGCCCGGCCTTGCTCGAGCAGGTGGCGCAACTGGTCGAGAAGGAAGGCATCCAGGCCTGGTTCTCGCTCGATCCCAAGAGCCTGCTCGGCGACGAGGCAGCGCAATACAGCAAGATGAGCGACACGCTGGACGTGTGGTTCGATTCCGGCGTCACGCACTGGTCGGTGCTGCGCGGCAGCCATGCCGATGCCTGCGAGTATCCAGCCGACCTCTATCTCGAAGGTTCGGACCAGCATCGTGGCTGGTTCCACTCTTCGCTCCTGACCGGCTGCGCTATCGACGGTCGCGCGCCCTACAAGGCGTTGCTGACGCACGGCTTCGTCGTCGACGGCAAGGGCATGAAGATGTCCAAGTCCAAGGGCAATGTGGTGGCGCCGCAGGAAGTTGCCGACAGCATGGGTGTGGACATTCTGCGCCTGTGGGTGGCCTCGACCGACTATTCGGGTGAGCTGTCCATCTCCAAGGAAATCCTGGCGCGCGTGGTCGAGACCTATCGCCGTCTGCGCAACACCCTGCGCTTCCTGCTCGCCAATACGGTCGACTTCGATCCGGCCAAGGACATGCTGCCGGTCGAGCAGTGGCTGGAAATCGACCGCTACGCGCTGGCGATGACCAGAGAGCTTCAAGCAACAGTTCAGGCCGACTACGAGAAGTACGAATTCCACAAGGTGGTGCAGGCGCTGCAAAGCTTCTGCTCGGAAGATCTCGGCGCCTTTTATCTCGACATCCTCAAGGACCGTCTCTATACCAGCGGCGAGAATTCGCGTGCGCGCCGTGCCGCGCAGAGTGTGCTGTGGCACATCCTGCAGAGCGTCACGCGCCTGATGGCGCCGGTATTGTCCTTCACCGCCGAAGAAATCTGGACCACGCTGAAGGCGGGCGAGAGTGTCATGCTGACGACCTGGTACGAGCTGCCTGTGCAAGCCGGTGAGGCCGAGCTGATCGCCAAGTGGGCGTTGATTCGCGAAGTGCGTGCCGAGGCCGCCAAGGTGCTGGAAGACTTGCGTACCGAAGGCAAGATCGGCGCATCGCTGCAGGCTGAAGTCGAGATACGGGTGAGCGGCGACAAGTACGCTGCGCTGGCTTCGCTGGAGGATGATCTGCGCTTCGTCCTGATCACATCGAAGGCGGTCGTGACGCAGGCCGACGATACAGCCGTAATCGCGGTGCCGACGACCTACCAGAAGTGCGAACGCTGCTGGCATTGGCGCGCCGACGTCGGTCACGATGCCGCGCATCCGACCATTTGCGGGCGTTGCACCAGCAATCTCAACGGCAGCGGCGAGCAACGCGACCATGCCTGACATGTTTCGCACGCGTCCGTCGAAGCGCTGGATAGCCTGGTTGGTGCTGGCTTTGCTCGTTGTCGTGCTCGACCAGCTGTCCAAGCTCGTGGTCGTGGCGAGCTTCGCCTATGGGGAAGGCCTGATCATCACTTCCTACTTCAATCTCGTGCATGTGCTCAACCACGGTGCTGCCTTCAGCTTCCTGGCGGGCGCCGGCGGCTGGCAGCGCTGGTTCTTCACGATATTGGCGGTGGTGATTTCGATATGGCTGATTGTCATGATCCGTCGCCATCAGGCCGAGCGCTTGCAGCCGCTGGCCTTCGCGCTGGTTCTCGGCGGTGCCATCGGCAATGTCATTGATCGTGTGCGCATTGGTGCCGTGATCGACTATCTAGACTTTCATGCCGCCGGCGTGCACTTCCCGGCCTTCAACTTGGCCGATAGTGCGATTACGCTAGGCGTGATTCTGATGCTGCTGCACGCGCTGCTGGAAGGCCGCAAGCCGCATGGCTGATCGTATTGCCGCCGGCAGTCTGGTCACCCTGCGCTATCGTTTGACTTGCGAAGACAGGGTGCTGGTCAGCACTATGGATAGCAAACCTTCGACTTTCCAGCTCGGCACGGGCGAGCTGGCGCCGCCGCTGGAGGAATGCCTGATCGGCATGGAAGCGCCGGGGCAGGGCAGTTTCGACTTGGCGCCCACCGCTTTCGGCGCGCATAATGGACAGCTGGTCCGGCATGTGCCGCGCCGCGAGTTTCCCGTCACCGCAAAGCTCGAAATCGGCGAGGCCGTGACCATGGCGATCCTGCCGGGCCAACAGGCCAGCGGACTGATCCGCGCAGTGGCCGATGACTCGGTCCTTGTTGATTTGAACCATCCCTTGGCGGGCAAGTCTGTCCGTTTCGAGGTCGATGTCATTGGGGTCATAGGACCCCAATGACTCCAAAAGAGTTAGCCTTTCCCCCAACCCCTTTCCCGAGAAAAGGGGCGACGAGTTTGGCTTCGCAATAGGAGTTTGGATATGCAACAGATCATCCTTGCCAACCCCCGCGGCTTCTGTGCCGGCGTTGATCGTGCCATCGCCATCGTCGAGCGCGCGCTCGAGAAGTTCGGCGCGCCCATCTATGTGCGCCATGAAGTCGTGCATAACAAATATGTTGTCGATGATCTCAAGGCCAAGGGCGCTGTCTTTGTCGAGGAGCTTGATGAAGTGCCGACCGGCTCCACCGTGATTTTCAGCGCCCATGGCGTATCGCTGGCGGTGCGTGCCGAAGCCGAACGGCGCGGCCTCAAGGTCTTCGACGCCACGTGCCCCTTGGTGACCAAGGTGCACGTGGAGGTCGGCAAGATGCACGATCAGGGCCGCGAGATCGTCATGATCGGCCACAAGGGCCACCCCGAAGTCGAAGGCACCATGGGCCAACTGCACGATGGCATGCACCTCGTCGAAAGCGTGGATGATGTGGCGGCGCTTGACGTGCGTAATCCCACGCAACTCGCCTATGTAACGCAGACGACCTTGTCGGTGGATGATGCCGCCAGCATTGTTGCCGCGCTCAAGACCAAGTACCCCTTCATCGTTGGTCCGAAGAAGGACGACATCTGCTACGCCACGCAGAACCGCCAGGATGCGGTGAAGAGCCTGGCCAAGGAGAGCGACGTCGTTATCGTCGTTGGTTCAAAGAACAGCTCCAACTCCAACCGCCTTGCCGAGGTCGCCAAGAACCTCGGCATTCCCGCCTACCTCATAGATGGCGCCGAGCAGATCGATCCGGCCTGGATTGCACCGAACGCCCGCGTCGGTGTCACCGCCGGCGCCTCGGCACCCGAGGTGCTGGTCGAAGGCGTCATTGACCGCCTCAAAGCCCTGGGCGCTGCTGAAGTGTCACCGCTGGCAGGGATCGAGGAGCATGTGACTTTTCCGCTGCCGAAAGAGCTGCAGGGCTAGTCAGTCCCGAAGCGGTGGATTGCGCTTGCGCTGATGGAGGTTTTTCGCGTCGCCCATCGGCGCTGGGGGCACGGCGGTATATTCAATACTACCAAGGCCGCTGAGCTGTCCATCGCGATATTCAACCTCGATATACAGACGGCTACGAACGTTTTTTTCCTGTTTGACGCCGGGGATATATCGAAGCGCAATGAATGTGTTTTCGAGCGAGCGGATATAGCTGCCGGGCAAGTCGGCCCTGACGATATTGACCGCATTCACCCGCCCGTTTCTCTCTATCAGTATCTCCAGGGTTGCAGTGCCGCTGGCCATCAGGTTGGCGCCACCCGGAGACTCCTCCAGCCTGGGGCGATGTCGCATCTCGGGGCGTTGGTCCAACTCGGGAACTGCGTAGTAGTAGATCAGATCGAGCGGCATTCCTGCCGGCATGGTGGGTGGTTCTTCCTTGAGCGGGCTGCTTGGCGCAGCCGGAAGTTCTTCTTCAGCCGGCGCCGGCGGCAGGAGCGCTGAAGGGGCGGCTGTTTCAGTCTCGGTCTGCGTGAGTGTTGCGGCTTTCAGTCTGACTTGCAGTTGTGGCCGCGAGCGGACTTCTTCCCGGTAGAACCCGCCGGCTGAAAGTGGCTCCCCATATCGCCACGGCATCAACACCAGTGCATGGGCTACGAGTGAGAGCAGGACGGCCTTGCGTAAGAGATTGGAATTGCTTTGCTCATGGGGCATGGTTCGATATGCCGGAGCCCAGAGGGCTCCGGCTGTGCCTTGCATTACTCCGAGACCAGCTCGCGCCAGGAAACCCGCTTGCCTTCGATGGGCGGCAGGGGGTCGGCTTCCGGATCGACGGGAATGACATTGCCGCTGGCATCCTGAACGAGCGTCAGCAGTTTGTCTCCCAGCAAGACGGGGGTTGCCCCGACGGCAATGGATGTCCCGGGTTGCTTCGCCTTGCCGGTGCCGTCAATCTTGAAGAAGTTGATCCAAGAGTAGCCGCCGCCCAGACAGACATCATCGTCAGGCACGTTGGAGGCAATGACGAGCACCCCTTTCTGGAATACCGGGTCTACATTGACGCGCTCACCAGCGTCCGGCAGGTCGATATACCAGCCCTTCTTATCGATCCAGTTCATGGCGGTGGCGGCCTGGCTTCTGCGCAAGTACGGATCTACCGCATCGGTGACGAATTCGCGTTCCAGCATCTCGCTACGCCCGGCGACCGGCGTGGTGCTCATATCGTCGCGCACCGCATAGATCGTCTGCTGAGCGGTATCCGGTGGATCGCTTTCGCCGAGATAGCGCCCGGTGCCCAGCATGATGACCCGATAGAACACGCCGCCATAGTAGGTCTTGGCCAGCTCAGGCCTGACCGTGACCGGCTGCGGGTTACCATCCTCGTCCTCGAACGTCGTCAGGCGGAAGGCCTGGGCGTAGCCCGGGTTCGGAACCGCAGCGGTACCAGGATCAAGGTCGATGCGCCAGAGGTTGCCGAGCAGGTCGCCTCCGTAGACGGTCACCACCGTATTGTTGAGCATGGGGTTCTCGACAAAGCCGTTGATCTTGGCAAGCCCGCTCGGAACTGCGTCATCAAAGCCTTGCGCGAGGGTGCCTCCCTCACCGACACCGGTGCTGATGCGCTGCAGGATCTTGCCGGATACGGCATCCAGAATGTACAGATAGCCCTTGCCGTTACCCGGATTGATGTTGTTGTAGCCGGAGCTGACCATGACGACCCAGCGGCCATCCAGCGGGCGTTTGGCGATCAAGGGCTCGCCAAAACTCAGGCCGATATTACAGTCGCTGCTGTAAAGGCCGGAGTTTGCTTCCGTATCACTCAGGCAGTTTGTGCCAGCGCTGAGCTCCCACAAGGCTTTCGGCTGGGTCGGGTTGCTGATGTCGAGCGCGTAATAGCCGCGCCCGCCAGAGTTCAAGCCGGCGACCAGGATGGTCCGCCACTTGTCGACACCGGTGCACGGCGTGGCGGTGGTATGGCCCACGCAGATATCGCCAATCACCGGCGAGCCGTCGGCAAAGTAGCGGTGGGTATAGGGAATGGCCGCCAGCTTGTGGAGTTGGGGCAGAAGTAGCCCTGGAATATACGACCAGCGCTCCTCGCCATTGCCTGCGTTGTTGCCGACATAGACGTCGTCGGTGTCTGTGCTGGTCCCTATCCCTTCCGACTGATAGTAAGGATCATTATTCACGTCGGTTTCAAAGGCATGCAGCATGCCGTCGTTGGCGGCGACAAAAACGGTTCCCCGGCGGGTTTCCGTGGAAGTCTTGTAATCCGTATAGAACGGGTCCGAGCTGGCCTCATACGCAAAAGGGGAGACTCTGGAATAGGCTGGCTGGGCGTGGATGACGTCGCCCAAAACGGAGAACCTGGATCGATACAGGTCGGTTGCTGTGTTGGCGCCGCTGGTTTCCAGGCTGCGGTCGCCGCGCAGGAAGTTGACCAGCGTTTCGCCGCTCGCCGCCGCTTTTTGGACCGGAGTCCAGGTGGCATATTGCGGCAACTGATTGGTATTGAAATAGGCTTGCTCGGCCAGCACCAGGCCCAAGCCATCGCTGCAGTTGGCGCCAGGGCTGCTCGGCCAGCAGAAGTGCTTGAGCTTGTTCCCCGCCGTATCTCCGGCGTCGTAGGTAAATAGCTCGCGTGATTGATAATTGCGGCCATCGAGAAGGGCCCTGGCCGACCAGAGCGGAGCGGCGGACGAGATGATGCCGTTCGTCGTGTCCAGCGTACGTGCGAGCACGTCCCCGGCCCAGGTCGCGGTCTGATACTGGGCGGTAAACACGAAGTTGTCGCCGGGCTGGGGTTGCAGATTACTCACCGATGCGGCCGAGGCAGCCCCGGTCCGCGCACGCATTTGCGTCAGGGTGTCGGCAAGCGCTTTGGAGAACTCGCGCGGGCTGCGGGCGCTATAGAAAGTGCCGCGCCCATTGACTGCCGCGTGCCACAGGTCATCCAGCGCGCTTTCCTGGTTGGCGGCTGGCACCGGCCAGTTCTTGGTGCCCGCCTTGATGGACGCGAAGTCCCCGGCAGTTTGAACCTCATAGTCCGGGTCAAAGTCCAGCACGCCGGACAAGCCCAGGCCTACGGTAAAGGTAGTCATGTGCTGATGCTTGGCGGTATCCCGGTTGGCCGTGAGTACGTTGTTTGCCAGATTCGGGCGCAGGTCGTTCTTGTAGTAGTACATGGCGACGTCGGCCAGGGTCCCGCTTGCACTGTTGCCGCCACCGTCATAAGCGCCATCCGGGTCGCGCTTGGACCAACCCGAGTCCACATTGTCCTCGTTGCCAATGTTGCCGGCTGCCCCCGAGGTGGGCGCAGTTCGGCCGCCGCTGCCGTTCCAGTAGCCGTCCGAGGTCAGGATGGAAAAGTTGGGCTGGCAGGAGTGTTGCACCGGATCGTCGGCGGCGGGTATCCCCTCATTGATGTCGTCGAACAGGCCCGCATACAGACGCCCCACCCGCGACAACGCTTGCCGCAAGGGCGTACCCCCGTTGGTGCCAACGCCGTAGAGCTTGTCGTACCAGAATTTCTTGTGCCCGGTATTCAGGTCTTGGTCGAATGCGAAGTCGGCAATTTTCAGATAGCGGGTGCCACTGACGTTGCTGCCGCCCGAGCCTGGGTTGATGGTGATGAAGCCGACCCGCACATCATCGCTGATGGTGGAAAAGGCCCGGCCTGTCGCACTTTTTGCGGCTTGCAGGCGAGTCCGGTAGTAGGCGTACCAGTTGGCAAAGTTGGTCATTTCCTCCGCATAGGTGCAAACGGTGCTGCTGGCACAGTCCGGACGGTCGGAGAGGGGACCGCGCTGGAAGGTCTGATCGACGCCGGCTAACTGCGGCGTGATGTTGACCCGTTCGAACTGGATAACGCTGCTCCAGCCGGCAATCGCAGCGTCGGCGCCCCCGCTGAAGCTGGTGGTGAACACGGGCAGATTTGCACCGCCTGCGCCCCCGCTCATGGCGGTGCTCCAGCTCACGCTCACGCGGCTGCCGCTGGTTGCCGCCAGTGTCAGGCCATTCGGTACCGCGCCCATGTCCAGGGGTGCGTAGATGGTGACGACGTTGGCATTGACGGTGGCAGTGTATTCCCAGGGCAGGCCGTTGCTATAGCTGTTGATGCGGTTTGCAATGTCGGTCGCGGATTGGGAGGTGTTTCCGGCCGTCAGTACCACCGGGTTGTTGCCGTCCGGCGCGATGATGTTGACGCCGCCCACCATCAGGGTGTTGAGGCTACGCTGGCTGTTGGAGCCCGTGTTCACAGAGTTGACCGTGAAGGTGGCGGACGATCGCGTAGTGCCGGCGGCGAGGACTGGCTGCAGAGTGATGCCGTTATAGTCGCTACCCACTGCCGGCGCGCTGATGGTGACGACATTGTTGTTGACCGTTGCCGTATAACCGTGGCCGACGCCCCCTACCGTGTTCGCGTTAATGGCATTGCGAATGGCCGTGGCGGCATTGTTGCGTTCAGTTGATGAGTTGGTGCCTGAGCCGGCCGTAACGGTGGTACCCCCAAGCAGGTTGACGGCGTCGGCCATGATGGTCGAGATCGATACACTGGTATTGGAGTAGGAACTGTTGACTGTGATTTTGGCTGTTGCGCGGGCGGCGGTTACGCCCGGGGTGAGTTGACCGGCAAAATAGGGGTAGATGTAGCTGCCCTTGACCCATTTGGCCTGGCAGTCGGAGAGGGTGTTGTCTCTACAGAAGCGAACCGGGGCGGCCACGGTATGGGTGGCATCAGCGGTATCCACGCACGTCTTCAAAGTCTTGTCCGTGCAGTATTGCGGCGTGACGATGCGATAGTAGTAGGGGGCGCCGTTGACGGCGAAGGGATACTTGAAAGTTGCGCTGGGGTAGCTGTGATCGGAGCTCTTGCGACAGACGCTGGTGTTGCTGAGTTGGGCAGCAGTTGGGCTGTCAGTGCTACACCACACTCGGTCGCGGTAGCTGGTGATCAGGTTGGTGGTGCCCTGTCCCGAGTCATAGCCATTGCGGGGCACCTGGGTCCAGACAGATGTGTTGGCTGAGTTCATGATCCGGCTGTCAACATCGAGCCCCCCGGCAGCCGGGCTGGGCTGGTAGTAGATATCGGGGTTGTAATACTGGGCATTGAAGCTCGCCGTGGCATAGGGCACGTCGCCAAGTTGACATTGGGTCAGGCTGCTTTGGAGGTTACCGCTGCCATCCGCGCCACGGCGGCAATTATTGGCATTGGTGCCGTCGGACAGCTCCCTCACATAGTCGGGGAGGTAGTCCCAGTCCATGGAGCCCGAGTCATCCAGGACGAACATGATGTTCGGTTTGATGGCATTCAGCGCATGCGCCAGCGGTTCGTAGTGGATGTCCGTCGGCCCGGCGCCTGCGTTGAGGCTGAGCACGAGACTGCTCAGGATGGGAAGCAGGCGCAGGCGCGAAACAAGAGTGGCCATCATGGTTTTTCTCCGATCAAGGGCAGGATGCTGTGCCCTGCATGCCGTCAGAACAGAACGGCTTGTATATAACTGGTGGTATTGCGTGGTCCGGTGATGCGTACGGAAACCCGATAGAGCACCCCGCCCAGGCCACCGGCTGCCGTACCGGTGGGGTAGAGGTGGCGATAATCCACGGCGCTATGCCCTTCGGTCGAGCCGCTACTGATTGGCGCGCGCACGCAATTTATCGTTAGCGGGTTGCCGGATGAGTCACATAGGCGGTGAATGACGTAGCGCACAACATTGCCTGCGACGTCAGCGGCGCAATCGGTAAGCGCACACACCGATTGTCCGGCAGTTTCCCAGTCGTAGGTCAGGGGGTTGAAAGGCGTCGGGGGGAGGTTCTGCGCGTTGGCCCAGTACCCGGCGTTATTGTTGTTATGCAATGAGCTCGGGTCGCCAACACCCATCAGCCAGGTGGTGCCGGCTCTGAGGCCATTGTCACCCGCCAGCGTGGCGCTCTGCCTGAGGGCAAGGTTGGCGGCGGCCAGGATGCCTGAATCCACCGAGCGCACCAGCGCAATTGCGGCCAGTGTCATCGACAGCAGCACGATCAATGAAATGATCAGGACCACGCCCTGCTGCGTATGTCTGGTTCGGCTGCTCATCTGTCGCTCCTCCAGATCATGTTGCGCAACGGTACGGTGGTTTCGAACACGCGATAGCGATAGCAGCTCGGGTCGCCGGCAGTTACGTTGGGATCACGGATCGTGCCGCCTGCCCAAGTCGGCATCGTCACGGTTGCGGTACAGGTGCCGTCGGCTGCGGGGCGTTCGTATGCCCCGCGTGCCAGAACAGCCATTCTCAGCGCGAGCACTTGCATCCACTCATTGGCGCTTGCGGGCATTGTGGCGTCGTAGGTATCCACGATGGTGTCGCCATCGCTGTCTTTGCCGTACTGAGCCTGCAGGTTGACGATTTCATCCACGAGCACGGTTGGCGTCGCGCTCGTGAGCAGCATGTTCCAGTCCGCTACCGTTAGATTATTGCTGCTGACTTCGTAACGGCGCATCAGTGGCTTGCCCAGGCTCATTACCTGCGCGCCTACCGTGTATCCCGGCAACAGGCTGACGCCGCCGGGAGGATTGTAGGTGCCTGTCGGGTGATGCTGATAGTGGCTGGCGGGATCCTGGATGTTCGTGATCTCCATCAGCGAACAGGTAGTACCCTGCATGGCGATGGCCAGGTCGCCGAGGTCAAAGCCCAAGCCATTGCTGACCTTGAGTTCAGCCGATGTTTTCGGCATGTTGTCGGTGATGGTGGCGGGCGAGGTGCGGTACGCATTGCTCGAGGCAAGGGTCGTAATACTGTATGGCTTGCTTAGGTCGGCGGGATCGCTCGGCTCTATATAAACCGGTACGAGCCTCAGCGTAGGTAGTGCACCGGCCCCGCCGGGGCCGGGCGGGCTCGAATAGTTTCCGTCGTAGTGGTACTGAACGGTGCTGCAGCCGAGTGCCGAGGAGTTGGTAATACCGTAACCCGCCATGCGCACGTCGCGTTCCATGGTGAACAAGGCGATACTGCCGTTCGTCTGCGAACCACTGGCGCCGACCGTATTCTCCTTATAGCGCTCGTTCATCGAAAAGGCTTGCATGATGGCCAGCATTCCGATCAGGCCGATTGCCATGGCCACCAGAACCTCAATGAGCCCGAAGCCTGATTGTTGCGCTATGTGGGGGGGGCGATGGGGGAAAGAGTTACGCATGTGTGTTCTCGACTACATGAAACTGATATCGGTCGTGATGACATGGTTGTGCACAGGATCAGCCACATCCTTCTGCCACTGAACCGTGACCGTGACGGTAGGGCCATTGATCACGATGGTGGGGGCATTGGCGCCGGTGGTGTTGGGCAAGATGGTTCCTACTTCGCATACCCATTTGTCGCGCTCTGTCGCTCCCGAGGCGGCAGGACATGTGACGGCCGTTGCGGGTGGCAAAGCGTAGGAGGACAGGCTCGACGTGTCCGACCACATCCTGCCGATGATCGCATTGGCCAGATAGGCGGCTTCCGTCCGGTACTTGGCGTCGGTGGTATGTTTGGCTGAGGCCGCTTGCAGGCTGACGATGCCGACAATGCCGATCAGGAACAGCAGCATTCCGATCAGGACCTCAAGCAGCATGACGCCGGATTGACTATGAGGATTTTTCATGGCTTTAGCAGGTCCGTGGGTCGCCGGCGACCGAGACAGAAGGATCACAGATGCGTGCTTCTCCGCCCGGGCTAACCTGTATGCGCAGACAACGAATGTCGCCTCCGTCCGCTCGGCACGTGCCGCCGCCTGCGCTATAGCTGACATTGATCGTGGCAATCGGGTTAGTCCCGAGCGCCTGCACGCGTCCCAGGCCGGTAAACAGGAGTTGGTTTGCAGCAGCATTCGCGGCGTTGCGTGCATCTATGGTTACGCCGCCACCGCCCTCTCCGCCGGAGCGCATTTGCTGAATGCGCGGCGGAGTGACTTCGGAAGGCGCGATATTGCATTGGGTCTCGGGCGTGTCCAGACTGATCACCCAGTTACCGGCCGTGTTATCAAGTGCGCAGGTCGCCCCCAGATTGCTTGTCATCGAGAAAAACACGCTCTGATTGCGCTGCAAGGCGATATTACGCGCCGTTGCGAGCCCGCTGACCAGGCTTTCGGTGCTGACTCTGATCTTGGTCCGGACGATCCAGTCCTGATAAAGGCGCACCCCCATGCTGAGCAGAATGGCCATGATGACCATGGTGATGAGGAGCTCGATCAAGGTAAAACCCGTCTGAGCCCGGATGGGTCGGTTTAGCACGTCTGCGCCTTCTTGCTCTTCCAGCATGTGGCGCCATTGGTCCAGCCCTTGTCGGCGAAGCTGCCCGTGAAGGTCGAGGTACGAACATTGGACTGGTTGACGGCAAACGCCGCCCCGGCCGTGCCGCCCTTGCCGGTAGCTGTGGCGGTATAGGTATTCGCTGTAATACTGGCTGCGGTGCAGGCGTAGTCGAAGTACCTGGAGTTTGCTGCGGCTACCACGCAGTACGGCGGCGTGCCACCGGCAGGGATGGTGTCGTAGGTGCGGTTGTCCGAGAAATATTGCTCTGCCCGTGTGCGCATATCGGCCAGGTTCGAATGCGCTTCAACGAGTTTCGCTTCGAGCACGTAATCGTTGTACATGGGCATGGCGATGGCGGCCAGAATGCCTATGATGACGACGACGATCATCAGCTCGATCAGGGTAAAGCCGCGATTCGTGAACACTGGGCGCATGGTGGTTATTCCTTTCGTATTTTGAGTAGAGCAAAGCCGGCCGAGGCCAGTCTACCGGCAAGCGACGAGTGGTACGCTTATCCGGATCAGCGGAAGCCGCCTAGGAGCGGGGCATTGTTGTTATAATGCCGCCCGCAGTGCTGCTGTAGCTCAGTCGGTAGAGCAACTGATTCGTAATCAGTAGGTCACCAGTTCGATTCCGGTCAGCAGCACCATAAGAATCAAAGGCTTAGCCCGTCGGGCTAGGCCTTTTGTGTTTTCTGCACGGACAACAGGAGGGGTGGCTTGATGCAACGCAAGCCGCAGCGCGGGCAGGGAGGGTAAGCTTCCGGCATGAGTGTTGTCTGTTACCACTGCGGTTTGCCGGTGCCGGCCGGTCTCGATTTGCGCGTCCGCATCGGCGGACAGTCCCGGCAGATGTGCTGCGCCGGCTGCCAGGCGGTGGCGCAGGCCATTACCGATGGCGGACTGGCCGACTATTACCGCCATCGCGATGCCATGCCGCTGTCGCCCGCGGGTGCTGCGTCGGCTGCGCCGCGCGAAGCCGTGCCGGCGGTGCTGAAAGACAGCGCTCTGTTCGATCATCCGGCCGTGCAGCGGGATTTTGTGGCGCCGGTTGGCGCGCATGAGCGCGAGGCGCATCTGGTGCTGGAGGGGCTGACCTGCGCGGCCTGCGTCTGGCTCAACGAACAGCATGTCGCGCGCCTGCCTGGCGTGACGGCGATCCATATTAACTACACCACGCGCCGGGCGCGGGTGCGCTGGGACGCGCGCCAGATCCGCCTGTCGCAGATCCTCGATGCGATTGCCGCGATCGGTTATCGCGCACATCCCTACGATGCCGACAAGGCCGAGCATCTGGCCAAGAAGGAGCGCCAGGCGGCGCTGTGGCGTCTGTTCGTGGCCGGCTTCGGCATGATGCAGGTGATGATGTATGCGGTGCCGGTGTATCTGGCCGATGGCGACATGACGCCGGACATCGAGGCCCTGATGCGCTGGGCCAGCCTGATTCTTACGCTGCCGGTGGTGCTGTATTCGGCGGCGCCGTTTTTTCAGCGCGCCGTGCGCGACCTGCGCATGCGCCGCATCGGCATGGATGTGCCGGTGGCGCTGGGCATAGGCGCCGCCTTTGCCGCCAGCCTGTGGGCTACGCTGATCGGTGCGGGCGAGGTTTATTTCGATTCGGTCACCATGTTTGTCTTCCTGCTGCTGGGCGGTCGCTATCTGGAAATGATGGCGCGCCAGAAAGCCGCACGCGGTATCGAGGCCATCAATCGTGCGCAGCCGGCGCTGGCTTTTCGCGTGGCGGACCAAGCCACCCTGAGCGGCGAGCATGTTGCCGTGGCCGAGCTGGCGGTGGGCGATGTGCTGTTGGTCAAGCCGGGTGAGCGCGTGCCGAGCGACGGCGAAGTGCTGGCGGGGCAGGGCAGTGTGGATGAGTCACTGCTCAGCGGCGAGAGCCGGCCGTGCCCCAAGCAGCCGGGTGCGGCGCTGGTGGGCGGCAGTCTCAATGGCGGCAGCCAGTTGCTTATGCGCGTGACGGCGGTTGG
>DATMSM010000021.1:0-25925 GCA_035565355.1 Rhodocyclaceae bacterium
CCGCGTCGGCCGGAACGACAACTTCTTCGAGCTCGGCGGAGATTCGATCCTGAGTCTGCAGATTGTCGCCAAGGTGAGGCGTGCGGGCTGGAAGATCAGCCCGCGTCAATTGTTCGAGCGGCAGACCATCGCCGAACTCGCCGCCGTGGCCGAGTGTGTACAGCAGGAGGCTCGTACCGATGCGCCAGAGGTGGCCGGCAGGCTGGCCGACTATATCGACGCCGCAACGCTGGCGACGCTGCCGTTCGACGAAGCGGACGTGGGAGATGTCTTCCCTCTTGCGCCGACGCAGGAAGGCATGCTCTTCCATTCCATCGAAGCCCCGGGCAGCGGGCTTTACGTCAATCAGATGAGCGTAGAGGTATTCGGCCTCGATGCGCCGCGCCTGGCGGCGGCGTGGCAGGCCATGGTCGAGCGTCACCCGGTACTGCGTACCTCCTTCCTTTGGCAGCAGGGGCTGAAGCGTCCCGTGCAGATCGTACACAAGCAGGTGGAGATGCCCGTCGTCGAACTCGACTGGCACGAGGCGGACGATCTCGACGAACGCTTGCGTGCCTATGCGGACACCGAGCTGCGGCGCGATTTCGATTTTGCTGCTGCGCCATTGGCTCGCTTGAGTTTGATCCGTACCGGCGACGACCGCCATCAGCTCATATGGACGCAGCACCACATCCTGCTCGATGGCTGGAGCGACACCTTGCTCATCGGCGACTGGCTGCGATGCTACGGCGGCGAAACATTGCCCGCGCCGGGCCCGGGCTACGGCGAGTACGTGCGCTGGCTGATGCGCCAGGACGCGCAAGGCAGCGAACGTTTCTGGAAGGGTGCGCTGGCAAGCATCGACGGTCCGACTCTACTGGCGCAGGCCGTCGGCCAGCGCAACGCGCGCAGCGGCTACGCCCAGATCTATACGCGCTTGGATTCTGCGGAAACTCGTGCGCTGCAGGCTTTCGTGCAAGGCGAGCGCATTACGCTCAATACGCTGATTCAGGGCGCTTGGGCTTTGTTACTGCAGCGTCATACGGGCAGGGAGCAGATTGTGTTCGGCGCCACGGTGGCGGGCCGCCCCGACAGCCTGGCCGACGCCGACCGCATTCTCGGCCTCTTCATCAATACGGTTCCCGTGCCGGTGGCGCGCGCTTCCGCGCTCAGCGTCGGCGATTATCTGCGCAGTCTTCAGGATGCGAATGCGCGCTTGCGCGAGCATGAGCATGCGGCGCTTGCCGACATCCAGCGCTGGTGCGGAACGGCCGGCCAGGCGCTATTCGACAGCATCGTCGTGTTCGAGAATTTCCCGCGCGACCATGCCCTGCAGGACGACTACGGCTTGCGTTTCGGACCGCTGGCCGGCAAGGGACTCACCGGCTATGCCATGGACCTGCAGGTCATCGTCGCCGACACGCTGGAGATCGAGTACAGCTACGGGTTGGGCGATTTCAGCGATGCCTTCGTCGATCAACTCCGCACCGAGATGGAGCATCTGCTGTGCCGTATGGCGACAGCGCCGCAGATGCCCGTGGGCGAGCTCGAATGGCTGCCGGAAAATGCGTGCGCCGAGATGCTTTCACACAGTCGCGATGCCATCGGGTTGACGCCTGGAAGCCCGCATCGCGAGCCGGTACATCTCACGATCGCGCGACACGCGGCGAGGCGTCCCGATGCGATCGCCTTGCTGATGGGCGAGCGCGAGCTCAGCTATGCCGAGCTCAATGCGCGCGCCAATCGTCTCGCGCATCGCCTGATCGGTGCCGGCATCGGTCCGGAATCTCGCGTCGGGGTCGCGCTGGAGCGCTCTCCGGAAACCATCGTCGCGCTTTTGGCGGTGCTGAAAGCTGGCGGCGCCTATGTGCCGCTCGATCCGGCATACCCGGCGGATCGTCTCGCCTTCATGATGGAAGACGCAGGACTGGCGCTGTTGCTGACCCAAGGCTCGGTGCAAACGCGTTTGCCTAAAAAGCTGCCGCCGGCTTTGCTGCTCGACGCAGTGGACTTGTCTACGGAGTCGGACGAGGATCCCAAGGTGGCGGTGCACCCGGACACGCTGGCCTACGTTATCTACACTTCGGGTTCGACCGGCATGCCTAAGGGCGTCGCCGTGACGCACGGACCGATCGCCATGCATTGCCGCGCCACTGCGAATATCTACGGCATGCGGCCGCAGTCCTGCGAGCTTCTGTTCATGTCTTTCTCCTTCGACGGCGCGCACGAGCGCTGGTTGACGACGCTGACGGTGGGCGCGGCGCTGGCGATCCGCGACGACGAGCTGTGGAGCGCGGAGCAGACCTACGCGGCGCTGCATCGCTACGGCGTCACCAACGCAGCTTTCCCGCCGGCCTATCTCGGTCAGGTTGCAGAGTGGGCGACGTCGCGCGAGGATACGCCGTCCGTCGAACTCTACGTCTTCGGTGGCGAGGCGATGCCGCGCGCCTCCTATGACGCCGTGCGCCGAAATCTCAAGCCCCAGACGCTGATCAACGGCTATGGGCCGACCGAGACGGTGGTTACGCCGCTGATTTGGAAAGCCGATGCCGGCGAAGGCTTCGAGTGCGCGTATGCGCCCATCGGCCGGCCTGTCGGCGAGCGGACGGCTTACGTGCTCGATCCGGACTTGCATCCCGTGCCGACGGGTGCGGTCGGCGAACTCTACATTGGGGGTTACGGCCTCGCGCGCGGCTATCTTGGGCGCGCCGGCCTCAGCGCCGAACGCTTCGTCGCCGATCCTTTCGACGACAACGGCGGACGTCTGTATCGCACCGGCGATCTGGTGCGCCGGATGGCCGATGGCAATATCGAGTACATCGGCCGCGTCGACCATCAGGTCAAGATCCGCGGTTTCCGCATCGAACTCGGCGAGGTCGAGGCGCGCATGCGCGGCCTTGCGGAGGTTGGCGATGTCGCCGTGCTTGCCGCCGACGGGCCTTCGGGGAAGCAACTGATCGCCTATGTCGTGCCGTCCGATCCGTCGGCCGAGGGCCTGACCGAAGGCATTCGGCAGGCGCTTGCGGCGACGCTGCCCGACTACATGGTGCCGGCGCATTTCGTGACGCTGGATGCATTGCCGCGGCTTGCCAGCGGCAAGCTTGACCGCCATGCCTTGCCGGCGGCGACGATCGAGAGCCGGGAAAGCTATGTAGCGCCGTCGACGCCGGAAGCGCAGCAGATTGCCGATATCTGGCGCGAGGTACTGGGCGTGGAGCGTGTGGGCCAGACCGACAATTTCTTCGCGCTCGGCGGAGATTCCCTGCTCAGCCTCAAGGCGATCGCGCGCATGCGCGGCTTGCGTCCGCCGGAAGCCGCCTTCAAGCTGCGCGATCTGATGCAGCGTCCGACGATCGCCGCTCTGCTCGGACTCGATGCGCCGGCGCCGCGAACGCTGCTGCCGATGAACGGCGGCGGCGCCAAGCCGCCGTTGTTCTGCATCCATGCCGGCATGGGGACCGTCTTCGACTACCAGCCGCTGGCGCAGCGCTTGGAAGGCTGGGCGGCGGTGTTCGGCTTGCCGTGCCGCATGCTGTCGGACGCCGCGCATCGCGATACGTCGCTGGCGCAGATGGCCGCCGATTATTGCCGCATTCTGCGCGAAGCGCAGCCGCGCGGCCCCTATCGCCTATTCGGTTGGTCGCTGGGCGGCGCCCTGGCGGCGCTGATTGCGGCACAGCTGGAAGCAGACGGCGAATGCGTCGATTTCCTCGGTCTCGTCGATCCCTATGTGCCTGGAACGGAAGGCGGATTGCTCGACTGGCATGTAGAGTTGGCCGATTTCATGAACGTCGTCGCGCCGGGCGCGCATGCTGCGGTCGGGGATATCGACTGCGCGGCTGGCGAGGCCGAGTTGGCTGAGCTCATCGCCGCCGTTCTGTCGCGTTCGGAAGGCGCTTCGGCTTACGCGGAAATGGAGCCGGGCATGTTGGCGCGCCTCTTCATGGTTGGGTGTCATCTCAAAGTCTTGTCTCTTGAGGCTGCGCCCTTGTTGTCCTTATCCGTTCAACCTTGCGTATGGTGGGCGCGCGAACGGCCGCAGGCGGCCCGATCCGCGCTCGCCTTTCAGCTTGCGCAGGCGCTGGCCGAAGATCGCGCCGACGCCCCGACCGTGATAACCCTGGATGCCGGGCATTTCGACATCGTCCAAAGCGTTGCCTTGATCGACGCCGTCACCGCGTTGGTGAGCGCGGAAGAAAAAACGCCCGGTTGAGGCCGGGCGTTTGTTAGGGCCGTAAAGTCAGGCCGCTGTCCTGGTCCTCCGCGCGAAGGCTTGTGCCAGATACGCGGCAAGATCTTGCTTGGCATGGTCGCCGGCCGCAGTGATATTTCCCAGACGCAGGAAGTCGTGCAACATGCCGGCCTTGACGTCGAGTTTTACATCCACGTCGGCGGCGGCCAGCTTGTCTGCATAGGCCCGGCCTTCATCCAGCAGCGGGTCGAACTCGGCAAGCATGACGAGTGCGGGCGGCAGCCCTTGCACGTCGGCCAGCAGCGGCGCGAAGCGCCAGTCCCGGCGATCCGCTTCGCTGCGCAGATAGTTGCCGAACATCCACTGCAAAGTTTCCGCTTCAAGTAGATATCCTTTGGCGAGTCGACGGTGCGAGTCGCTGTCCTGCCACGGGCTGGCGCATGGGTAGAGCAGCAGCTGCAGCAAAGGAGCCGGCAACTCTGCATCGCGCGCGAGCATGCACAGTACGGTCGCCAGCGTACCGCCGGCGCTGTCGCCGCCGACCGCGATACGCTTCGCGTCGATGCCTAGCGCGTCGGCTTCCGCCAGCAGCCAACGATAGCTGTCTTCCGCATCGTGCACAGCGGTGGGAAAGCGATGCTCGGGCGCGAGGCGGTAGTCGACCGAGACGACTGTGCATGGCGTCGATGCCGATATCGAGCGGCACAGCGCGTCATGCGAGTCGAGGCCGCCGACGCAATAGCCGCCGCCGTGGAAGAATAACAACGCCGGTTGCTTTGCCAAGCCGGCTTCGTTCGCATAACGTTTCGCGGAAATGAAAACGCCATCCCGGCAGGGGATGGCGAGAGTTTCCACGCAGGCCAAAGCAGCCCCCGGGCTGTCGATTACGACGGTCGAGGCGTTGTATTGCGCGCGCGCCTGCGGCGGCGGAAGCATGTGCAGGGGCGGATTACCCGCCTCCTGACCGGCTTCGACCAGCTCCAGGAATGCAGCCAGATCGGGATCCAGCGGCATGGCTCAGAAGCGGTACTTCATGCTGGCGATCACCGTGCGCTCGCTGCCCGGATAGTAGATGTTGGCGCTGGGCGCATAGGCCGAGACGTACTTCTTGTTGGTCAGATTGGCGACATTAAGCGAGAAACGCCAAGCGCCGCGATCGTAGTTCGCACCGGCGTCGAACAGAGTGAACGAGGGTGTCGTCGTCGCATTGTCATTGGTGTTGTACACTTTGCCGACATAGCGCGCGCCGGCGCCTATACTGAAGCCCTGAAGCTCGCCGGCAAATGCGTAGTCCAGCCATACGGAGGCCATGGTCTTGGGCGTGCGTGCGGGCGTCTTGTCCAGCTCGGTCGGGTTGGCTGTTTCGGTGATTTTGACGTCGTTGTAGGTGTACGAAGCGATCAAGTTGAGGCGGCGCATCAACTCGGTTTTGGCTTCCAGCTCGATGCCGCGAGAGTTCACTTCTCCCAGTTGGGTTGCGATGCCGAAGGGCGGCTGATATGTGATGACGTTGCTCTTGGTCAAGTCGAACAGCGCGGCGCTGAAGAAGGTCTTGCCGTTCGCGGGCTGGTACTTGGCGCCGATTTCGTACTGCTTGCCCAAAGTGGGCTTGAATGCGCGCCCGGTCACAGGACTCAAGCCTGTGTCGGCCACCGCGACCGGATTGAAGGATTCGGCGTAGCTGGCGTAGGCGGCCCATCCATTGCCGAAGAGATGCGTCAGACCCGCTCGCCCAGTGGTTCTGCTGTCGCTTTGCGAGCTGCTGCCGGCCAGGAAGGCGGGCGGCGCGTCTGAGGTGTCGGACTTGGCGCTGTCGTGGCGTAGACCGAGCGTCAGCAACCAGCGCGGGTCCAGTTTGATCTGGTCTTGCGCATAGACGCCAAATTGCTGAGTGTTCTGCCTGCCGTTGTAGAGCAGGAAATCGGGTTCGGGAATGCTTTGGTTGTACACCGGATTGAGGATGTCCAGGCCGGGAGTCGCCAAGCTGCCATTGAGATTGAGATCGGCCTTGGTCTTGTTCCAATCCACGCCGACCAGCACGGTGTGCTCGACGCTGCCGGATTTCAATTTGGCTTGCAGTTGGGTATCCAGAACGTTTTGGGTAATGCGCTCTTTGGAGAGACGCGCGTTTCGGAACAAGGTTCGGCCGTCCGGCGCATACATATTTCCGAAGAGGTCGCCCGCGGCAATGTCGCGAGCGGTAAGGTCTAGCTCCATGTAGCGGAAATTCTGGCGGAAGGTCCAGGTGTCGTTCAGCTTGTGCTCGAAACGATAGCCGATCGATGTCTGGTCCTGAGCGTAGTTGACGAAGCTGGGGTCGCCCACGGGCAGGCCGGTGAAGCGTCCGGTCGGCGAAGCGACGTAGAATGGAGAGGCGCCGCTGCGATTGCGCATGAAGTCGGCCAGAACCGTCAACGAAGTGTCGGCTGACGGCTTCCATGTGATGGATGGAGCAAAATATTCGCGGCTATTCTCGCCGCGCTGTCCGTTGCCGAACTTGGTCTGAGTGTCCGTATCGAGACCGAGGGCAACCAGGCGGTAGAGCAGGGTGCCGTCCTCGTTCAGCTTACCGCCGAGGTCGGCGGTGAGTTGCTTGCGATTGAAATTGCCGATTTGAATACCGACTTCGTTGACATGGTCGGCGCGTGGCATCTTGCTGACGCGATTGACGATGCCGCCGGCATCTCCCTGGCCGAATAGAACGGACGCGGGGCCGCGGAGGACGTCGATGCGCTCGTAGCCGTAGGATTCGCTGATGAAAGAAGCCAGGTAGCGGCCCTTGATCAACTGGTTGAGGCCATCACGGAAGTTGCCGGTATTCAGCGCGTCGAAGCCACGGATATAGAGATATTCGTAGCCGCGGCCTTCGTTGCCGAAGTTGTCGACGGCGACACCCGGCGTGTAGCGCAACGCCTCGGTCGTGCTTTGCGCGCCGCGCGCATCCATTTCGTCGCGCGTGATAATGGAGATCGATTGCGGCACTTCGATGAGGGGGGTGTCCGTCTTGGTGCCGCTCATGCTCCGCTTGGCGACGTAACCTTGGACGGGGCCGGTACCGGTTTCCGGGAGCGCGTTGCCGGTAACGGTCACTTCGGGCAGAACCGTGCTGCCACCTTGCTGCGCGTTGGCATTCCCCAAGGCCACAAGCGCGCATTGCAGTGCCAGAAATCCGACGCTGCGCTTGAAGTTCATGCTTTTTGTTTGATTTTTCATGGTGCGTTGATGTTGATGTGAATGGTTGATTCAGGAAGCGACGGCCTGTCGCGGTCGTTCCTCGTTCCTTAGGCTGAGCGGCTTGGCCGAGGCGGAAAGCGCGCGACCGATTTCGGCGGTCCTCGTCGCGGTTACGGAAAGCAGGGTGTCGCTCAAGCCGTGGCTGCTCTCGCATGCGCCCTGCAGGAAGATTGCGGGATGCATGCGGTCGTCCGAGCGAAGCCGGTAGTCGCGATCGACCTCGAATTCGCCCAGGTATTCGGACAGCGGCTGTAGAAGGCGCTTGTGGAAATCGCGCATGTAGCCGGTGGCCAGGATGACGACGTCGTAGCCTGCCGAAAACTCGCACCCCTCGTTGAGGTCGCGCAGATCCAGGCGGATGCCGTCCGAAACGGCCTGCGCAGCCGCCACTTCATGACGGCGCAGGAAGTGGTGGCGTTCCTCGCCCGACACTTTCTGGCGGTAGAGCAAGTCGTAGATCTGCTCGATCAAGGCAAGATCCGGCGCCGCGTAGTTAGTCTGCGAGAACTCGTGCAAAAGGGCTGCACGTTCGGCATCTGGGCGGTTGAAGACGAAGTCGGTGAAGTCGGCGTTGAAGATTTCATTGACGAAAGGACTGTCGTCGGAGGGCTTGATGGCGCGGGCGCGCATGATCAGGTCGACGCTGCGCTGGCCGGGCCGGCCGGTCAGGTCCATGAATATCTCCGCCGCGCTCTGCCCGGCGCCGACGATGGCGATGCGTTTGGCGTCGCTCCACTTGGCGATTTCCTCCAGATAGTTGCTGGAATGGAAAACGCGCGGGTTCCCCTTGAGGCTTCGGAAGGATTCCGGGATGTTGGGCTTGCCACCGATGCTGATGACCAGGTTTCGCGCCAGTCGTTCATGCACGCGCTGTTCCGCGTCCTGGGAGCGCACGCGCAGCAGTACGACTTCATTGCCGCGCATCTCGGGCAGGATTTCCACGACCTCTTCGCCGTAGGCGCAACGGTCGTCGAAATGGGAGGCTGCCCAGGCCAGGTAGTCGTTGAACTCGTGGCGGCTGGGAAAGAAAGTCTTCAGGTTGATGAAGTCCTGCAGCCGCTGCTTTTCGTGCAGGTAGCTGATGAAGGTGTATCGACTGGAAGGGTTGCGCAGCGTTACCAGATCCTTGAGGAAGGAGATTTGCATGTGCGCGTTGTCGAGCAGCATGTTCCGGTGCCAAGCGAAACCGGCCTGCTTTTCGATGAAGAGGGGCCGCAGCGGATGCCGGGCCTCCTCGAGGGCGATCGCCAGTGCGATGTTGGAGGGGCCGAAGCCGATGCCGATGAGGTCGTGAGTTTGCATGGCGCTTCCTTATGCGAGTGAGGCGGAAAGGCCCGTAGCGGCAGAATCGTCACGAGGCATCCACAGCTTTTCCGAAAAGAAACGTTCCCGCAGCAGCATGCCGAGCATGGCGCGCTTGTGCGGGAAGTCGAATTCCTTGAGGTTCGCGTAGCCGCCGAGCCCCAGGTTGCGGATCATCTTTCGGTTGTCGGCGCGCGGCTCGATGGGAATGCGCCGGGTGCGGCAGTCGTCGAGAAAGATGTAATGCGAGATCGACGCGAGCCAGGCGGTGACGAAGGGCTTTCCCCGATATGCCGCCTCGCCGATCAGGACGTGCCAGCCGCGATCGAAGTCGTCGGCGTCGTAGTAGGGTGAGATGCGGTCTTCCTTGGCCCAATACACCTCGAAATAGCCGAATGGCACGTCGTCCAGACAAGCCAGTAGCGTCACCGTGTGCGGGTCGGCGGCGAGCTTGCTCAGATAGGCGCGGTGCTGTTCCGGCGTGCCTTCTTCTTGCCAGAACTCCGCGACGACCGGGTCGTTCATCCAGCGATTGAAGTTCATCAGGTCCCGCTCGATATCGACGCTGCGGAAGCTGAGCATCTGGTCCAGCCACGGAATGAAGCGTTGGTAGACAATGCCTTTCGGTTTGGCCGGCCGCTGCGGGTGGCGCTTGCCGTCGCAGATGAGCTGACGGACCGGAAAGGGCTGTCGGGCCGGTTGCGCCAGCCACAACGGGGCGTACTGCCAGAACATGTCTGCGGCGGCGACGATGCGTATTTCGTCTCCCGTACTGTTCTGAGCCGGGGCCGCTTCGACGGCGCCGTCCGCGACCAGCGGCAGGCACAGCGCAGCGGGCGCATGGGTATGGATGAGGGAGGTTGCGGGCAGCAGGGCGAAAACGGTTTCCAGCGCGGCGAGCAGTGCGGCTTCGGAAAGCGGGCCGGAAGCATGCAGCAAGCGAACCTCGTCGGCAGAGTGTTCAAGGCGCCAGCGCAACGCGCCGTCGGGACCTTCCAGAAGCAGCCCGTCCGCGGACAGCGCGGCGGAATAAAGCCCGCCCATGGCGAGAAAGCGGCCGCTTCCCGGACCGCGATCCGCTCGCACTGCATTCAGCTGGTTCTGCATGCCCGACTCTCCGCTCGATGTTGCGGGGGATCCCCGTGTCTAGGCATGACGAACGAGAAGAAGTCTTGTTTAGCAGCAGTGCCTTAAACATTTCCGAAGCTGATTCGTCTCCTGAAGACTCGAGTGCATCGCAGAGGAAAACCCTTGCTCGCCCATCTCATCAATCGCTCCAGGCGCCTGCTCGCCGGAGCTGCCCTGGTCAGCGTCGTTCACGGTCTGTGTGGCGTCTATCTGGTCGCGCAAATCAATGCCGCCCTGAACGCAGATGCCGCCGCCCGCGGATCGATGGCCTTGGCCTTCGCCCTCACGGCCATCGCCCTGATGCTTAGTCAGGCGCTGTCGTCGGTATTGTTCGAACGCCTGAGTCAAAGCGCCCAAGCGGAATTGAGAAGCCATATCTCGGGGCAGGTCATTGCCGGCGACTACCGCGAGTTGGAAGCGGTCGGCCCGGCCAGGATCCAGTCGGCCTTGGCTGAGCACAGCGCCAAAGTGGCGGAGTTCTTCGTCAGCATGCCGGCCATCTTGACCAACGCGATCATGGTTGCGGGCTGCCTCTTCTACATGGCCTATCTGTCCTTTTCGGTATTCCTGGCCGCCGTCGTTCTGATTGGGCTGGGCTCACTCGGGTACCACTATGCGCACCTGCGCGCCATTCGCCACCTAGATGCGGCCGCCAAGGAACAGGACCTGCTGTTCGGCTACTTCCGTTCATTGACGGACGGCGCCAAGGAATTGAAGCTCAATCGTGACAAGCGCAGAGCTTTCGCGGACGACGTGATCGGGCGTTCGATCGAGACGGTACGACGCGAACGGACGACGGGCATGTCCATCTTCGTCGCCTCGGCGAGCTGGGGCAATTTTCTCATCTACGGTTTCATCGGGTTGGTGCTGTTTCTGCTCGTGGCCGACGTGCCCGATCAGACGCGAGTCATGACGGGATTCGCGTTGATTTTCGTGTACATCATCACGCCGCTGGAAGTCCTGCTGCTGAACATTCCGCGCGCGAACATGGCCAAGGTGGCCGCCGCGCGCATCGACGAGATTACGCGAGCGGTGACGGTGTCAGAGCCCGCCGCCGCGCGACCATCGCCGGAGAGATTTCGCAGTCTTGCGCTGCAAGGTGTCACGCATCGCTACTACCACGAGCAGAGCGACGATTTCTTCCTGCTCGGGCCGGTCGACCTTGAGTTCGCGGCCGGCGAGGTCGTGTTTCTCGTCGGCGGTAACGGCAGCGGCAAGACCTCGCTGGCTAAGCTTTTGGTCGGGCTGTATCCGCCGGAAGAAGGCCGCGTCCTGCTCAACGGAAACGAGGTCGCTGCCGCCAATCGCGACGATTATCGGCAGCTGTTCTCCGCGATTTTTTCCGACTTTCATCTGTTCGATCGCCTGCTCGAAAGCGGTCGCGCCGATCTCGACGCCGAAGGCAACCGTTTACTGGCACGCTTGCATCTTCAGCACAAGGTCAAGGTCAAGGGCGGCGCCTTCACTACGACCGCCTTGTCGCAGGGGCAGCGCAAGCGACTGGCTTTGGTGGCCACCTATCTGGAAGACCGTCCTTTCCTGGTTTTCGACGAGTGGGCGGCGGACCAGGATCCGGTGTTCAAGGAAGTCTTCTACCGCGAGGTCCTTCCCGAGCTTCGTAGCATGGGCAAGACCGTCCTGGTGATCTCGCACGACGACCGTTACTTCGGCGCGGCGGACCGGTTGATCAAGATGGAGAGCGGGGCGGTGGTGTACGACGGCCCGCCTCAAGGTGCATCCGTGCATGCGCCGCAACAAGCGGCGGTCTGTTCATGAGCGTGAAGTCCTGGTTCCTGGTGCATAAATGGACGAGCCTGATTTGCACTCTGATTCTGCTGCTGACCTGCATTACCGGTCTGCCTTTGATCTTTCAGGAAGAGATCGACCATTTGATGGGGGAAGTCGAGGCGCCGGAGATGCCCGCCGATACGCCGAATATCAGCCTTGACCACATCGTGGGAACGGCGGAGGTGCACCTGCCGGGCAAGTTCGTGCAGTTCCTGTCGTGGGACAACAAAGAGCATCCCCATCAGGTATTCGTGAGCCTTGCCGATTCGCGCACGGCGCCGCCGGATAACAACACATTGCTCATCATGGATTCGCGCACGGCCGAAGTGCTGGAGCAACCCGTATTGCGCGAAGGCTTCATGTATTGGATGCTGAAACTGCATACCGACCTGTTCGTGGGCTTGCCAGGCACCTTGTTCATCGGCTTCATGGGGCTGCTGTTCGTCGTCGCCATCGTCAGCGGCGTCGTCCTCTATAAGCCGTTCATGCGCAAGCTCGATTTCGGCGACATTCGGACCAAGACGCCACGCCTGAAGTGGCTGGATATCCACAATCTGTTGGGCATCGCGACCCTGGTCTGGGCGACGGTAGTTGGGGCGACTGGCGTGATCAACGCTTTGAATCTGCCTATCCTCGCCCTTTGGCAGAGCGACCAGCTGGCCGACATGACCGCGCCTTACCGGAACGCGCCGCCGCTCGAACGCTTCGGTTCGGTCGAGGCGGCCGTTGCGACGGCGGTGAGCGCGGCGCCTCATATGGAGCCCTCGCTGGTGGCCTTTCCAGGAACCCAGTACACGAGCCCGCACCACTACGCAGTGTTCATGAGGGGAAGCTCGCCGCTGACGTCCAAACTCTTCATGCCGGCGCTGATCGATGCAGACAACGGCCGCCTCACGGATCTTCGCCCCATGCCGTGGTACGTCAATGCGCTGTTCATCGCCGTACCTTTGCATTTCGGGGATTACGCCGGACTTCCTCTCAAGATTCTATGGGCCGTGCTGGACCTCATTACCATCGCCGTCCTGCTTAGCGGCCTCTACCTCTGGTGGAAGCGACGCAAGATGACGGAAGCGCGCGTGGCGCATCTGCACGGCCTCAATCAAAGCCTCGACAAAAGGAGCGACCATGCCTGAGGCGAAACCGTCCGATTTCGGCCGCGTCTGGAAAGCCCCGATCATGCTCGGTCTGCTCAGCGCCTTCGGCCTGCTGTCCGCGCTCGTCGGCCACGGCTTCTGGCACTGGGCTGCGTGGGCCGCATTGGCTGCACCCATTTTGGCAATCCTGTGTTGCGTGGCGAGGAAAAAGAAATAAAGAACTCCGCTGCGGCGAATTGGACATTTGCGCGGCTCATCCGTCTTCCATGTAGAGAGGACAACAGGAGTTTCTCCCATGGAAAGCAGTACTGCCCTTAGCTCGACCCTGATTGAAACGCTTAGCAGGAACGGCCTGAAGCCTACCGTCGGTCGTCTACAGGTGCTAGCGCTGTTCCAGGACCAGATGGCCCGCACCTCAGAGCATGCATACAAGGAACTGCTGCGCCAAAATGCGGCGATCAGCCTGGCGACGACATACCGGGCCATCGGGCAATTTGCCGAGGCTGGAATACTGGATCGTCGCCAATTCGAGGTCGGCCCTTGTCTTTATCGCCTGAAAGACACTGAGCTCCGACCGTAGCAGCGTTGAGAATGGATTTGAGGCTAGCCAGCCAGCTCAAATGAGCAAGCCAGCCATGCTTCAAATCCAATCCCTTTTCTACGGCCCGGGTTCCCTCCAACGTTAAGAGCTTCTTGAGCTTATACGAGCGGCTACCCGCTCGGCTTTGGTTGGGGCACCTCGGCGCCTTTTAGGCGGAGCAGCGTGAGCGCGGTCTGGATATTCCGCTTCCGAGCGACTTCTGATCCAGGCATCGACGTCAGCTTCACGCCACCGAAGTGCGCGACCTAGCCGGGTAACGGGAGGTAAGTCGCCGCCAGTGCAAAGGCGGTTATAGATGGTTTGCAGCTTGAAACCGGTGGCGATGCAAAGCATCTCGGCGGTGAGAAGGCGTTCCATGTGACTGTTCGGTAGCGCACCAGCACATGCTGGTCTGAAGTATAGGCATGCGCTTGTACACGGCGCACTTACCCCTGCCTACTTGCCGTACAATCCGATCAGCACCACCAGTTTTTTGCTGCAGTTTTGCTGCAAAAAGTCAGGTAAGTGCCGGTAAATCCCAGTAACGCTAGGTAGGCTAAGTTACTGAATTTCCATGACTCCGGCTTCTAAGGCCTTGTCCCACAAGGCCTTAGAAGGGATTCAAAATCCGCCGCCGCAAGGTGTCCGGGTTCGAGTCCCGGTCCCGGCACCATTTGAGTCGCAAGGTTGTCCGCTTTTTGCAGCCTTGCCTCCACGACTCAGCAACTCACAAAAACTTCACTTTGCGCCAGCTCAGCGAGCTTGGGGAGACAGCAGGCATGCGCCTATGCGGTCTGGTTTCTCGATTGTGCGGGGTGCCGAAATCACCTAGCGCATGGCATAGGCGCTTTGTGTCTCCTCCAGCCAGCTGCGCAATTCGCGCGTGACCTGCTCTGGTTGTTCCAAGGGCGAGAGGTGGCTGCAGTTGTCCATGATGACGAGGTTAGCGCCGGGGATGGCCTCGGCGATTTCGGTGTGCACTTCCGGCGGCGTGATCAGGTCGTCACGGCCGCAGAGCACCAGGGTCGGACAGTTGATCTCGTGCAGGCGCGGGCGGCTGTCGGGGCGGCCGATAATGGCCTCCTGCTGGCGTTTGAAGACATCGGCGCCCAGGGTCTTGGCCATGCTGCGCACGATGCGGGGGCAGTTTGTGTCCTTCTGTCGCGAGGGGTGTAGCAGCTTGGGCAGCAGTTGCTCGACCACGGTATCAAGATTGTGTCCGGACAGGCGCATCTGTGCGCGGCGTGCCTCGCTGGTTTCTGGCATGTCGGGGCGGGCCGAGGTGCTGAGCAGGGCCAGACCGAGCACGCGCTGCGGCTGCTGCCGCATGATTTCGAAGGCGACATAGCCTCCCATCGACAAGCCGACCAGCATGAAAGCGCCGCTCGGCGCCTGGTTGAGTGCCGAGCTAGCCATGGCTTCCATGCTGTCGGCGGTGTCGAGGCGGGCGACCGTGGCGTGCGCGATGTCATTCAGCCCCGCGATCTGTGCCGCCCAGAGCTGCTCGTTGCAGAGCAGGCCCGGCAAGAAAACGATCTCCAGCGGGGCGTCCGAGTTCACGGCGAGCTCGCGCTGTGCGGCCAGTGTGGGTTCCCATTTGTCAGTCATGTCAGTGCAATCCACGCAAAGATAAGCCTTCAGCGTATGCCGCGGGAGGCGGGGGACGTGTCATCCCGGGCGGATATGCGTGTAGGAGGTCCCTGACAGATAATTTTCGGACGGCATGGCTCAATGCGCCTGAAGAAGCGCGTGATCCCGTGATGGCGCGAGGATGTGGGAGACGGACGACAGGCCTTTCGGAGATGGCTGATGGGGGCGCCGGCAGTGGCGGCATAGAGTGGTGCTCAGGCAGTGGCAATGGTGCCGCCGCCGGGCATTTCGCCCAAGTGTTCGACTCCAAGGAGGCAGGCATGAACCGCGACATCATCGAAGGTAACTGGAAGCAACTGGTAGGCCAGGTCAAGCAGCAATGGGGCAAGCTCACCGACGACGATCTGGATGTGATCCAAGGCAAGCGCGATGTGCTGGCCGGCAAGATTCAGGAGCGCTACGGCATCACCCGCGACGAAGCGGAGAAGCGCATTGAGGATTGGGAACAACGCCACTGAGTGGCGGCGCGGGTTGCCACTGCGGTGACGACCCAAGGCATACGGTAAGGCATGGACGATCAAAGTTGACGGCTGTGCCTGCCCGCTGACCCATCAATATGGAATGGCCCGGCCCGGATGTTTAGTCCCGTCGGGCTATTCCAAGCAGGAGCAAAGTCATGTTGAACTATGCGATCATTTTCTTTGTCATTGCACTGGTCGCCGCCGTATTCGGCTTTACCGGCATCGCAGCGGCGGCATCGAGCATTGCGCAGTTTCTGTTCATGGTTTTCGTGGTGCTGGCAGTGATTACGCTGCTTTTGCACTTGGGTCGGGGGGCAGGTAAATAGGACAGCCACCAAGAGCTGCAGACGAGGATGTTTATATGCTGAGACTTGCAATCGTTGACGATCATCAGATCGTGCGCCGTGGCTTTCGCGAAATGCTGGACGGAGAACTCGACATCAAGGTCGAGTTCGAGGCCGCTACTGGCGAGGAGGCGCTGCAGCGTCTGCGCGAGAACGAGTGCGACATCCTGCTGCTGGATCTGTCCCTGCCGGGGCAGGGCGGCGTGGATGTGCTGCGTACCGTGCGCCAACGCCATCCGAATCTGCATGTTCTGATCCTGAGCGGCTACCCGGAGGATCGTTATGCCCTGTCCATGATCAAGAGCGGCGCTGAAGGCTATTTGTGCAAAGACTGCGATCGTCTTGACCTGTTGCGTGCAGTACGGACGGTTGCGCAGGGACGGCGTTATGTGTCGCGCAAGACGGCCGAACTCCTCGCCGACGAAGTGTCGGGGCGTGCCAGTGGTGCGCCGCACGAAATGCTGTCGGAACGCGAGATGCAGGTTTTCCTGCGCCTGGCGCGCGGCGAAACTGTGACGGATATCGGCCGCGCCCTGCATCTGAGCGTCAAAACCATCAGTACCTATCGAACACGCTTGCTCGAAAAACTGGGCGTGAACAGCAATGCCGAATTGGCGGCCTACGCCATTCGCAACGGCCTGATCGCCGAATACATTACCTAGCAGGCATAGCAAGGAAATATCGTGAAGGAAGCGGAGTCAGCCATCCGAGTTGTTCTGGTCGAAGATTCACCGGCACTCCAGCAATTGCTGGCAGGCATGATTGCCGATATTGCCGGGATCGAGATCATCGGCGCAGTGGACGCCGAGGATCAGGCGCTTGCCGCCATCGAGCAGTATCATCCGGACGTGGCCATCATCGACCTGGAGCTTAACCAAGGCAGCGGGCTCAACGTGCTACGCGAGATCTGTGCGCAGCCGGATCGCTACCACGGGCTGCACGCCGTGGTCTTCTCCAATCATGCTCATGCCAGCGTGCGCGAGCGCTGTCGCATGCTCGGAGCGGCCGCATTTTTCGACAAGACTTTCCAGATGGATGATCTCCTGGACTACCTTCAGGGAGTGGTTGGACGTAACGCCTGTATCCCGCCACCTCCCGAGCATTTCCGTCCACATTAAACCTCCGCTGGCTGAATGCCGGAAAGCTTTGCCATGAACTCACCGTCGACGGGAGGCATCCCGCCCGGGCCGGACATGAGCTATGACCGTGTCACGCGCGTCGCGGCCATGTCGCTCATCAGTCCGATTGCGCTGCTTTCCCTCATTGACGCGGAGGACGGCACGATACGCCTGGCCAGCGTGTTTGGTGCCGATGCCGCCAGCGCGAATGCCATGCTGGAAGAGTTGGGCGCCGCTTTTCTGCGGCATGCCCTTGCCATCGACGATGCGCGTCTCGATACCCGCTTTCACGATGCCGTAGCCGGTTGCCTGATGGGTGCGGTCGCCTGTTGCAACGCACCGCTGCTAGACGGCTCCGGTGTTTTGGTGGGCAGTCTGTGCGTGATCGACACACGCCCGCGGCAATGGTCGAGCGTGGAGATCGAAACGCTGATGGATATCGCGGTCCTGGCCATGCAGCAGTGCCCCAGCACACCTGCCCCGCCTCGCAATGCGGCGGCCGAGCCGCCGGGTTTTTTCAGTCATATGCCAGACTGGTTTTCCCGTCATACCACCTTGGGTCTGGTGGCGGTCGATCCGCAGGGCCGTTGCCTGTGGGGAAATCCCGCTTGCGAGCAGATGCTGGGCGTGCCACTGGCGGGGATGCAGGGGCGCGGCATTGCCGAGCTGCTGCAACCATTGCAACCCGACGACACAATGGACATCGCGGTGGCTGAGGTGTTGCAAAGCGGCAAACCACAGCAAAGGGAAAGCCGGGTGCCGCTTCTCGGCTTCGGCAGCTTCGAGACCGAGCGCTTCATGAGCGTGAATATCGCACCCATCGAATATGAAGGGGAGGTGATCGGCGCGGGCATCATCCTTACGGAAATATCCGACCGTCGCAAACGCGAGAGCGATCTTAGGCTGGCCGAAGAGAAATTGGCGCTGGCCTGCGAAGCCGCCAATGTCGGTCTCTGGTTCTGGGATCTGCGCAGCAACCAGCTGGAATGGACCGAGCGCTGCCGCGGCATCTTTGGTTTGTCGAATTCCGCGCCGGTCAATTACGAGATTTTCAGCGACCTCGTCCATCCGGACGACAAGAACGCCATGGAGCAGGCCATGGAGGCGGCACTGGCCGGGCAGACGCCCGGTTATCACGTGCTGTTCCGTATTCAACTGGCCGATAGCCGCATGCGCTGGATAGAGGTGCGCGGCCGCATCTTTTCCGACCGGAATGGCGAGCCCGCGCATTTCATGGGTGCCATGGTGGATGTCACCGAAATCAAGCAGAGCGAAGCCATGCTACAAGCGCGCAGCGATGCCCTGCTGACGCTCAACGACAAGCTGGCCGAGCTGGTCGAGGCGCGCACTGCCGAGCTGCAGTTGCTGTCCCAGTCGCTGATCGAACTGGCGGAAAAGGAGAAAGCGGAGCTTGCGCGCGAACTCCACGATCAACTGGGCGCCCTGCTTACGGTAGCGCATATGGAAGTGGCCGGTGCCTTGCGCCGCCTGAGTGACAAGGACTCCGAGCTCTATCAGCAGCTGACGCGCGCGCGCGAAACAATTCAAGAGACCACCATGCTCAAGCGTCGCGTGGTGGAGGGCTTGCGCCCGTCCCTGCTGGAATCGCTGGGTCTGGCCGAGTCCCTGCGCGTGCTGGTCGAGCAATACACTGCGGCGGCACACATTCAGTGCCGTACCGAAATTCCGGAGGAGATACCGGGCCTCAGCTCCGATCTCAGCATCGTGCTCTACCGCATTGCCCAGGAATCGCTGACCAATATCGCGCGCTATGCCGAGGCCAGCGAAGTCTTTCTGCGCATCGAGCAGTCTGCAGGCAGCATCTCGCTGGAAATTGCCGACAATGGCCGGGGCCTGCCTGAGGACTTTCGCCAACGCGCCACCGCCCACGGCATTGCCGGCATGCAGCAGCGCGCGGCACATTTCAAGGGGGTTTTTTCCATCATGAACCGTACCGATGGGCCAGGGACGCGTGTCACCGTGGTGATTCCCTATGCCGCGCGCGATGAGCGTGCCTGAGCGCTTACGCGCGACGGATCAGGCGTAGCACGACCAGCAGGATCACCGCCCCCAGCGTTGCCACCAGGATGGAACCGAGCAGGCCGCCACCCGGCCAGAGGCCGCCGAGCAGCCAACCGCCGATCAGTGCGCCCAGTATGCCGACCACAATGTCGCCGATCACGCCGAAGCCGCCGGCACCCACCAGCATGCCGGCCAGCCAGCCGGCAATCAGTCCCACCAGCAATAACCAGATGATTTCCATTGTCTGCTCCCGGTTGTCCTGCTTTTCACGCAGGGTGATTCAGTGGCTTCAGGCCAGCAGGTCGGCCAACTCGTCGGCATGCTCTTCCTCAACCGCGAGTATGGCTTCCAGCATGGCGCGCGTGGTCGGGTCGCGATCACCGAAGAAGGCAATCATCTCCCGATAGCTTTCGATGGCGATGCGCTCGGCCACCAGGTTTTCGCGGATCATGTCGGTGAGCGCCGGCGGCGTCAGATACTCGGCATGGCTGCGTGCGCTCAGGCCGGAAGGGTCCAGCTCCGGCGTGCCGCCGAGCTGGACAATGCGCTGCGCGATCCTGTCGGCGTGACCCAGTTCCTCGTTGGAGTGGATCAGGAACTCCTGGGCGATCGGCTCGGAGTTGAGGCCGCGCGCGACAAAGTGGTGATGGCGGTAGCGCAGCACGCAGACCAGTTCGGTGGCGAGCGCGGCATTCAAGACCCGGGCGGCGAGGCCGGGATCAATGCCGTAGTCACCGGTGACCGCACCGTCGTTGATCTGCCTGCGGGCGCGCGCGCGCAGGGTGGCAATGTCGGAAAGAAAATCGCGAGTGCTGCTGAGCGGCGCTTTCGCGCCGGGATTCAGCAGGGCCGGACTTTCATTGGGGTTGCTCATAGCGTTTCCCTCTGTGCACACGAGTGGCAAGCCCGCCCTTAGCCTCAGGGCTTGTAGGCGCGCTTGGCTTCATCCTTACAGTCCGAGCGCTTGTCGCCGGAGAAGGATTCGCACTTCTCGATGGCCAGCTTGTAGTCGCCTTCCAAGCGGGCTTCGAGCGCCTTCAGATTACCCTCGCGGCGCATTCGAGTGGCATCGGCTTCAGCCTCGCAGACGTCCTTGGCGTTGCCCTTGTAGGCATCGCACTTCTCGTCATCTACCTTGTGCAGCTGCTTGATGCGTTCCTTCTCGGCCTTGATGCTGGCGGCCGTGGTGTTTTTCTCATAAGCCTTGAGATCGGATTCCGCGATCTTGAGGTTGGCGGCGGCGCGCTCCAGGCAGACATCGCGGTCATTGCCCTTGAGGGTTCCGCAACGCTTCTTGTCGCTATCGTACTGCGCGCTGGCCTTGGAAATCTCGCTCTTGTAATAAGGGCTGTCCTGGGCGCTGGCGGTGTTAGCAAAAAGTGCGGCGCTGGCGGCGCAGGCCGCGATCACTCCAGTCAGGGTTCGCTGCATAGTGGCTTCTCCTTGTGCCGGACCCTGCCGGGCCCGGCGTGTTGTTTTCGGGGGGGTATTAGTTGCGAATGACGATATCGTTCTTGACTGCCTTGACGCCCTTGACGCGGCTGGCCAGTGCTTCGGCCTGGCTACGCTCGGCGGCGCTCTTGGCGAAGCCGGACAGCTGCACCGTGCCGCGCAGCGTTTCGACGCTGATGGACATGGCGCTGACCGTCGGGTCGTTGGCGAACTTCGCCTTTACCTGAGTGGTGATGGTGGCATCATCCACATATTCGCCTACGGTCGATTGCTCGCGGGTGACTGCGCAACCGACGACCGAGGTGGCGGTAAGCACCCCGGCGATCATCAGGCCAAGCACGTTCTTTTTCATGACAGCTCCTTTTTGAGTTGATATTGAGATGCCCTGCGCTTAATCGACGCACCGCCGATACGCGAATATCTGGGGCCCGGTGCATGAACTCACTGTAACGGGGGGCGTAGACCGGGACTGTCCGACAGTTCGGATTGGCGTGTCGGCGGAATCCTGCACGCAGTGTTATGTTTGCACCGAAGTACCTGGCTTTGCGAGGCAGTTTTGGTGAATCCCGTATAATCCGGCCGCATCGTGCTCCGATGCGGGAAGCCGCCATCGCTGAAAACCGCTACCCGCTACGGGTAGCAGATTACGGAGGTTTTTTGTCTTCCGATTCCAGTAAGAAGGCCAGCTTGGCCGGCATGGCGGTTGCCGCCATGGGTGTTGTTTACGGTGACATCGGCACCAGCCCGTTGTACGCAATGAAGGAGGTCTTCACCGGCCATCATCCGGTGCCGCTGACCCCTGAGAATCTTCTCGGCATTCTGTCCATGATGTTCTGGGCGATGACCATCACCGTCTCGCTCAAGTACGTCGTTTTCATCACCCGCGCCGACAATCGCGGTGAAGGCGGCATCATGGCGCTGACCGCGCTGGCCTTGCGCACCGCGCAGAACAAGCCGCACCTGACCGGCGTCATCGCGGCCCTGGGTATATTCGGCGCCGCCCTGTTCTACGGTGACGCGGTGATTACGCCGGCCATGTCGGTGCTGTCGGCGATCGAGGGACTGGAAGTCGCTACCCCGATGTTCAAGCCCTACGTTGTGCCGATCACGATCGGTATCTTGGCCGGCTTGTTCTGCATCCAGCGTTATGGCACCGCCAGCGTTGCAAGGCTATTCGGCCCGGTGATGCTGTTCTGGTTCACCACCTTGGGCGTGCTGGGTCTGATCAGTGTTGTCGACCATCCTGCCGTGCTGGCGGCCTTCAACCCCTGGTACGCGTGGCGCTTCTTCTTGAATGAACCCATGATCGCTTTTCTCGCCATGAGCGCGGTGGTGCTGACCATCACCGGCGGCGAGGCGCTATATGTGGATATGGGACACTTTGGCCGACAGCCCATCAAGTACGCCTGGCTGTGCTACGTCTTCCCCATGCTCTATCTGAACTATCTGGGGCAGGGCGCATTGCTGCTCGATAACCCGGAAGCCATGAAGAACCCCTTCTTCATGCTGGTACCGGAGTGGTTGTTGTTCCCCCTCGTCGGCCTCGCCACCTGCGCTACCGTGATCGCCTCGCAGGCCGTGATCTCCGGTGCCTTCTCGCTGACCAGCCAGGCCATGCAGTTGGGCTATTGTCCGCGCATCGAGGTGCGTTATACCTCGGAGCAGGAGAAGGGGCAGATCTACATTCCCAATATCAACTGGCTGCTGATGGTCGCCGTCATGCTGCTGGTGCTGGTCGGTCAGAATTCATCGAACCTGGCGGCGATGTACGGTATTGCCGTGACCATGGCCATGATGATCGATACCGTGTTGGCTTTCATGGTGGTGCGTCATCTATGGAAATGGCGGTGGTGGCAGGCCGCTATCTTTGTGGTGCTTTTCCTCATCGTCGATATCGCCTTCTTCGCCGCGTGCAGCACCAAGATCGTCGATGGCGGGTGGTTCACCTTGCTCCTGGCCATCTCGGTCTTTGTCCTGCTCAGCACCTGGCGTGCCGGGCGCGCTCTCCTATTGAACAGATTGCGCAAGGACGCCATGCCGCTTGACGCCTTCCTCGACAGCCTGGACTACGGCGGTCCGCATCGCGTCGAGGGTACCGGCATCTACATGACTCCGAATCCCGACGGCGTACCGCGCGCCATGCTGCACAACCTGCTGCACAACAAGGTCCTGCACGAGCGCATCATCATGCTCAATGTGCAGATGGAGGATGTGCCGCATGTGCCGGAAATCGACCGTGTCGAGGTGACGACCATGAAGCACGGTTTCAACAAGGTGATTGTCCGCTTCGGTTTCAAGGATGACCCGGATGTGCCGGCGGCGCTGGGCATGTGCAGTGAGCACGGCATCTGTTACGCACCGATGGAAACCTCCTTCTTCCTCGCCCGCGAGACCATCATCCCGAGCAAGAAGACGCGCGGCATGTCCTTGTGGCGCGAGGTGTTGTTCAAGTGGATGTTCCGCAACGCCGACCCCGCCACGGCCTTCTTCAAGATTCCGCCGAACCGGGTGGTCGAACTGGGCTCTCAGGTGGAGATGTAGGGGCCCGCATGAGCGACGCAGACACCGCGCAGCATCCGGAGTCGAATCTCCCGTCCCGCAGCGGCTGGCAGATATTCCGGAAGCATCTGCGTCAGGGGCTGCGCATGGCGGCCATGCTGCGGCCGCAGGCGGAGCAGCTGCATTTCTCCTGGGGCCAGTTACTCGCCCTGGTGGCACTCAACTGGCTGCTCAACTTTGCCGCCCAGGTCGGCTATGTCGGACTCGACGGCCGCTTCCGGGCGGACGCCGTGCCCGATTCCCTGTTTCTGCTGCCCGAATTCCTCCTCGCCTGGTTGCTGGCCTGTTTGGCCGCTACGCAGGTGTCCGGCGACAAGTCTGCGCATGCCGGTGGCAGCGGGCGCTACCTCATCGCCCTGTTCGCGCTGGCGCTCCCAGTCCATATCGCCGGCGTCTTCCTGTTCCTGGGCTGGTCGTCCGTGCTGGCGATTCCGAATCCATGGCTGCAGTGGCTGCTCGCCTACAGCCCGATGGCCTGGTATGTCCTGGCCGCGATACTTGCCGCCACGCGCCTGTTCCAACTACGCGGCTTGCGCGCAGCGGCGGGCATCGTGGTCGTCTGTGTGCTGTTCGTAACGCCGCAGCTCTTCATGGACAATGACCGCTGGTTGTGGACACCGCGCTACAGCAAGGACAGCAGCGATCAGCCCCAAAAGGATTACCTTGCCTCCGTCCGCGAAGACAATATCTATCGCCAGTCCAAGTTGCTGGCTGATACGCTGGCGCAGCTGAAGCCCGGCCAGGCCGGGCAGGTCGAGCTGTTTTTTGTCGGCGCCGCCGGCTATGCCGCGCAGGACGTCTTCATGCGCGAGGTGAACAGCATCAGCCGCCTGTTCGACGAGCGTTTCGGTACGGCCGGCCGCAGCCTCAGGCTAATCAATAACGCCGACACCATTCAGGATGTGCCGATTGCCAGCAAGACGGCGCTGGAAAAGAGTTTCGGACATATTGCCAAGCTGATGAACCCGGACGAGGACATCCTGTTCCTGTTCATGACCTCGCATGGTTCCAAGGAGCACAAGTTCTCGCTGGACTTCGGCATGATGCGTTTCAACGACCTTGACCCGCCCGCCTTGCGCCAGCTGCTCGACGAGGCCGGCATCAGGCGCCGTGTGATCGTCGTGTCGGCCTGCTACTCGGGCGGCTTCATCGATGCGCTGCAGAACGACGATACCCTGGTAATCACCGCCGCCGCCGCCGACAAGAACTCCTTCGGCTGCGACAATGAAAACGACTACACCTATTTCGGCAAGGCCTACTTTGACGAGGCCTTACGCAAGACCTGGTCCTTCACCGAAGCTTTCGAGCTGGCCAAGCCGGTGATTGCCGAGCGCGAAAAGCTGCAGGAGTACACACCTTCAGAACCGCAGATCGCCTTGGGCAAGAATATCGCGCCGGTGCTGGAGGCGTTTGCCAGGTCTCGCGAGCGGGCGGGGAAGTGAACCCACCCCCAGCCCCCTCCCCACGGGAGGGGGTGACTTCGGTTCGCGGCTGTGCCGCTCCCAGATTAAGGGGGACTCCGCACAACGGGTAGTGCGGTTTGCGCCTCTGGCGCGTGCCGCTTCGCCTTGGAACGGCCCAGCGGCGAAGCTACTCAGAGGTTTTATCTCCGTAGCTACAGAGATAAAAACCACGCAGCCTTGGCGCCGGGCCGTCCCAAGCCAAGGCGGTCCGTTCGCGGAGCGAACATTCCTTCAAGCCAAAACTACGGAGCTGCCCGTCATTTGGGAGCGGGCGCAGCCCGCGAACCACCGTCACCCCCTTTCTCGGAACGGGGGCCGGGGGGATTGCCTAAGACTGCCCGGTCAGCTGTGCGTAGAGTATGGGCAGGCGGCTGCTGAGTTCTTCCGGCCGGCGCAGCACGGTGTAGCCGTTCACGCCGAAGAGATGCGGCAGGTAGTGCGAGCCTTCGCGGTCGATGGTGACGCAGAAGGGCTTGATGCGCTTCTTCTTCGCTTCCATCAAGGCCATGCGCGTGTCCTCGATGCCGTAGCGCTCTTCGTAGTAGTCGATGTCGTGCGGCTTGCCGTCGGTGAGCACGAGCAGCACGCGCATGGCGCTGTCCTGCTTCTCGAGGATTTTCGTCGCGTGACGCACGGCCGCGCCGATGCGCGTGTAGAAGCCGGGTTTCAAGCCGGCGATGCGGCCGCGCGCAATCGCGTCGTAGGGCGCGTTGAATTCCTTGATACGGTGAAAGCGCACCTGTTCGCGCTTCTGCGAGGAAAAGCCGTACAGGCCGAACTTGTCGCCGGTGGCGGTGAGCGCTTCCGAGAACAGCATCAGGCTGTCGCGGATCACGTCGATGACGCGTTGATTGTGCGAGACCCAGGCGTCGGTGGAGAGCGAAAGGTCGGCCAGCACCAGGCAGGACAGATCGCGCTCGCGGTGCTGCTGGGCGAGGTAGACGTCCTGCTTCATGTCGTGCGCGCCGCCGCCGCCAAGGCGGGCCGCCAGATGGTCGGCGTAGAGGCGCACGCAGGCGTCGATATCGGGTTCGGAGCCGTCGGGCTGGCCCTTGAGCCAGTGACGTTGCGGTACCAGCGCGCTGAACTGCTGCTTGAGGCGGGCCGCATGCTTCTTCAGATGCTCGGGCAGCAGGATGCCGCCGTCGTGACGGCCGATCAGCTCCTGTACGCGGCAGTGGTCGGGCAGCAGCATGTGCTTGCGATAGTCCCATTCATCGACCGGAATGCCGGGGCCGACGATGATGTCCTCATGCCCGCCGGGCGGCGCATCCAGATCCAGGCGCAGGCGCGCGCCCACGGTCGAGCCGTCGCGTCCCATGGCGGTGGGATTGACGCTTTCGTCCTGATTGACGTTGGCGTCCGGTTGCTTCTTGTCCTTGCTCGCCTCGTTGGTCTGGACCTTGATGAACTCGGCAATCGAGGTCGGATTAGTGAGCTTCTCGCTATGCACGATGCGCTGCCCCTTGGCCGAGCGATGCTCGCGTTCCACCCCGCCATCGGCGGCTTCCCTGGCGGTGCGCGTGCCCGCCTTGCCGCTCGCGGCCGGCGTCGCTACC
>DATMSM010000022.1:0-27735 GCA_035565355.1 Rhodocyclaceae bacterium
AAAGCAAAAAGCCGCTCGATTGAGCGGCTTTTCTATATGGGGTGGGGTGGCTGATGGGGCTCGAACCCACGACAACCGGAATCACAATCCGGGACTCTACCAACTGAGCTACAGCCACCACTGATGCACATGCATTACTGCCAGTGCGAGAGGCGCGATTCTACAGCATGCGCCAGTTTCTTGCAATCCGCCGGGCCCGCAAAAAGCCTGTATGGCCCGCCCGACAGGACTCGAACCTGTTACCCCCGGCTTAGAAGGCCGGTGCTCTATCCAGATGAGCTACGGACGGTTACCGAGGGACAGCAAACTGGTCGGGGCGGCAGGATTCGAACCTGCGACATCCTGCTCCCAAAGCAGGCGCGCTACCGGGCTGCGCTACGCCCCGAACGCCGCGAATTCTACTTGGATGGATGCATTCGGTCAAACGAAGATTGGCCCGAAAGCCGCATAAATTCGGGTGTTACGGCTTTCCGGCTTGCTACAGGACGACTGGATGGTCCGGTATTTCGTTCAGGTCGTCGCCACGCTGCGGATAATGGGTACGCAGGTGGCCCGCGACGGCATCGATGCCGGCGAGCAGGCCGGCTTCAAATTCACCGTTGCGGAAGTGGGTCTCCATCTCGTGACAGATCGCTTCCCACTCGGTTTGCGCGACGCGTGCATTGACGCCGCGGTCGGCGACGATCTCGACGTCGCGATCGGCCAGCAGGAGATAAATCAGAACGCCGTTGTTGTGCTCGGTGTCCCAGACGTGGAGTTGGGAGAAGACTTCAATGGCGCGGTCGCGCGCGGATTGTCCGTCTACGAGCCCGTTCCAGGGCAGCGCGGCCTCGACGGCGAAACGAATCTCGCCGTTATGAGTGCGCTCGGCATCGCGGATGGCAGCCTCGATGCGATCCAGGCTGGCAGAGGGGAAGGTGCGCCGCACTCGATAGCGCGACTGCAGCAGATGAGTCAGGATGCGCTTCACTCAGAATCTCCCGGAGGCGCCGCCCCCGCCAAAACCACCGCCGCCACCGCCGAATCCCCCACCACCAAAGCCGCCGCCGCCACCACGGAAGCCGCCTCCGCCAATACCGCCGCCCCGGAAGTTGGCGAAGCTGAAGAGGGTGACGAACACGCCGATGAGCGCGGCCGGAAACAAGGTCCCCATGAGCAGCCACAAGAGGCCGGTGACCACGCCGAAAGTGGCGAGCGATCCCAGCAGCGCGCCGAAGAGACCGCGCAGGAGCTGCCCGCCAATGAGGCCGCCGATGATTGCACCCGGCAGCAGATTACCGACGTCGTCCTCCCAGTTTTCCTGCGGTGCGGGCGCAGGCAGAGGCTCGCCGTCGATGAGGCGCATCATGCGGTCGATGCCGGCATCTATGCCCTGATAGAAATCACCGTTTTTCAGGTGCGGCACGATGATGTCGCTGACGATGCGTTTGCTGGCGATGTCGGTCAGCACGCCTTCGAGACCGTAGCCGACCTCAATCCGCAGCGTGCGGTCATCCTTGGCAATCAGAAGCAGGGCGCCATCGTCCACGCCCTTGCGGCCGAGTTTCCATCGCTCGGCCACGCGCATCGAATATTGCTCGATGCTTTCGGGCTCGGTGCTAGGCACGAGCAGCACGGCGATCTGGCTGCCTTTTTTTGCTTCGAAAGCTTGCAGCCGCTGTTCCAGGGCTGTTTTCTGCTCAGCCGTGAGCGTACCGGTCAGATCGGTAACGCGCGCCGTCAGCGCTGGGATGTCCGCCTCAGCGCGTGCCAGCTGGAGCGCCCCGGGCAGGAGCAGGCAGGCGAGCAGCGCGCATGCCCTGAACCAAGCTTTCATCGGGTGCTCACTTGCCGAAGTCGACCTTGGGCGCTTTGGAGATTTCAGCTTCGTTCTGCACGCTGAAGTTCGGCTTTTCCTTGTAGCCCAGCACCATGGCGGTCAGGTTGTTGGGGAAGGTGCGGACCGCGACGTTGTAGCCTTGTACCGCCTCGATATAGCGTTTGCGCGCCACGGTGATACGGTTCTCGGTGCCTTCAAGCTGGGCCTGCAGATCACGGAAGTTGGCATCGGCCTTGAGCTGCGGATAGTTTTCACTGACCACTAGCAGGCGCGACAGGGCACTGGACAGCTCGCCCTGGGCAGCCTGGAATTTGTCGAAGGCGCCCGGGTCGTTGATGAGTTCTGGCGTGGCCTGAATGCTGCCGACCTTGGCGCGCGCTTCGGTAACGGTGGTCAGCACTTCCTTCTCATGCTGTGCATAAGCCTTGACCGTATTGACCAGATTCGGAATCAGGTCGGCACGACGCTGGTACTGGTTGAGTACCTCGGACCAGGCGGCCTTGACCTGTTCGTCCGTGGTCTGGAAGGTGTTGTAGCCGCAGCCGGACAGCAGCAGGGCAAGTGCGGCGAGCAGAGTCAAACCGAGTTTCCGCATGATCGTCTCCAGGAAGGCGTAGGGATAAGCAACGCATTCATCATACCAGCGGCATGCAGCGACGCCGTACGGGCGAAAAAAAGGCCGCTCATCAAGCGGCCTTTCCATGCGGGGCAACGTGCGCTTAATCGATGGTCGCGCCGCTGGCCTTGACCACGCCGGCCCATTTCTGAGCCTCGGTCTTGACGAAGGCCTGGAACTGTTCCGGTGAGGAGCCCACGTATTCCGAACCGGTGTCAGCCAGGGTCTTCTGGAACTCCGGCTGCTTCATGGCCTTCAGGGCTTCGGTATTGATCTTGGCGAGCAGGTCCTTGGGTAGGTTGGCCGGGGCAAACAAGCCGTACCAGGCGTAGGACTCGACCGCGGCGAAACCGGATTCGCCGAAAGTGGGTACGTCCGGGAACAGCGGCGAGCGCTGCGCACCGCTGACGGCGATGGCGCGCAGCTTCCCGGCCTTGATATGTGGCGTGACGGCGACGGTGCTGTCGAACATCATGGGCACGTGTCCGCCGAGCAGATCGGCAATTGCGGGTGCCGAGCCCTTGTAGGGAACATGGGTGATATCCAGGCGGGCAATCGACTTGAACAGCTCACCGGTCAGATGTTGCGGCGTGCCATTGCCGGCAGATGCGTAGACAAAGCTCTTCTGGCTGCGGATGTAGGCAATCAGCTCCTTGAGGCTCTTGACTGGCACGGAGGGGTGAACCGCCAGCACCAGCGGCACGCGCAGCAGGTTGGTAATCGGCGTCAGGTCCTTCTCCGGCTCGAAGGGCATGTTCTTGTAGAGACTGGGGTTGATCACGATGGGCGCGCTCGATGTGACCAGCAGGGTGTAGCCGTCAGGCGCGGACTTGACCACCTGCGCCGTACCGATGTTGCCGCCAGCACCGCCCTTGTTGTCGACGACGAAGGTCTGGCCCAGGCTGTCACCCATAGATTTGGCAAGCGGTCGCGCCGCCGTATCGGAGGGCCCGCCGGCCGGCCAGGGGACTACGACGGTCACGGTCTTGTTGGGCCATACCTGCGCGAGGCTGCTTGCGCTGATCCCGACACCGATGGTGAGTGCGGCCAGCGTGCGGGCTATACGGGCAATGCTCTTCTGCATGGTGCGTCTCCTCTTGCGTGAAAAACGAAAAACGCCCGCATATCGGTCCGAGGGAGGATAGGCGGGCGGTTCGGCCAAATGTACAGAGCGCTCAGATCTTGTATTGGCTGACGATGTTCTTCATGTCATTGGCCAGCTTGTCGAGCTCGACTGCTGTCTCCGAGGTGTTTTCGGCGGCGGCGTGGTTTTCTTCGGACATCTGCGCGATTTTTTCCACCTGCTGGGCGATGCTGGTGCTGGCAATGCCCTGTTCGCGGATGGCGTTGCTGATCTCACCCACCCGATCAACGGCGCGGCCGGAGCTGGCCCGGATTTGTGTGATGGCCGTGTTGGCTGCATTGGCACGGTCCACGCCGATGTTCACGCGCTCATCCACGGCCTTCATGCCCTCGACGGTGTTCTGGGCATTGACCTGCATGGCGGCGATGGTCTCGGCGATGACCTGGGTCGACTGCGAGGTGCGCTCGGCCAGCTTGCGCACTTCATCGGCGACGACGGCGAAGCCGCGTCCTTGTTCGCCTGCGCGGGCCGCTTCGATGGCGGCATTCAGGGCGAGCAGATTGGTCTGGTCGGCGATTTCCTTGATGACACCGATGACTTCATTGACACGCTGGCTGTCGCGATCCAGATCGGCGACGTAGTTGGAAGCGTCGCGTACCGTACTGGCGATCAGGTTGATATCCTCGACCGTCTCGACGATGGTTTTTTCGCCATCGACGGCCAGCGATCCGGACTCGCCGGACAAGCGATTGGCCTCGCCGGCCTGATCGGCGACGTGATTGATGCTGACTGTCATTTCTTCCACAGTCGCAGCCATGTCGGCTGCAGCAGCGCTTTGGCTGGAGGCGCTGTCGGTGACGGTGCGCGCAGTTTCCGTCAGATGTCGGGCGGCTTCGCTGACCCGCTCGGACTGGTCTGCGATCTGGCGTAGGCTTTCCTGCAGGCGGGTGGTCAGGCGATTGACGGCCTCGACCGTCATGCCCACTTCGTCATTGCTCATTACCGGGGCACGCCGAGTGAAATCAAGATTGCGCTCAACATCGACCAGGGTTTCGCGCAGCGAATTCAGGGAGGTCACCACATTGCGGTAGATCACAGAGCCGAGGAAGCCGACACCGGCCAGGGCGGCCAGGATCAGAATCACCATGAGCGTGAACAGCCGCTTGTAGATTGCCTTTGACTCATCCTTGGCCTTGGAGGCGAGGTCGACGTTGTACTTTACGTGGGCAGTCAGGCTTTCGGTTGCACGCAGGGCTATGCCGTTGTTATCCAGGATGTAGTTCTGCGCATCGGTCTTCATCAGGCTCTTGGACATTTCGAGCGCCTTTTCCCGCACTACGCTGTAAGCCTCAATGGCCTCGCGGTCTGCGGCAAGAAGGCGCTTGTCCTCTTCGTCGAGGAGCATTTTGTCGTACTGGTCCAGCTGCTCGACGATCTTTGCGCTGAGGGTCTTGAGCTCTTCCTCGTAGCCCTTCTGCTTGTCCATGTCGTCGCTCATGATGTGCAACTGCAGGCGCAGCCGCATGCGGAACATGTTTTGTGCCACTTCGTTCAGCAAAGTGACGCTGGGCATCAGATTGGTATTGATGTTCTCAAGCTTGCTGTCGAGTTGCTTGAGTCCATAAATGCCGCCGGTGCCCAAGAGAATCAAGGCCAGGACGGCAATACTGATAAGAAGCGAAATGCGTTTGGCGATAGTCATTTTTTCCAACCCCGGTTCAGCAACTTACGTAATTCTCGGCGCACTTGCGCAAGCCGTTTGGATACAAAACGCCATTAATTGCTATTTGTTTTGGGCGTTTCGAAAACATTCTGCCACTGTATTGCCCAATACAGTGAGCTTATTCGGAAAAAACGATAAGTGCAGATCGCGGGTGCGGCATGGCGCCGACAGACTCAAAGCTGTTCGCGGGTGAGCAGGAAAATCTTTTCATCGCCGCCTTCGGCATCCAGCCAGATGGCTTCCAGCTCGGGAAACGCAGCTTCCACCAGATCGCGGTTGTGGCCAACCTCGACGGCCAGCACTCCGCCAGGCTTGAGATGGGCCTTGGCACCGGCAAGAATGCGCCGCACGATGTCCAGCCCGTCCTCACCAGCAGCCAGTGCCAGCGCGGGCTCGTGCCGGTACTCCGCCGGCAGGGCCTGCATCGACTCGGTAGTCACATAGGGCGGGTTGGAGATGATCAGGTCGTATTGATGACCGCCGAGCTCGGCGAAGAGATCGGATTCGATGGGCGAGACCACGCCTTCCAAGCCGTACTCATCCACATTGTGATGGGCGACGGCGAGCGCATCCGCGGAGATGTCCACGGCATCGACCTGCGCATTGGGGAAGGTATGGGCCATGATGATGGCGAGACAGCCTGAACCGGTGCACAGGTCGAGTACATCGGTAACGGCGTCCGGATTCTCGATCCAGGGCGCGAAGCCGTTTTCCAGAAGTTCGGCGAAATAGGAGCGCGGCACGATGACGCGTTCATCCACATAGAACTTGAAGTCGCCCAGCCAGGCTTCGTGGGTCAGGTAGGCGGCCGGCACCCGGCGGGTGATGCGCTGCTGCAGCATTTCAAGTACCGCCAATCGCTCGTCGCGCGTCAGGCGCGCGTCGATGAAGCGCTCAAGCTCGTCCACGGGCAGGTGCAGGGTGTGCAGGATCAGCCACGCCGCTTCGTCGTAGGCATTCGTGCAGCCGTGGCCGAAGCTCAGCTCGGCTTCATTGAAGCGACTGACTGCCCAGCGCAGCCAGTCACGAACGGAATGGAGGTCGTCAAGTACGGCACTCATTTCAGCAGCCTTTCGAGAGCGCCTTCGTAAATCCGTGCAAGCGGCTCCATGTCGGCAACGGCCACACATTCGTTGATCTGGTGAATGGTGGCATTGACCGGGCCGAGTTCGACCACCTGGGGACAGATGTCGGCAATGAAGCGGCCGTCGGAGGTGCCGCCGGTGGTGGACAGTTCGGTGTCGAGGCCCGTGGCCGCCTTGATGGCGCCGGCCAGCGCATCGACCAGCGTGCCGCGCGGCGTCAGGAAGGGTTTGCCGCCCTGGTTCCAGACCAGGTCGTATTCAAGGCCATGCTTGTCGAGAATGCCGTGCACGGTGGTCTTGAGTTCATCGACCGTGGTTGCGGTCGAGAAACGGAAGTTGAACAGCACTTCCATGCTTCCTGGAATCACATTGGTGGCGCCGGTGCCCGCATGGATATTCGAAATTTGGAAAGTCGTCGGCGGGAAGTACTCGTTGCCTGCATCCCAGGTCGCGGCGCTCAGTTCGGCCAGTGCCGGGGCAGCCAGATGCACGGGGTTGCGACCCAGATGAGGATAGGCCACATGGCCTTGCTTGCCCTTGACGATGAGCCTGCCGGAGAGAGAGCCGCGGCGTCCGTTCTTGATCACGTCGCCGAGTTTCGCCGTCGAGGTCGGTTCGCCGACGATGCAGCAGTCGAGCAGTTCGCCGCGCGCCTTCAGGGTTTCCACCACGCGCACGGTGCCGTCGATGGCGTCGCCTTCCTCATCGGAGGTCAGGAGCAGGGCGATCGAGCCCGGGTGTTGCGGCTGGCTGGCGACAAAGCGCTCGATGCCGACCACGAAGGCCGCCAGCGAAGTCTTCATGTCGGCGGCGCCGCGACCGTAGAGGTAGCCGTCGCGGATCTCGGGGGCGAAGGGCGCGCTGTTCCACTTGTCCAGCGGGCCGGTCGGTACCACATCCGTATGGCCGGCAAAGCAGACCACCGGCGCGGTCTTGCCGCGCCGTGCCCACAGATTGGTGACGCCGCCGGCGCTGATGAATTCGAGATGAAAATCGAGCGGCCGCAGGCGCTCGGCGATCATGTCCAGGCAGCCGGCATCGTTGGGCGTGACGGAATCCCGGGCGATCAGCGCCTGGGTAAGGGCAAGTACATCAGTCATTGATTAATCGGTCTTGAGTTCGAAATTGCCGAAAGACAGGCTTTGCGGCGGAGCTTCGGCCATGGCCGCCGTAGCGACCTCGGTTTCGGTCTCCGGCTTTTTGGCATTGCCCTTGTGTTCGGTATTGTTGATCAGCCACTGCAGATTGTTGGCCGAGTCGGCGGCGCCCAGCGCCTCGTCCAGCGAGATCACACCCTTGGTGTAAAGCTCGTACAGCGCCTGCTCGAAGGTCTGCGACCCCGGCGAGAGGCTCTTCTGCATGGCTTCGCGGATGCCGTCGATATCGCCACGCTCCATCAGCTCGGCGATATGCTTGGTGTTGAGCATGACCTCGGCAGCGGGGGTGCGCATGCCGTCCGGCTTCTTGACCAGGCGTTGTGAAACGATGCAACGCAGCGTGACGGAAAGGTCGGCCAGCAGGGAGGGGCGCGCTTCGAGCGGATAGAAACCGATGATGCGCGACAGTGCCTGATAGCTGTTGTTGGCGTGCAGCGTGGCGACGCAGAGGTGGCCGGACTGGGCATAGGCGATGGCCTGGCTCATGGTGTCCTTGTCACGGATTTCGCCGATGAAGATGATGTCCGGCGCCTGGCGCAGGGCGTTCTTCAGGGCGATCTCGAAACTCCTGGCATCGGTGCCGATCTCGCGCTGGTTGACGATGGACTTCTTGTTCTTGAAGACGAATTCGACCGGGTCTTCCAGCGTCAGGATGTGGCCGCTGGAGATGCGGTTGCGATAGTCGAGCAAGGAAGCGATGGTGGTCGACTTGCCCGAGCCGGTGGCGCCGACAACGAGCAGCAGGCCGCGCTTTTCCATGATGACCGGAGGCAGGGTGGCGGGCAATCCCAATGTCTCGATCTCGGGAATTTCATTCTGGATGAAACGCAGCACCGCGGAAATCGCCCCGCGCTGGTGGAAGACCGAGACGCGGAAGCGGCCGATGCCCGGTGCGCCTACCGCGGTGTTGAGTTCCTTGGTCTCGGCCAGGACCTGAAACTCCTCGGGCTTGATGATCTCTTCAAGCAGGATGCGGATGGCGGCGACATCCATCACCTGCTGATTGATGGGAACCAGTAGGCCTTCGATCTTGATATTGATCGGCGAACCGACCGCCATGAACATGTCCGATGCCTTCTTGTCGGACATCAGCTGAAACAGGCGCTGCATCGTTCCCATCATTCCCTCCCCAGGGTGAGGACTGCTTGTTTAGTCGCCGCGCAGAAGTTCGTTGATGCTGGTCTTGGAGCGGGTTTGTGCATCGACCTTCTTGACGATGACCGCGCAGTAAAGGCTGTACTTGCCGTCGGCCGAGGGCAGATTGCCCGACACGACAACGGAGCCTGCCGGAATGCGGCCGTAAATGACTTCGCCGGTAGCGCGGTCGTAGATCTTGGTGCTCTGGCCGATATAGACGCCCATCGAGATCACGCAGTTGTCCTCGACGATGACGCCTTCAACGACTTCGGAGCGGGCGCCGACGAAGCAGTTGTCGCCGATGATGGTGGGGTTGGCTTGGAGAGGTTCAAGAACTCCACCAATGCCGACGCCGCCGGAGAGGTGCACGTTCTTGCCGATCTGGGCGCAGGAGCCGACGGTAGCCCAGGTGTCGACCATGGTGCCTTCATCGACGTAGGCGCCGATGTTCACGTAGCTCGGCATCATCACGACGTTCTTACCGATGAAGGAGCCGCGACGGGCGACCGCCGGCGGGACGACGCGGAAGCCGCCTTGCTGGAACTTGTGCTGGTCGTAGCTGGCGAACTTGGTGTCGACCTTGTCGAAGAAATTCAGATCGCCGGCGCTCATGATCTGGTTGTCCTGCAGGCGGAAGGACAGCAGCACGGCCTTCTTGATCCACTGATGGGTGACCCAATCGCCGTTGATCTTCTCGGCGACGCGCAGCGTGCCTGCGTCCAGCTCGTTGATGATGTGATCGACGGCTTCGCCGACCTTGGCCGGGGCGCTGCCCGGCTTGAGGTTGGCGCGGTCTTCCCAGGCTTGTTCGATGATCTGTTGAATATCGCTCATGTTCTTCTTTCAGTGGCTACAGTGAATACGGTGAGTACCGAGATTACAGGGTCTTGCAAAAGTCGGCGATGCGCCCGGCGGCTTCCAGGCAGTCGTCCAGGCTGGCGACCAGGGCCAGGCGGACAAAGCCGGCGCCCGGATTGACGCCATTGGCCTCGCGCGCCAGGTAACTGCCGGGCAGGACGCTGACATTATATTGATGCTGCAGACGGCGGGTGAATTCCTCGTCGGCAATCGGGGTCTGGGCCCACAGATAGAAGCCGGCATCGGGCACGGCGGTCTTGAGATAGGGGGCGACCAGCGGGGTGACCTGGTCGAATTTTTCCTTGTACAGGCGGCGATTTTCGACCACATGGGCCTCCTCCTGCCAGGCGATGACGCTGGTGGCCTGAACCGCCGGGTTCATGGCGCTGCCGTGGTAGGTCCGATACAGCAGAAAAGCCTTCATGACCTTGGCATCACCGGCAACGAAGCCGGAACGCAGGCCCGGCACATTGGAGCGCTTGGACAGGCTAGAGAACACCACCAGGCGCGCATAGTCGTCGCGGCCCAGCTTGCGGGCGGCTTCCAGCGCACCCAGCGGCGGAGCGGCCTCGTCGAAGTAGATCTCCGAATAGCACTCGTCGGCAGCGATGATGAAACCGTATTTGTCCGAAAGGGCGAACAACTCCTTCCAGTCATCGAGGCTCAGCACCTTGCCGGTCGGATTGCCCGGCGAGCAGACGAAGAGCAATTGCACACGCGACCACTGCTCGACCGACAGTTCGTCGTAGTCGAAGTTGAAGTCGTTCTGCGGCAGGTTGTTGAGGAAGACCGGCGTGGCCCCGGCCAGGTAGGCGGCGCCTTCGTAGATCTGGTAGAAGGGATTGGGGCTGACCACCAGCGCGCCGGGCTTGCTGCGATCAATGACCGCCTGGGCGAAGGAGAACAGCGCTTCGCGCGAACCATTCACCGGCAGAATTTGAGTGCCCGCATCAGGGGCCGGGATCTGGTAGCGGCGCGCCAGCCATTCGCTGATCGCCACGCGTAGCTTTTCGTCACCCTGGGTCGTGGGATAATTCGCCAGCCCGGCCAGGCTGTTGCACAGCGCCTGCTTGATGAATTCCGGCGTGGCGTGCTGCGGCTCGCCGATGCCGAGCTTGATCTCACGCAGGCCTGGGGCTTGAGCGGGAGCGCCCTGGGCCAGCATGGCGCGCAGTTTTTCGAAGGGGTAGGGCTGGAGCTTGGCGAGGTCTGGGTTCACGACGGAAGCAATTCTGTGGCACAAAGCAAGCAATTATAAATGGACACCCCGCAAAACTCCGCGCCCGCCAGATCCACCCCTGTAATCTGCCTTTTGGCCGGTGCCTCCATCTGGGGGCTGATCTGGTATCCCTATCGCGTCCTTGCCGCACAAGGCATGAGCGGGATCGAGGCCACACTGCTGACCTATCTGGTCGCTTTCCTGATTGGTTTTGCCCTGTGGCACAAGAAATTGCATGGCTTGCCCCTGCGCCCCATGCTGTGCGCCGTGGCGCTGGCGGCAGGTGGCTGCAATCTCGGCTTTGTCATGGGCACCCTGGCGGGTGAGGTCACGCGGGTGCTGCTGCTGTTCTATCTTTCGCCCTTGTGGACAGTGATCTTTGCCCGCCTGCTCCTCGGCGAGCGCCTGAACTCGACCGGGGCCATCATCATGGCGGTTTCGCTCTCCGGCGCCTGCATCATGCTGTGGAATCCCGCCGCCGGCTTGCCCTGGCCGCATTCCACCGCCGAATGGCTGGGGCTGGGGGCCGGCATCTGCTTTGCGCTTTCCAATGTCCTGATCAAGAAAACCAGCGATATCCCGATGGAACAGAAGGTACTGGCGGTTTTTGTCGGCGTGATGGCCTGGGGCTGCGTGGCCTGGCCCTTTGTGCCGCGCACGCCCTGGCAGCTTGAAACCGCCTCCTGGCTGATGTTGCTCATCGTCGGCCTGACCTTGGTGTTCACCAACGCCATCGTCCAATACGCCATCGTGCGCACGCGCGCCTCGCAGGCCATCGTGGTGATGCTGTTCGAGCTAGTGGTCGCCGCCATCGCCTCCTGGCTGCTGGCCGGCGAGACGCTGGGGCTGCGCGAGTGGGTGGGCGGAGCTCTGATCGTCGGTGCCAGTCTGCTGTCCACGCGTATGGCCGACGATTGAGTCCGGCCATCTGTCCTTGACCGTATAATCGCTTGTCATTTCAGGGAATGTCCGGGGGAGGACCGATGTCGCTGGATCCGAGAGTGCAGCAGGATGTCTTGCGTCTGCTTGATGAAGTGCTGGGGCTCGCGGGTCGGGCGCAGCGCTTCACGCCCGAGACACCCTTGCTCGGCGCCTTGCCCGAGCTCGATTCCATGGCCGTGGTGGGCCTGCTCACCGCGCTCGAAGAACGTTTCGGCCTGAGCATTGCCGACGACGAGATCGAGGCCAGCTTGTTTACCGATGTCGGCACCTTTACCCGCTTCGTGCAGGACAAGCTTGCGGCCTGAGTCTGCCCCAGAAGCCTTCTTTCTGCCGGTCAACGGCAGCGAGCGTTTCTGCCTGCTGCATCTGCCCCCGGGCAGTCCCCGCGGCAGCATCCTTTATCTGCATCCTTTTGCCGAGGAAATGAATCGCTCACGCGCCGTGGCGGCGCGGCAGGCGCGCGCCTTTGCCGCTGCCGGCTATGTGGTGCTGCAGATCGACCTGCACGGTTGCGGCGACAGCGCCGACGATTTTGGCGCGGCCAGTTGGGACAGCTGGCGCGCGGATGCGCATGCGGCGCTACAACTGCTGCAGCAACGCTTCGCTGCACCGCTCTGTCTGTGGGGCCTGCGCAGCGGCGCCTTGCTCGCCAGCGAAGCGGCGCGCGCGTGGGCCGGCGAAATCTCCTTATTGCTTTGGCAGCCGGTGCTGTCTGGCCAGCAGCATTTGCAACAGTTCCTGCGCCTGAGTCTGGCAGCCGACATGCTGGAGGGCAGGGCAGGTGCGCGTGGCAGCAGCGAAACCCTACTCGCGCAACTGGAGAGCGGCCGCGCCATCGAGGTTGCCGGCTATACGCTGGCACCAGATCTGGCCCGCGGCTTGGCGGCCAGTGGGCTGGTGCAGCCCGAGCCAGCACAGCGCATGCACTGCATCGAGCTGGTTGCGGCCGGCGGCGACTTGTCGCCCGCCCTGCGCCGCTTTGCAGAAGGCGGCAATGCGAGCGTGCACGCGTGCGAGGATGCCCAGTGCTGGTCGGCATCCGGCGTGCTCGCCTGTCCGGCGCTAGAGGCGGCGAGTCTGACTGCCATACGGGCCCTGCTGCCATGAAGGTGCAGGAAAGCATCGCCTGCTTTGCCTGCGCGGGGGAAAACCTCGTCGGCATCATCAGTCAGCCGGAAAGTCGCGCATCCGATACCGGAGTCGTCATCGTCGTCGGCGGCCCGCAGTATCGCGTTGGCAGCCACCGGCAGTTTGCGCTACTGGCGCGGGCGCTGGCTCGGGCAGGCCACGCCGTGATGCGTTTTGACTGTCGCGGCATGGGCGACAGCACGGGCAATGCGCCCGGCTTTGATGCCATTGATGTGGATATCGCTGCTGCCATCGATGCGCTGCAGGCGGCGTGTCCTGCCGTGCGCAAGGTCGTGCTGTGGGGCTTGTGCGACGGCGCCAGCGCCGCCTTGCTGTATGGCCTGCGCAGCCAAGATGCGCGCCTGGCGGGACTCGCCTTGGCCAACCCCTGGCTCTGCACCGAACAGGCCCAGGCGCACGCAATAGTCCAGACGCGCTATCGGCAACGCCTGCGAGAAGGTGCATTCTGGCGGAAGTTGCTGAGCGGGGGCATTAACCCCCTGCGCAAGCTGGGCGAGATGTGGCGTCATTGGCGTGATGCCCGCACGGGCGGTGCGGCCGGTCAAACCGCAAACCAGTTGCTCCTGGCCTTGCATGCGCAGCAGCTGCCAGTGTTGTTGCTGCTGTGTCGTCGGGATGCCACTGCTCAAGTCTTTCTGGCCCAGCTGCAGCTTGAGGGCAGCAATTTTCTGACGCAGGCGCACGTACACCGTGTCGACTTCGCGGAGGCGGACCACACGTTTTCGCGCGCCGAATGGCGGGGCGTAGTGGAGGTGGCAACGCTTGCGTGGTTAGGCTCGCACTGCGGTCAGATGTGAACGAGGCAGTATGCGTGGACGCTTTGCCCGCATAATTGCGGTTTATTGGTACGGTTCAATAGCGAGACTTGCATGATGAATATCCAGCCTGTCATTCTGTGCGGCGGTTCTGGCACCCGTTTGTGGCCTCTGTCACGGGAGCAGTACCCCAAGCAGTTGCTTAAGCTTTCCGGCGACCGCACCATGCTGCAGGCGACAGCCTTGCGCTTGAATGGCGCCAAGCTGGCCTGTGGCGCGGCCGTGCAGCCGCCCTTGCTGGTCGGCAATGAGGAGTATCGCTTCCTGATTGCGGAACAGTTGCGCGAGCTGAAGCTTGCCAGTAACGGCCTTTTGCTGGAGCCGGTTGGGCGCAATACCGCGCCGGCGCTGTCGGTTGCCGCGCATGCGGCATTGGAGCAGGGCGGCGACGCCATCCTGGTGGTCATGCCGGCCGACCAGGTGATTCAGGACGTAGCGGCCTTTCATGCCGCCGTGAATGAGGCGGTGGTGCTTGCCGAGCAAGGCAAGCTGGTGACCTTCGGCATCGTGCCGACCGCGCCTGAAACCGGTTACGGCTATATCAAGCGCGGCGCCAAGCAGGGCGCAGGTGCGTTCAATGTGGATCGTTTCGTCGAGAAGCCGGCGCTGGACGTGGCCCAGAGCTATCTCGCCAGCGGCGACTATTACTGGAACGGCGGTATCTTCGTCGTACGCGCTTCGGTGTGGTTGGCCAAGATTGCCGAGTTCCGCCCGGATATCGCCGCTTCCTGCGAGGCTGCGCATGCGCAGTCGACCAAGGATGCCGACTTCCTGCGCCCCGACAAGGCGGCTTTCAGCAACTGCCCGGCCGACTCCATCGACTATGCCGTGATGGAACGGCTGGCAAGTGCTGAGACCAACACCGGTGAAGTGGCGGTAGTGCCGCTGGATGCGCAATGGTCCGACCTTGGCGCCTGGAATGCACTGTGGGAAATCAGCAGCAAGGATGCGGACAACAATGTCCTGATCGGCGATGTACTTGCTGTCGACAGCACCAATACCCTGGTGGTCGGCGACCGCCGCCTGATTGCCTGCGTCGGTATCGATAATGCCGTCGTGGTGGAAACGCCGGATGCGATCCTGGTCGCCGACAAGAGCAAGATTCAGCAGGTCAAGGATGTAGTGCAGAAGCTCAAGGACAGCGGGCGTTGCGAGCAGACCAGCCACCGCAAGGTGTATCGCCCCTGGGGCTGGTATGACAGCATCGATTCCGGCGCGCGTTTCCAGGTCAAGCGCATCGTCGTCAGCCCGGGCGCCAGCCTGTCGCTGCAGATGCATCATCATCGCGCCGAGCACTGGATTGTGGTGTCGGGCACGGCCATGGTGACGCGCGGCGAGGAAACCTTCATGGTTTCCGAAAACGAGTCTACCTATATCCCCTTGGGGACCAAGCACAGGCTGGAGAATCCGGGCAAGGTGCCGCTGGAAATGATCGAAGTGCAGTCGGGCAGTTATCTGGGCGAGGACGACATCGTGCGTTACGCCGACATCTACGGACGTACGCCGGAGACGCAGAAGAAATGATCCTGGTCACGGGCGGTACCGGCTACATCGGTTCTCATACCGTCGTCGAACTGCTGCAAGGCGGCCATGAGGTCCTGGTTTTCGACAATCTCAGCAACAGCAAGCGCTCGGTCCTGGATCGCATCGAGCAGATTGCCGGCAAGCGTCCTGCCTTTGTGGCAGGCGACATTCGTGACCGTGCCGCCCTGCGTGAGCTGTTCATGCAATACCGCATCAGCGCGGTGGTGCACTTCGCCGGCCTCAAGGCGGTCGGCGAGTCGGTGGCGCAGCCGCTGCGCTACTACGACAACAACTTCTGCGGCAGCGTGGCCCTGTTCGAAACCATGGCCGAGGCCGGCGTCAAACAACTGGTGTTCTCCTCTTCCGCCACGGTCTACGGCGACCCGACCAGCGTGCCGATACGCGAGGATGCGCCGCTGTCGGCGACCAATCCCTACGGCCGCTCCAAGCTGATGATCGAGGACATGCTGCGCGACATCCAGCGTGCCGATCCGGCATGGCGCATTGCGCTGCTGCGCTACTTCAATCCGGTCGGCGCGCACGCGAGCGGCATCATCGGCGAGGATCCGAATGGTCTCCCCAACAATCTGCTGCCCTTCGTGGCGCAGGTTGCGGTTGGCAAACTCAAGGAGCTGGCGGTCTTCGGCAGCGACTATCCGACCCCAGACGGCACCGGCGTGCGCGACTATATCCATGTCGTCGATCTCGCGCGCGGCCATCTGGCGGCATTGAACGCAATTGCGCAAGCGCCCGGCCTGATTACCACCAATCTTGGCACCGGGCGCGGCTACAGCGTACTGGAGATGGTGCGTGCCTTCGAGCAAGCCAGCGGACGTACGGTTGCTTACGCCCTGACTGCGCGCCGCCCCGGCGATATCGCCACTTGCTACGCCGATCCCGCCCATGCGCGGCAAACCTTGGGCTGGCAGGCCGAGTTTGGTGTCGAGGCCATGTGCCGTGATGCCTGGCGCTGGCAGCAATGGTGCGCCGCAAACCAGTCCAATCTCTAGGCTTTCATGTTTGTCCTGAAGCGCCTACTCGAGTGTCTATTCCTGCCGCCGCTCGGGCCGCTCTTGCTAATCGTGCTAGGCCTGCTGTTGCTCCGGCACAAGCCGCGACTGGGCCGGGGACTGGCCTGGGGTGGGGTTCTGCTGTCGTTTGTGCTGATGCTGCCGCCCGCAGTGGATGGCTTGCTGGCCCCGCTGGAGTCGGCACCTCCGCTCGATTCCCGGCAGCTCGAACAGGCGCAAGGGCAGGGAGCGGGTGCCGTGGTCATTCTTGGCGGCGGCTTGCGCGCGGTGGCGCCCGAGTACGGTCGCCCCACGCTTAATCGCATCACCTTGGAGCGGGTACGCTACGGCGCCCGTGTGGCCCGTCTGAGCGGCCTACCCATTCTCGTGAGTGGCGGTGTGGCCGGCGACGGCTACCCGGAGGCTCGGGCCATGGCTGAATCCCTGACTGAAGACTTCGGCCTGCCGCCGCGCTGGGTCGAGGACGCTTCTGAGAATACTGCGCAGAACGCGCAACACTCCGCTGCGCTCTTGAAAAAAGCTGGCATCGACCGCATCTTGTTGGTAACGCATGCCGCCCACATGCGGCGGGCGCAGGCTTATTTCGAAGCCAACGGGATGCAGGTCGTTGTAGCACCTACGGGCTTTTTTGCACCGCTGGTGAATCCCGAGCACATCACCTCATGGCTGCCCTCGGCAAATGCCGCTTATACGGGCTGGTACGCATTGCATGAGTCGGCGGGCCTGTTGCAGCAGCGTTTGATGAAATAGACGCCGCCTGCTGCATTTACTGGGCATGCCGCTTGCAGTCTTATGCTGCAATTGCACATCGCCATTAGGTGATTAAAATTGCTTATCTAATAATAAGCAATTCTCATTGTTTTCGGCCATAAGCTTAGGGAATAGCCAGCTACTATGCCGAATATAGTGACAATCAATTTGCACTACTAATGCTGCACAAGCACAATCTCATTACCAACGGTATTTCCCCGTTTTTATCAACCAAGGAGAAGCACATGTCATCCCTGATCAATTCGCAAGTTCAGCCCTTCAAGGCCCAGGCTTTCGTTAACCGCACCGGCAAGGGCGAATTCATCGAAGTCACCGAGAAGGATCTCAAGGGCAAGTGGTCGGTCCTGATCTTCATGCCGGCAGCCTTCACCTTCAATTGCCCGACCGAAATCGAAGATGCAGCTGACAGCTACGCCGAGTTCCAGAAGGCCGGCACCGAAGTCTACATCGTCACCACCGACACCCATTTCTCGCACAAGGTTTGGCACGAAACCTCGCCGGCCGTCGGCAAGGCCAAGTTCCCGCTGATCGGCGACGCCACCCACGCCCTGACCAACGCCTTTGGCGTGCACATTCCGGAAGAAGGCCTGGCCCTGCGCGGCACCTTCGTGATCAATCCGGACGGCGTCATCAAGACCGCTGAAGTGCACTCCAACGAGATCGCTCGTGACGTCAAGGAAACCCTGCGCAAGCTGAAGGCCGCCCAGTACACCGCCGCTCACCCGGGTGAGGTTTGCCCGGCCAAGTGGCAAGAAGGCGAAAAGACCCTGGCTCCGTCGCTGGACCTGGTCGGCAAGATCTAAGAAAACTGAACGTAAAGCTACTGCGCTCGGCATCTTGTCTCCGCGCAGTGCTCGGAATCCTCATGTGCTACAGCACATTCCGGTTCCTGTGCGCTGGGCGTAGCCAACCTGCCATCGCTCGCTACGCTTTCCGAATCAGTTTTGGGTTGTAAATGAAGTAGATGTACCCGTCCGAGGCTAGCGCCTCGGACGTTTCGGAGGCAACTCCGAAGAGGCCGCCGCAACGCGCCGCCTGTTCAGAGTTCCACTCAAAATTGAAGGGAGATTCAAATGCTGGACGATGCAATCAAGACCCAACTCAAGGCTTATCTGGAAAAGGTGGTTTACCCCATCGAAATCGTTGCCAATGTGAACGGCAGCGACAAGTCCAAGGAAGTGCTGGCATTGGTGCAAGACATCGCCGCGCTCTCCGACAAGGTTTCCTGGCGCGAAACCAACGACAGCGCTGTGCGCGCGCCGTCTTTCGCCATCAATCGCATTGGCAGCGACATGAAGATCGGCTTCGCTGGTCTGCCCATGGGCCACGAGTTCACCTCGCTGATCCTGGCGCTGCTGCAGGCCGGCGGTCATCCGCCCAAGGAAGAGGCCGAGCTGCTGGAGCAGATCAAGGCGCTCGACGGCGAATACAACTTCGTTACCTATATTTCGCTGTCCTGCCACAACTGCCCGGATATCGTGCAGGCACTCAATCTGATGGCCGTGCTCAACCCCAAGGTCAGCCACGTCATGGTCGACGGCGGCATGTTCCAAGACGAGGTCAATGAGAAGAAGATCATGGCCGTGCCCACGATCTATCTCAATGGCGAACACTTCAGCCAGGGCCGCATGAGTCTGGCCGAGATCGTCGGCAAGCTCGACAGCAAGTCGGCCGAGCGCGATGCCGCCAAGCTGTCCGCCAAGGAGGCCTTCGATGTGCTCGTCATCGGCGGTGGTCCGGCCGGCGCTGCAGCCGCCATCTACTCGGCACGCAAGGGCATCCGTACCGGCATCGTGGCCGAACGCTTCGGTGGCCAGGTCATGGATACGCTGGGCATCGAGAACTTCATTTCGGTTGATTACACCGAAGGCCCCAAGCTCGTCGCTGCCATGGAAAACCACGTCAAGATGTACGACGTGGACATCATGAACCTGCAGCGCGTCGCCGGCATTACCCCGGCGGCAAAGCCGGGTGCGCTGGTCGAAGTCAGGCTTGAGAACGGTGGCGTGCTCAAGTCCAAGAGTGTGATCATTGCTACCGGCGCACGTTGGCGCGAACTGGGCGTAGCAGGTGAACGCGAGTTCCGCGGCCACGGCGTGGCCTACTGCCCGCACTGTGACGGCCCCCTGTTCAAGGGCAAGCCGGTGGCGGTGGTCGGCGGTGGCAACTCGGGCGTCGAAGCCGCGATCGACCTGGCCGGCATCGTCGGCTCGGTGGTGGTGCTTGAGTTCGCTTCGCAGTTGAAGGCCGACGCCGTGCTGCAGAAGAAGCTCTACAGTCTGCCCAACGTCAAGGTCATCACCAATGCGCAGACGACTGAAGTCACCGGCGCCGACGGCAAGGTCAACGGCCTGGTTTACAAGAACCGCGCCAACGGCGAGGAGAAGAAGCTCGAGCTTGACGGCGTGTTTGTCCAGATCGGCCTCTTGCCGAACTCCGACTTCCTCAAGGGCGCCATCGATCTCTCCAAGTTCGGCGAGGTGGAAGTCGACGCCAAGGGACAGACCTCGGGCACCGGCGTGTTCGCTGCCGGCGACGTGACGACCGTGCCGTACAAGCAGATCGTTATCGCCATGGGCGAAGGTTCCAAGGCTGCGCTGGCGGCGTTTGACTACCTGATCCGGAGCTCGGTCGAGGATATGGATGAGGTCAAGGTTGCCTGAGCCTTGCGGCTGCAAGAACAGGCCCTGCCGATGCAGGGCCTTTTTTATTGCCCTTCCTGGGCCGGCACTACAGGCGCCATCTCCGGGGTTGGCAGTTCGGCGGGCTTGCCCGAGCGCTTCGCTTCGCGCTGGGCATCGCCAACTTTGGCCATCAGTTGCGCGCAATCCGCATCGCGGCCGGGGCCGGTTTCTATCAACGCCAGCACGGCAGCAATCGGGTTGACTACGGCCAGCGCCGCCGCCGCGCCGCCGCGGGCAAGCAGGGGTCCGGCCTCTAGCGTGTAGCCCGGCTTGGCGAAAGGCCCCTCGATGTGGATGGGCGTGCGCGCGACGAAGATGGACTTGCGCTTGGGCTTAGCGTCCAGGCGTATGTCCAGGTGCTCCTCGCGGAAGTCTATGCTGCCTTCGCCCTGGATATTGCTGATGGCGGTATCGAAGACCATGGCCTGGCTGGTGGCAACGCCGTCATTCACCGCGAAGCTGGCGGCCGAGCAGCGGTTTGGCAGCGATTGATCGCCGAAGGCCAGGTATTTGAGTATGCCGGTACCGTTTAGATTGATGGCTTCCAGCAGCAGACCCGACAGCTCCCCGCCGGCCATGGCCAGGCTGGCTTCCCCGTCCGCCGTCGCCAGCATGCCGGCGACGCTGTTGCCCTTGCCGCGCAGGCGTATCTGCGCGCCGACAGTCCCCGCACTGGCCCGCATCATCTTGCTGTCCGGCATCAATTGCTGCAGCTTGATATTGCGCAGATCGATCTCGGCTTGCGCCGCAATGGGATTCTGACGCCCGTCGAGGGTGATGTTGGCGGCAATCTTGCCGCCCGAGAAGCCGAACTCAAGCGGCATCAGCTTCAATTGCCCGCTGTCCAGTCGCAGATGCACGCGCATGTTTTCCAGCGGCACATCGCCGGGCCGCAATATCCTGCCGGCGACCAGGGTGACGTCGGCATTCATGGCGTTGAGGCGCTCCAGCCGGAAAGGCTGATTGGGCAATACCTTCCCCGGTGTAGGGGCGGCGACTGCTTTATCCTGCTTTCTTGAAGCGCTTGCAGGGCCGGGTTTGAGTCCGATCAGCGGGCCGAGGTCGGCGAGATCCAGCTGCTTGCTGTTGGCGACCATTTTCAGCGTGGGCGGGGTGCTCGCCGTATAACTCGCCGTGCCGCTGACATCGCTCTTACCGATGACGCCCTCGAATTCTTCGTAGCGATAGACCGTGCCGTTGCGCTTCAACTGGCCGCTGATGCGATAGGGTGGGGTGCTCGGCAGCACCACCGGAATCACCGGATAGAGCTGGCTTAGATCGGGGCCGGAGAGGGACAGCTTCGCGTCGATGATGCCGCCCTTGATCAGGTCGGACAGCGTGCCGTTGATTTTGACCGCAGTCCTGCCCAGGCTGGCGTCGATCCGGGCGGGAAACGGCGTGGCCGAATCCTGCAGACTCAGCACATTGCCGGTGGCGGCGGTGCCCGCGAGGCGCATCTTCTTGTAGCTGCCGGAAAGGGCGATATTCACCGGCAGCAGCGGGTCGTTGTCGTCTGTATCAACTTTGGCCTGGAGGTCGGCCTCATGGACAGGATCGAGGTAGTGGATCAGGCTATTCTTCACCGACAGCTTACGTATCTCGGGTGTGCTGGCGGTGCTGTCCTCGCTTTTCGCCAGCGTCCAGTTGCGCTTGCCGTCAGCGCTGCGCTCCAGACTGACCGTGGCGCCCTCCAGATGCAGCTGGTCGAGCACGATCCGGCCACCCAGCAAGGCGGGTAAGTCCACGGAAATGACGATCAGGTCGGCCTTGGCCATGGTCCTGCCGCTGGCCCAGTCGGGATTGTCAAACTGGACCTGGCGCAGGCTGATATCGGTCGTGCTGCCCAGCTTGACCTGCAGATCGCCATTGATGGCGAAGTGGCGCCCGGTTTTTTCGCTGACGTAGCGATTGATCGGTTCGCGCAATAGCTTCCATTGAAAGGCATAGACGAAAGCGACCAGGGCAAGGGTCAGTAGGGCGAGCCCGAACAGCACGCCTTCACGCGTGCCTGGTTTGGAAAATCTATCCATCGCATCAGGATAGCGTCCGCCCACCCGCGTGTCGGTAGGCATAGTCCTGCAAAGAAGGTCACGCGAAAGCGCGGGCGGCACCGCTCCTGCAGGCAGCGGTACGGGCCCGGCGGGTTACAATCACCCTATGGACGAACAATTCATGCGCGTGGCGCTGGAGCTGGCGCGCACCGCCGGCAGCCTAGGCGAGGTGCCGGTCGGGGCGGTCGTCGTCAAGGATGGCGAGATCGTCGGGCGTGGCTACAACCAGCCCATAGGCAAGCACGATCCGACTGCTCATGCCGAAGTCATGGCACTACGCGATGCGGCACGTACGCTCGGCAACTACCGCTTGCCCGGCTGCACGCTGTATGTGACGCTGGAGCCCTGCGTGATGTGCACCGGTGCCATCATGCATGCGCGCGTTGCGCGCGTCGTGTTCGGCGCGACCGATCCGAAGACCGGTGTTGCCGGCAGCGTCATCAACCTTTATACCGAAGCGCGCCTCAATCACCATGCCAATATCGAAGGCGGTGTGCTTGCGGGTGAGTGCGGCGCGCTCCTGTCTGCCTTCTTCGCCGCACGTCGCAGTAAGACGGCGCTTGCCTGAGCACTCTCGCGCATGCATATCCGCATCAGCCTGCCTGCACAGAGCCTGGAACTGATCGCCGACGACGGCCTGCTGCTGCGTCGATACCGAGTATCGACATCGAAGAACGGGGCAGGGGAGTTGCGCGGCAGCGAATGCACGCCGACCGGCCGGCATATCGTGCGCGCCAAGATCGGCGGTGACATGCCGCCTTTCACCGTGTTCAAGGGACGCCGCCCGACCGGCGAAATCTGGACGCCTGAACTCGACGCGCCGGACAGGGACTGGATACTCAGCCGTATCCTGTGGCTTTCCGGCACCGAGCGCGGCATCAACCGCCTGGGCATGGTCGATACCATGCGCCGCTATATCTACATTCACGGCTGCGCCGAGAGCGCGCCCATGGGCATGCCGGAGTCGCACGGCTGCGTGCGCATGCGCAATGCCGACGTGATCGAGCTGTATGACCTGGTGCCGGTCTACACGACGGTCAGCATCGTCGAATTCTCGATTGAGGACAACAGCTGGAGCGAGTTGCAGGCGGCAGCGCGGCCGATACGCGAGGCGGTGTTCGTGCACGAGCAGCAAGTTCCCGTAGAAATGGAGTGGGATGACTACGACGCGCCCAGCCGCCATGTGCTGGCACGCAATGCTGAAGGGCTGCCCATAGGCACGGGCCGCCTCTTGCCCGACGGACATATCGGCCGCATGGCGGTATTACCCGACTGGCGTAGCCATGAGGTCGGCAGTGCGCTGTTTGAGCGCCTGCTCCAGCTCGCCAAATCCTGCCGCATGCCCAGAATTGAGCTGCATGCGCAGACGCAGGCCGCAGGTTTCTACATCCGCTACGGCTGTGTTGCCGAAGGCCCTGAGTTCATGGAAGCCGGGATTCCGCACATCCGCATGACGCGGATGCTGTAGCAAGATGCCCAAGCCCTTTTCGCCGGCCAGCGAACGCAATCGCGGCCCCATCCTCGACATCCTGCAACAGCACTTCGGCGATCGCCGCCGCGTGCTGGAAGTGGGCAGCGGCACCGGCCAGCACGCCGTTCACTTCGCCGCCGCCATGCCGCATCTGCGCTGGCAATGCTCGGACCGGCCTGCTTACCTGCCCGGCATACGCCAATGGCTGGCCGAGGAGTCGCTGCCGAACACTCCTGAGCCGCTGGCGCTGGATGCCAACGACGACTGGGGCCGGCTGAAGCAGCGCTTCGATGCGCTGTTTACCGCCAATACCCTGCACATCATGAGCTGGCCCGAGGTCGAGCGCTTCTTTGCGCAACTGCCGACCGTGCTGGATGCGAATGCAAAGCTCGCCATCTACGGACCGTTCAATTACGGCGGGCAGTTCACCAGCGCGAGCAATGCCGCCTTCGATGCCACCCTGAAGGCCGAGCAAGCGCATCGCGGCATCCGCGATTTCGAGGCAGTGAACGCACAGGCGGAGGCGCTTGGTTTCCAGCTCGTGCAGGATTACAGCATGCCCGCCAATAACCGTTGCCTGGTGTGGCGACGTATTTAGAGAATTTCGATGCCTTCCATACAGCTAGACCGTATCCTCCAATCTCAGGGCTTCGGCACCCGCAAATACTGCCGTCAACTGATTGAGGACGGCGAAGTCGCCGTCAACGGCGTGGTCGTGGATGATTTTCGCGCGCCTGTCGATACGCAGGGACTGGTACTCACCTTGTTTGACGAGGAATGGCCATACCGCGAGCATGTGTATATCGCCATGAACAAGCCTGCGGGCCATGAGTGTTCGCGTAAGCCCAGTCACCACCCCCCCATCATTGACTTGCTGCCGGATCAGATGCGCTTGCGCGATGTGCAATCGGTCGGCCGGCTCGACCACGACACCACCGGACTGATTCTGCTCTCCGACGACGGCGCTTTCATTCATACCCAGAGCTCACCCAAGCGGCATATTCCCAAGCTCTATGTCGCCACCACGTTTGAGCCGGTTACCGAGGAGTTGCTGCAGGCCTTGCGTAGTGGTGTGAAGCTGATCGACGAACCGGAAACTCTGGCCGCCACTCATTGCCGTAAGCTCGACGAATACAGGATAGAAATTGCGCTGGAGCAGGGCAAATACCATCAGGTTAAACGCATGCTGGTCGCCGCCGGTAACCACTGCACGGCGCTATGCCGGGTCGCGATAGGCAGTCTGAGGCTGGAGTCGCTCGATCTGGCCGAAGGCGAATGGATGTTTCTGGAAGCGGAACACTTGGCCTTGCTACGCCCCGGTGAAGCGGAGTCCTGAAGCCGGCTACTTCTTGCGCGATAGTTCCAAGGCGCGCCACAGATACCAGGCGGCAGTCGAACGGTAGGGTGCCCAAGGCAGGCCGAGTTGGGCGAGTTCCCGCGGGCGGGGCTGGCACTCCAGACCTTTCAGCACCTTCCAGCCTTCGCGCACGCCGAAGTCGTCGATGGGCAATACGTCCGGGCGCAGCAGCGTGAACATCAGCAGCATTTCCACCGTCCAGCGGCCGACCCCGCGCAGGCTGCTCAGGCGGGCGATCAATTCCTCGTCGCTCAGTTGGTCGGCTGCGGCACGGGTCGGCACGATGCCGTCCAGACAGCCCTGTGCAATCCCGCGCATCGTTGCCGTCTTGGCCGCCGAAAAGCCGCAGGCGCGCATGACCGCCTCATCCAGCGCGAGTACTGCTGCCGGCTCGGGAAAGGTTTGCCCGGGAAAGTGCGCGAGAAAGCGGCCGAGGATGGCATCGGCGGCACGCCCGTGGATCTGCTGGTAGGCAACGGAACGCATCAGCGCTTCATACGGAGAACGCAAAGTGCGTTCCGCGTTCGAGACCAGGCCGCATGCGCCAACCTTGCAGATCAGCCCGAACCAGGCTGGATCGCAAGCGACTAAGTGTTCGTTGGCAGGAGTGCGCAATGCCTCCGGCAGTTGCGGCCGGTGTTCGCGCTGCAGCAGCGCCTGCTTGCGCTCCAGGCCCCAGCGATAGCCGGACAGGGCGCTGTCGCTGCGCAGCACGCGGTGGCAGGGAATCGCCACCGCCAGCGTATTGGCGGCGCAGGCGCTGGCCACGGCGCGTACCGCTCGGGGCATGCCCAGATGTGCGGCGACATCGGTATAGCTCACGATACTGCCTGCGGGAATCGTACGCAGGGCCTGCCAGACGCGCTGCTGGAAGGCTGTGCCGCGTATGTCCAGCGGCAGATCAAGGCCGATTGCCGGCGCCTCGACAAAGCCGATGACCTGGGCGATCCAGGCATCGAAATCCGGGTCGTCGCCAATCAGTTCGGCCTTGGGAAAGCGATCCTGCAATTCCTTGAGCAGGGCTTCGGCATCGTCGGCAATGGCAATATGGCAAAGCCCTTTATCGGTTGCGGCCACAATGATGGCACCCAGGCTGCACTGGCCGATGGCGAAGCGTATCGTTTCCGCCGGCGCTCCCTCGCGGAAACGGCTGGGTTTCATGCCCAGCATGGCCGCGCTCCTGTCGTAGAAGGCCGTGCTCGACTCGAAGCCGCTCGCATAAATCGCGTCGGTCACGGAAGCGCCGTTTGCCAACGTCTTCTGCAATTGTCCGGTGCGATATGCCTGAGCATAGCCCTTGGGTGTCACGCCCGTCGCGGCCTTGAATAGGCGATGAAAATGGTAGGGACTGAGCCCGGCCGCACCGGCCAGATCGGCGAGCGAAGGCGGCTTTTCCGCCGCTTCGATGCGACGGCAGGCGGCGGCGATCAAGGTCGTGATTTGCGCGGACGGTTTCATGCAGGCATTGTGACGCAGGCGCCGAACCCCCGCTTACGGATTCTTGCTGTCCACCTCACCAGTTCAAAAACTCACAGCGATAAAAGACCGATCAGGACGCAAACGCCTAATAGCACGGCGATCAACAGAAAAGCCCGCCCCATGGCCGCGTTGCCTTCCTGCTGCCGCTCCCTTTCCGCGAACAGGGCCTTGAGGCCGTTGTCGTCCAGGTCGCCGCAATGCGGGCAGTCGGGCTGCCGCTGGTCATAGTGCAGACCACAGCGGCGGCAAGGTTTGATGTGGAGCTGGTCCTTTAGCAGGGCCGCCCTGAGCAAAAAACCCAGGTCCATCAGGCATCCTTGCCGTTATAAAAAGTGTGCTTGATCTGGCTGAGATCCACGTCGTCGAGGCAGCGCGCATTGATGGCCGCCATCGGCATGCCATCCGGCATGACGCCGTAAGCGAAGGGCGTCACCCCGCAGACCGGGCAGAACTTGTGCTGGATGGCATGCTTGTTGAAGGTGTAGGTGGAGAGGGCATCCTCGGGTGTTTTCAGGGTCAGCGCGCTGCGCGGCAGGAACCAGAGTTGGGTACCTTTGCGTCGGCAGATCGAGCAGTTGCACTCCACCACTGAATCGAGCTGGCCTTCAACTTCAAATGCGGTTTGACCGCAGTGGCAGCTGCCCTGATATTTCATGCTCATCTCCTCTGGTCGGTAAGGCATGCGGATGATCGTTGCCGGCGCTATTTAGCGGGCTTGGGCGGCTCGAACAGGCGTCCCTTGTACATGTGGATCTCGCGCGCCTCATTGTCCGGCAGCAACTCGACCGCTTCTGACTTGAATACCTCCGGCAGCTTGAGGCCGCGTGTCAGGCGGCTGTCCAGATACCAGTCGGCGCGATGCTTTCTCAGAGCCTGCTCGATGGCGTAGCAATTGGCCATGGCCCAGCTCGAGGTCTTGAGGATCACCGCGCGCTCGTCATCCTCGGGCTTCTGTGCGGGCGGCAGCGCGACGGGCGGAAAAGTCTTGCCCCTGACCGAGATGGTATAGAGGCCGACGCCGCAGGCCTCCTCAAGCTCCAGTTTGAAGGCTTCCAGCTCGAACAGGACGTCCAGCCTTTCCTTGATGGTCGAGGCCTTTTCGGAAAGCAGCAGGACGGAATCGTTCCAGATATAGCCCTGCCTATGCAGCGGCATGCCGTTGCGTATCCGCTCCGCGGCGCAACGATGCATGCGCAGCATGAGCCGGGACCCGGTGCCGCTTGCCGTCTGCTTGCGGGTGCCGATCAGGTCGAGGAGCGTGACGATGCAGGGGGTCCAGCCGGCGCCACTGTCCATGACTCGGTATCAGTTCTCGTAGGGCAGGGGCAGGAAGGTCAGTTTCGGACCGCTGCTCGACCCCAGATGCACCTCGCCGGCTTCGAAGGCGCTGGCCTGCAGCACGACCAAGGCTTCGCTGTTGTCGGGACCGGTCTGGGCGGCGATGACGACATTGCCGCAGCTCTGCTCGCCGGTTTCCGGAGCGTACAGATCGGTGCCGGCGGTACTCAGTGCATCGACACTGACGCGATACATGCGGCGCTTGATCTTGCCCAGATACTGGGTGCGGGCGACGATTTCCTGGCCCGGATAGCAGCCCTTCTTGAAGCTCACCCCGCCAACGGCCTCGAAATTCACCATCTGCGGAATGAACTGTTCCTGAGTGGCGGCAACCACGCGCGGCAGGCCGTCGGCGATGTCGCGCAGACGCCAGGCGTTGAGGCCGGCCGGGGTGGCATGCTGCGCCAGGCTCGCCCATGCCGTCT
>DATMSM010000023.1:0-16886 GCA_035565355.1 Rhodocyclaceae bacterium
ACTGCCCCGGCACCCACCCCGCAATCCGCGGCCCTTGCTTCCGCTCCCGCGGCACCGAACCGTCCGGCCAATACGCCGCCGGCCCAGGTAACAGCATTGAACATGCCGCCCTTGCGGGTTGATCCGGCCCTGCTGGGCCAGGCTGTGCCGACTGCCGTGGCGGCAAACACTGTTCCAGCACCGCCGCTCGTCAGCGGCGAGCGCCTGCCGCCGCTTTATTCCGCCCATGTGGAGGCCGGCCGCCTGCCGCCACCGCCGGGTTACCAGAAAGTACCGCACGACCCGAATGCCAAGGCGCCGGTCTATATCACGGCCGATCGTCTCAACGGCACCACCGACCAGACCATCGTCGCTGAAGGCAGCGTGGAACTGCAACAGCGCGATATAACGCTGACGGCGGACAAGGTCACCTACTGGCAACTGGATGAAGAAGCCGAGGCCGAAGGCAATGTGGTGCTCACTCGTCCCGATGCGCGCATCACGGGCCCCAAGACGCGCATGAGTCTGGAAGACGAGTCCGGTTACTTCGAGCAGCCGGTGTACACGATACAGCGCGAGGCAGTGCTGCGGCAGAAGACAACCCAGCGCGCAGCCAACATCCGCCCGCTGCACCCCGGCATGCTGGATGTCATGGCGCCGCAGCAGGTAACGACCACGGGCAGCGGCAAGGCTGAGCGCCTGGATCTGGAGGGTGAAGGCCAGTATCGCTTCACGAATGCCACCTACAGCACCTGTCCGGCCGGCGACAACCAGGACTGGTATGCGCAAGTATCCGACCTCAAGCTCGACTACGATCGCGAGGTCGGCGACGGCAGTGATGCACGCATCTATTTCAAGGGCGTACCCTTCCTGTACACGCCCGTCATGTCCTTCTCGCTCAACAATCAGCGCAAAACCGGCCTGCTGGCCCCCACCTTAGGTGCCAACTCCAGGGTCGGCTTCCAGTATTTCCAGCCCTTCTACTGGAATATCGCGCCCAATATGGACGCCACCATTACCTCACGGGCGATGTCCAAGCGCGGCCTGCAGCTGGCCGGCGAGTTGCGCTATCTCGACTACAACTACTCGGGCAACTCGCGCTTCGAATATCTGCCCAAGGACAACGATACGGGTGAGGCCCGTTATGCCTATTCGGTCAGGCACAACCAGAATCTAGGCAACGGCTTCAGCACCAACCTGAATTTAAGCGGCGTTTCCGACGCCACCTATTTCACGGACATGTCCACCCAGATCGCCAATGTGTCGCGGGTCAACCTGCTGCGTCAGGCGTCGCTTAACTACAGTGCAAGCTGGTGGTCTACAAACCTGGTCCTGCAAAAGTACCAGACGCTGCAGATCCCGGACCGGCCGACGGTCACCACTCCCTATGCCAGCCTGCCGCGCATCAATCTGAATGCGGCGCGCTACGACCTGCCGGGCAGCCTGGCTTTCAATCTGCAGGGCGAGTACGTCAATTTCTCGCACCCGACCCGAGTCGAAGGCCAGCGTATGACGTTCTACCCGCAACTGTCGCTGCCGCTGCAAAGCACCGCCTTCTACATCACGCCCAAGATCGGCGTGCATTCCACAAGCTACAGTCTGGAGCGGCAGGAGCCGGGGCTGCCCGACAGCATCAACCGGACCGTGCCCATCTTCAGCGTGGACAGCGGCGTCACCTTCGAACGCGACATGCAGTGGAAGGACTCGACCTATACCCAGACGCTGGAACCACGGCTGTACTACGTCAACATCCCCAATCGGGACCAGAGCAATATTCCGATTTTTGACACGGCGCAGGCCGACTTCAATTTTGCGCAGATCTTCTCGGAGAATCGCTACGTCGGCAAGGACCGCATTGGCGACGCCAATCAATTGACGGCAGCGGTCACTTCGCGCCTGATCGACCCTGACACGGGCGTCGAGCTGATCCGCGCCATGCTCGGCCAACGCTACTACTTCAGCGATCAGAGAGTGACGTTGAATTCGCCCACCAATCCGAACGCCGAGGTCGCCCGCACCGAACGCGACGCCGACCTGCTGGCCGCCGTCACAGGCCTGGTCGCACCCAGGACCTATCTTGACGCCGGCGTGCAGTACAACCCGCGCGACAATCAGACCGAGCGCTTCAACGTCATGGCGCGCTATCAGCCGGAAATCGGCAAGGTGCTCAATGGCGGCTATCGTTACACGCGCGAGATGCTCGGCCAGGTCGACATTTCCGGGCAATGGCCCCTCGGTGGCGGCTGGACGGCCGTGGGACGCTACAATTACTCGACCCGAGACAATCGGGCCATCGAAGTCGTGGCGGGCCTCGAGTACAACGGCGGCTGCTGGGCCATCCGTGGCTTGCTGCAACGCCTGTCCACGACTGCTCAGTCGGAAATCACATCGTTCTTTATCCAGCTGGAGCTGAGCGGCTTCTCCAGCATCGGCTCCAACCCGGCCACCGTTCTTCGTCGCACCGTCCCTGGCTATAGCCGCAACTATGGCTACAACGACTCGGGTAGCGACGACGACTCCTCTTATTACTAGCAACTCGCAGGACCCGCCTGATGGAGGCACCATGAAGTTTTTCCCGTTCCTGACCGCGCTGCTGCTGGCGGCTCCCACCTTCGCCCAGGCCAACAGACTACCGATCGAGGCAGACCGCGTCATCGCCGTCGTCAACAACGAGGCCGTGACTCTTTACGAGCTGCGTACACGTGTCAGCAGCGTCGAGCACAATCTACGCCGCCAGGGCACACCCATGCCAGCGGCCGAGGTGCTGGAGCGCCAGGTGCTGGAACGCATCATCGTAGACAGGCTGCAGATGCAATCCGCCACCGAGCTCGGCATGAAAATCGGCGACAGCGATCTTGACATGGCATTGCGGCGTATCGCAGAAAACAACAAGCTGACACTGGAGCAATTCAAGCAGGCGCTCGAGAAGGACGGCATTCCTTGGGCCAAGTTCCGCGAGGAGATCCGCCAGGAAATTACCGTATCCCGATTGCGCGACCGCGAGGTCGACAGCCGCATTACCATTTCCGAGGGCGAGATTGACAACTACCTCAGCAGTGCCGAAGCGCGCGGAGACAGCGCCGAATATCGCTTGTCCCACATTATCGTGCGCCTGCCAGAGCAAGCCGGCCCCGAGCAGATTGCGCGCCTGCGCAGCCGCATCGTCGAAGCGCAACAGCGCCTGCAGCAGGGCGAAGAGTTCGCCAAGATCGCCGCAGCCTACTCCGATGCGCCGGATGCGCTTTCCGGCGGCAATCTCGGCGTTCGCCCCATCGATCGCCTGCCCACGCTGTATGCCGATGCCGCCTCCAAGCTACAGCCCGGGCAGCTCAGCGAGATCCTGCGCAGCTCAGCCGGTTTTCACCTGATCAAGCTGGTGGAAAAGCGCGGTGGCAAGCTGGCACCGAAGAACAAACAGCAAACGCATGCGCGCCACATTCTCATCAAGACCACCGAACTCGTCAGTGATGGCGAAGCCAAGCGCAAGATCGATGAAATCAAGACCAGGCTGAACAACGGGGCCAGCTTTGCGGAGCTCGCCAAGCAGTACTCCAACGACATGTCCGCTTCCAAGGGCGGCGACCTTGGCTGGCTCGACCAGGGCGCGACCGTGCCCGAGTTCGAGCAGGCCATGAATGAATTGCCGCTCAATACCGTCAGCGCCCCTGTCAAGTCGCCTTTCGGCTGGCACCTGATCGAGGTACAAGAGCGCCGCACCAAGGAAGGTGGTCAGGAGCAGTTGCGCCAGGCCGCTCGCCAGGCCCTGCGCGACCGCAAGGCCGATGAAGCCTATGAAGACTGGCTGCGCCAGTTACGCGATCGCGCTTATGTCGAATACCGTCTTGAAGAGCGCTGACCTCCCGACCATCGTCATCACTTCGGGCGAGCCGGCCGGCATCGGGCCCGATATCTGTCTCGCGCTGGCTAAACACAAGTTCCAGGCCCGGCTGGTGGTACTTGGCGACCGTGATCTGTTTGCGCAACGCGCACAACAACTCGGGCTCACGGATCGCGTGCTGGAAATCGAGCATATTCCTCTGCGCGCCCCTTGCCAGAGCGGTGTCTTGAACGCCGCCAACGCGCCCTACGTGCTGGATCTGCTGGATCGCGCCATCGCCGGCTGCCAGTCGGGGAAGTACGCCGCCATGGTCACCGCTCCCGTACACAAGGGCATCATCAACGAGGCCGGCATCGCCTTTACTGGCCATACCGAATACCTCGCCGAAAAGACCGGCACCCCGCGCGTCGTCATGATGCTGGCCGACATGCATGGCAATTCAGGTCTGCGCGTCGCGCTGGCGACCACGCATCTTGCCCTCAAGGACGTAGCGGCCGCAATCACGCGCGAGGAGCTGACGACAACATTGCGTATCCTGCACGCCGACCTGGTGCACAAATTCGGCATCGCGAATCCGAAAATCCTCGTCGCCGGCCTCAATCCGCATGCCGGTGAGGACGGCCATATGGGGCGCGAGGAAATCGACGTCATCGCCCCCGTGATCGCCGCGCTCAAGGCTGAAGGCATGAATCTCGTCGGCCCCCTGCCGGCCGACACGCTATTTACGAAAAACTGTCTGGCCGGCTCGCATGCGCAGCTCGCCATGTACCACGACCAAGGCCTGGCCGTGCTCAAGTTTGCCGCCTTCGAAGAAGGCATCAACATCACGCTGGGTCTACCCATCGTGCGCACCTCGGTCGATCACGGCACCGCCCTCGATCTGGCCGGCAGCGGTCGCGCCGATGCGCGCAGCTTGCTCGCGGCTATCGATGCCGCGCTGGCAATGAGTACATCAAGGGGTTGATGCATGTGCCAGTTGCTGGGCATGAACTGCAATACGCCCACTGATATCTGTTTTTCCTTTGCCGGCTTTCGCACCCGCGGCGGTCTCACCGATCATCACAGGGACGGCTGGGGCATCGCCTTCTTCGAGGGCAAGGGTTGCCGCTCCTTCATCGATGTTCAGCAAGCGAGCGATTCACCGGTGGCCGAGCTCGTGCGCCAGTATCCGATCAAGTCGACCAATGTTATCTCGCACATCCGCAAGGCAACGCAAGGACGCATTGCGCTGGAGAACACGCACCCGTTCCAGCGCGAACTCTGGGGTCGGCACTGGGTGTTCGCGCACAACGGCGACCTGAAGGATTTCGATCCCAGACTGGTGGGTCCTTACCAGCCCGTCGGCGACACCGATTCCGAACGCGCCTTCTGCTACCTGCTCCATCATCTGCGCAACGAATTCGCCAGCGCCCCCAGCCCTGAACGCATGTTCCCGGTGCTGCGGGAGCTGACGGCGCGCATTGCCGGCCATGGCGAATTCAACTTCCTGCTGTCCAACGGCGACTTCCTGTTCGCGCATCGCGCCAGCAAGCTGAGCTACATCATCCGCCAGGCCCCCTTCGCCACAGCACACCTCACGGACGACGATCTGAGCATAGACTTCAACGAGGTCGCCAATGTTGATGACCGTGTCGCCGTTGTCGCCACCCTACCGCTGACCGACAATGAAACCTGGACCAGCTTCGAGGACCAGACCTTGAATCTCTTCGTCAATGGCCAGCTTGTCATGAGCGACAGCACACAAACCTCGCCCCGGAACTGAACATGCAAGAACATCGCGCCCGAAAACGCTTCGGGCAGAACTTCCTGTCATCCCCTGGCGTCATCGCCAACATCGTCTCGGCCATCAATCCCCAGGCAGACGACTGCATGGTCGAGATCGGCCCGGGCCTGGGGGCCATGACCGTGCCGCTGATGGCGGCGCTCACGCATCTGCACGTGGTCGAGATTGATCGCGACCTGATTGCCCGGCTCAAGGAAAATCACAGCCGCGACAAACTCACCATCCACGAAGGCGACGCACTTGAGTTCGACTTCGGCGCTATCCAACCCGTAGCTGAAAAGAAAATCCGCATTGTCGGCAACCTGCCCTACAACATCTCAACGCCAATACTCTTTCACCTGAGCAGCTTCGCGAACAAGGTCAAGGACATGCACTTCATGCTGCAGAAGGAAGTCGTGGATCGCATGGTCGCCGAGCCTGGGGGCAGCGAGTTCGGACGCCTCTCGGTCATGCTGCAATATCGCTACGATATGGATCGGCTCTTCATCGTGCCGCCCGGCGCCTTCGTGCCCGCGCCCAAGGTGGATTCGGCCATCGTGCGCATGATTCCCAAGCCAGCAGCTGCGCTCACGGCCCGGGACGAAGCTTTGTTCGGCGATGTCGTCACCGCCGCTTTCTCGCAGCGCCGCAAGATGCTGCGCAATACACTCAAGGGCATCATCAGCGAGGCCGGCCTGGAGGCGCTGGGGATTGCCCCTACGGCACGCGCCGAGACCTTGCCCGTCAGCGATTACATCCGTATCGCCAACTCGCTGACCGGATAAAGCTTAAAGCCTGATGTCGGCGATCACCGGCGCGTGATCCGACGGTCGCTCCAGCTTGCGCGGCGCCTTGTCCACTACGCTGGACACACAGGCCTTGGACAGCGGCTCCGACAGGAGAATGTGATCGATCCGCATCCCCAGATTGCGGCGGAAGCCCATCATGCGGTAATCCCACCATGAGAAGATTTTTTCCGGCTGATCGAACAGCCGGAAGGAATCGTTCAGGCCAAGATCGAGCAGGGCCTTGAAGGCAGCACGCTCCGGCTCGGAGCAAAGGATCTTGCCCTCCCAGGCGGCCGGGTCATGCACATCGCGATCATCCGGCGCAATGTTGTAGTCACCGAGCAGCGCCAGCTTCGGATACTTGACCATCTCCACGCGCAGCCATTCCGTGAGCGCGGCAAACCAGCGCAGCTTGTATGCGTACTTCTCCGAACCGACTTCGCTGCCATTCGGCATATAGGCGCAGATAATGCGCACGTCGCCGACAGTCGCGGCGATGATGCGCTTCTGGTGATCGTCGAAGTCGGGAATATCCAGATGCAGCTCAGTCGTCGGCAGACGCGACAGGATGGCCACGCCGTTATAGGTCTTCTGCCCGTTATGGAATGCCTTGTAGCCGGCTGCCTCGATCTCGGCAAACGGGAAGCCCTTGTCCTCGGTCTTGGTCTCCTGCAGACAGACGACATCAGGCTGTTGCTGCTGCAGCCAATCGAGCAGATGCGGCAAGCGAACCTTGAGGGAATTGACGTTCCAGGCAGCGATTTTCATGGCGGCGATCGAGGGCGTATTCTTAGCTAGGAGACGAGTGCGAATGGGTAAATCGGGATGCAGTGCAAGGCACGAGCGACGCGGCGTAGTCATCTACGCAAGGAACGAGTAACGCCGCAATGCGCCCGATTTTACCTATTCCCTTCGGGTTGCTGCAAAATGCCGTGTCTGCTGCGTTGCGTTCCTTGCGAAGAGAATCACTCTTCGCTGCGTCGCGCGCCTTGCATCCATCGGCATTTTGCGGCAACGCATCTCGTCGCCTAGCTAAGAATACGCCCTTACCCGAACACGGGGATTTGACCTCTATAATGAGAAATCCAATCGCGGGAGCCCTCCATGTCCTCACCGAGTCAAGAACGCCGTCGCTTCTGGCGCGCCAATTTCCACAGCGGCGCCAAGCTGCTGACCGATGGGGACGAGTACACGGTGCAGATCGAGGATCTCTCGCTCAAGGGCGCGCTGGTGCTGCTACCCGAGGGCGCCAAGGCCGCGCCGGGCGAACGCTGCCGCCTGCAGGTGCAACTGGCCGCTGGTGTCGCCATCATGCTCTGGGGCCGGGTGGCCCACCTCAAAGACAGGCACCTTGGCATCAAAGGCGAGAGCATGGACCTCGACAGCGTCACCCATTTGCGTCGCCTGATCGAACTCAATGTCGGCGACCCGGTGTTGCTGGAAGAGGAAATCTCCTTCTTGCTCCAGCCGGAGAAAACCTCCTGAACGGAGAAAGATACAAATGACAAGGGCCCGGAGTTCCGGGCCCTTGTCATTTGCAATGCCGAAGGCGAGGTCGATCCGCAGGATCGGCGGGGTTCGGTGACTGCTACGCAGTCACCATCCCGTTGTGACGCAGCAAGGCGTCGACCGAAGGCTCACGGCCGCGGAAGGCCTTGAAAGACTCCAGCGCCGGACGGGAACCCCCGACCGAGAGAATCTCCTTCCAGAACCTGCCGCCGGTCACCGCATCCAGCACGCTGGCTTCGGCACCCTTTTCGGCACGCGCTTCTTCGAAGGCAGCGAAGGCGTCGGCAGACAGCACTTCCGCCCATTTGTAGCTGTAATAGCCGGCCGAGTAGCCGCCGGCGAAGATATGCGAGAAGCTCTGCGGGAAACGATTCCATTCGGGCGGTACGACGACGGCCACTTCCTTGCGCACCGCGTCGAGGACTTGCATGAAGTCCTTGGCTTGGGTAGCGGGCACGCTGTGGATCTGCAAATCGAAGATGGAAAACTCGACCTGGCGTAGCGTCATCATGCCGGCCTGGTAATTCTTGGCGGCAATCATCTTGTCGTAGAGCGCCCGTGGCAACGGTTGGCCGGTTTCGCTGTGGGCGGTCATGCCCTGTAACACATCCCACTCCCAGCAGAAGTTTTCCATGAACTGGCTGGGCAGCTCGACCGCATCCCATTCGACGCCGTGGATGCCGGACACCGGCAGCTCATCAACCTGCGTGAGCAGGTGATGCAGGCCGTGGCCGGTCTCGTGGAATAGCGTGATGACATCGTCGTGCGTGAAGGTTGCCGGCTTGCCATTCACCGGCGCCGGGAAATTGCAGGTCAGATAGGCGACCGGCGTCTGCACACCGAAAGAAGTGTTGCGACGCGTGATCGCCTCGTCCATCCAGGCACCGCCCCGTTTGGTTTCGCGTGCGTACAAGTCCAGATAGAACTGGCCGACGAGCTTGTCGTCACGCATGATTCTGAAGAAGCGTACGGCCGGATCCCAGGTCGAAGTGCTGTCCTGCTCCAGCCTCACCTGGAACAAGGACTGAATGACGCGGAACAGGCCTTCGATCACCTTGGGCTCGGGGAAATACTGCTTCACCTCCTCGTCGGAGAAGGAATAGCGCTCCTGCTTGAGCTTCTCGGAGGCGTAACTCATGTCCCACGATTCAAGCGTAGCTAACCCGAGCTTCTCCTTGGCAAATGTGCGCAGTTCGGCCACATCCTTCTCGGCGAAAGGGCGCGCCTTGGCGGCGAGGTCCTGCAGGAACGTGATGACCTGCGCCGGCGTATCTGCCATCTTGGGCACCAGCGAGACTTCGGCATAAGTCTTGTAGCCCAGCATGCGCGCCTCTTCGTCGCGCAAGGCGAGGATTTTCTCGATCAGCGGGGTGTTGTCCCACTCGCTCTGGCCGAACTCGGAGGCGCGCGTCGCGTAGGCGCGGTACATACGCGCGCGGAAGTCGCGATCGTCGGCATACTGCAGCACTGGAATATAGGACGGTGCGTGCAGCGTGAATTTCCAGCCTGCCTTTCCCTCGCGCTCGGCTGCCGCACGCGCAGCGGCAACGGCGTCCTCGGGCAGGCCGGCGAGCAGCTTCTCGTCCGTAATCCACTCAGCATGCGCATTGGTGGCGTCCAGCAGGTTCTCGGAGAATTTGGCGGCCAATGCCGACAGCTCTTCGGCAATTGCCTTGAAGCGCGGCTTTTGCTCGTCCGGCAACTCGGCGCCGGAAAGGCGGAAATCGCGGACCTCGTTGTCGATGATCTTCTTCTGCGCCGCGCTCAGCTTTGCATATTCGCCGCTCTCGCGCAGCGCCTTGTACTTGCCGAACAGCTCAAGATTCTGGCCCAGCTCGGCATAGAAGGCCGAGATCTCCGGCAGCAGGGCGTTATAGGCTTCACGCCACGCCGGCACATCCATGACGCCATGCAGATGGCCGACCACGCCCCAGGCGCGACCCATGCGTTCGCCGGCATCGATCATGGGCTGCACAAAATCGGTCCAGGTTGCCGGCGTTTCCGGTTTGAGCAATTGTTCGATCAACTGGCGATTTTCGTCCAGCAGGCTCCGGATGGCAGGCTCGACATGCTCGGGCTTGACCACATCAAACTGTGGCAGATGAGAAAAATCGAGGAGGGGATTGGTGCTTGTGGTCATGGCTACGGTCCTGTTGCATACCTGAAAATGAAAAGGGCCATCGGCATACGATGGCCCTTGCAGCTTACTTGGGGTCACTTGGTCAATTTTTCAAGTGCTTCCAGATATTTAGCGCTGGTTCTCGCAATCACCTCGGCCGGAATCCTAGGCCCCGGCGCGGTCTTGTTCCAATCCAGCGTCTCCAGGTAGTCACGCACGAACTGCTTGTCGAAGCTGGGCGGGTTGCTGCCCTCCACATAGGTGTCGGCCGGCCAGAAGCGCGAGGAGTCCGGGGTCAGCGCCTCGTCGATCAGATGCAATACGCCGTCCTTGTCGAGACCGAACTCGAACTTGGTGTCGGCGATGATGATGCCTTTGGTCTTGGCGTAATCGGCGGCTTCGGTGTAAAGCTGCAGTGTCACGTCGCGCACCTTGGCGGCGAGCTCGGGGCCGACCAGCTCTTCCACCTTGGCGAAGTCGATATTCTCGTCGTGAGCACCGGCCTCAGCCTTGTAAGCCGGCGTAAAGATCGGCTGCGGCAGCTTCTGCGCCATCTTGAGCCCGGCCGGCAGCGGAATGCCGCAGATTGCGCCACTGCTCTGATAGTCCTTCCAGCCCGAGCCGATGATGTAACCGCGCGCCACGGCTTCGATAGGCAAGGGCTTGAGGCGCTTAACCACCAGACCGCGTCCGCGTACCTGGGCCTTTTCTTCCTCGCCCTGAACCACGCTTTCGGGATCAATGCCCGTCAGTTGATTGGGCAGGATGTGCGCGAGCTTGTCGAACCAGAAGTTGGCGACACCGGTCAGCACCGCACCCTTGCCCGGAATCGGATCGGGCATGATCACATCGAAGGCGGACAGGCGATCGCTGACGACGATAAGCAGCTTGTCGTCGTCGACGGCATAGATATCACGCACCTTGCCGCGCCCGAGCAGGGGCAGGCTCTTGATGGTGGATTCGTAGACGGTGATAGGTGTGGTCACGTTCTTGTTCTCGAAAATGCGAAGGGCAGGCTGCGCCTGCCCCGGTTTCAGGAGGTCGTGAAACTTTACTTCACGATTTGATTCAACTCACCCTTCTTGTAGCGCTCGGCCATCTGCTCCAGCGTAATCGGCTTGATCTTGCTGGCCTGGCCGGCGCAGCCGAAGGCTTCGAAGCGTGCCAGGCAAATCTTCTTGGCGGCTTCGCGCGCCGGCTTCAGATAGTCGCGCGGATCGAACTTGGACGGGTTCTCGAACAGATAGCGGCGCACTGCGCCGGTCATGGCCAGACGGATGTCGGTGTCGATATTCACCTTACGCACGCCATGCTTGATGCCATTGACGATTTCCTCGACCGGTACACCATAGGTTTCCTTCATGTCGCCGCCAAACTCGCGGATCTCGGCGAGCAGTTCCTGCGGCACCGAAGACGAACCGTGCATGACCAGGTGGGTGTTCGGGATGCGCGCGTGGATTTCCTTGATGCGGTCGATGGCGAGAATGTCGCCGGTCGGCTTCTTGGTGAACTTGTAGGCGCCGTGGGAAGTGCCAATCGCGATGGCCAGTGCATCACAGTTGGTTTTCTTCACGAAGTCGGCAGCCTGATCCGGATCGGTCAGCAGCTGTTCGCGCGTCATCGTGCCTTCGGCGCCGTGACCGTCCTCCTTGTCGCCCATCATGGTTTCGAGCGAGCCCAGCACGCCGAGTTCGGCTTCGACCGAGACACCGATGGAGTGGGCCAGCTTGACCACCTCCTGCGACACCGCGACGTTATATTCGTAGGAGGCGGTGGTCTTGCCGTCGGCTTCGAGCGAGCCATCCATCATCACCGAGGTAAAGCCGGAACGGATCGCGGCCATGCACACCGCCGGCGACTGGCCGTGGTCCTGGTGCATGACGACGGGGATGTTGGGGTAGGTTTCCAGCGCAGCCAGTATCTGGTGACGCAGGAAGGCTTCGCCGGCATACTTGCGGGCGCCGGCCGATGCCTGCATGATCACGGGCGAGTCGACCTGCTGAGCGGCTTCCATGATGGCCCAGACCTGCTCCATGTTGTTGACGTTGAAAGCCGGCAAGCCGTAGCTGTGTTCGGCCGCATGGTCCAGTAGTTGGCGCAAGGATACGAGCATGACAAACTCCTCTGGAGGTGATTTTTTCTAATTAGGTATTCGCGCGCTGCGCGAGGATTTCGACCGCAGGCAGCGTCTTGCCTTCGAGGAACTCGAGGAAGGCGCCGCCGGCGGTGGAGATATAGCTGACCTGGGTGCCGAACTTGTTGATCGCGGCGATGGTGTCGCCGCCGCCGGCCAGCGAATAAGCCGGCGAGGCGGCAATCGCCTCCGCCAGGGTGCGCGTGCCGTTGGCAAAGGCCTCAAACTCGAACACGCCGAGCGGGCCGTTCCACACGATGGTGCCGGCCTCCGCAACGAGACGCGCCACGGTGCGCGAGGTGTCCGGGCCGATATCGAGGATCATGTCGTCATCGGCAACATCCTCAATCTTCTTGACCGTCGCGGTGGCCGTCGCGACAAACTCCTTGGCCACGACGACATCCGTCGGCAAGGGCACATTGACCTTGGCCATGATGCGCTTGGCCGCATCGACCAGATCAGGTTCGGCCAGCGACTTGCCGATCTTGTGGCCGGCGGCGAGCAGAAAAGTATTGGCGATGCCGCCGCCGACGATGAGCTGGTCAACCTTGTCGGCCAGCGACTCAAGCACGGTCAGCTTGGTAGAGACCTTGGAACCGGCGACGATGGCCGTCAGCGGACGCGCCGGTTTGGCGAGGGCCGTGGAAAGCGCTTCAAGCTCCTGCGCTACACAGGGGCCGGCACAGGCGATCTTGGCGTGCTTGCCCATGCCGTAGGTGGTGGCTTCGGCGCGATGGGCGGTGCCGAAGGCGTCGTGCACCCACACATCGGCGAGCGCGGCCATCTTCTTTGCCAAGGCGTCGTCGTTCTTCTTCTCGCCCTTATTCACGCGACAATTCTCGAGCAGCACGACTTCGCCGGCGGCGACATCCACGCCATCGACCCAGTCCTGCACCAGGCGCACCGGACGATCCAGCAGCTGACTCATGCGCGCAGCGATCGGCGCCAGGGTGTCTTCGCGGCGCAGCTCACCTTCGGTCGGACGCCCCAGATGCGAGGTCACCATGACCGCCGCCCCGTTGTCCAGCGCATACGTGATGCCCGGCAGGGCGGCGCGTATGCGCGTGTCGTCGGTGATGGCGCCGTCATCGTCCTGCGGCACATTGAGGTCGGCGCGAATGAAAACGCGCTTGCCCTTGAGGTCGAGATCGGTGAGCTTTTTGAAATTCATGTCTTTACTGGGCAACGTGGCGGACGAAGTTCAGCATATTGCAGGTATAGCCATATTCGTTGTCGTACCAGACCACCAGCTTGACGAAGGTATCGTCAAGCGCGATGCCGGCCTTGGCATCGAAGATGGACGGCAGCGAGCAGCCGCGGAAATCGGTGGCGACGACGGCATCCTCGGTGTAGCCGAGCACGCCCTTGAGTTCGCCTTCGGAAGCGGCCTTGATGGTCTGGCAGATGGTTTCGTAGGACGCGCCCTTCTCCAGCTCGACGGTCAGGTCGACCACCGACACATCGGAGGTCGGCACGCGGAAGGACATGCCGGTGAGCTTCTTGTTCAGCTCTGGAATCACCTTGCCGACAGCCTTGGCGGCGCCGGTCGAGGACGGGATGATGTTTTCCAGAATACCGCGGCCGCCGCGCCAGTCCTTGGAGGACGGGCCGTCCACAGTCTTCTGCGAGGCGGTGGCAGCGTGCACGGTGCTCATCAGGCCGCGCTTGATGCCGAAATTGTCGTGCAGCACCTTGGCGACCGGAGCCAAGCAGTTGGTGGTACAGGAGGCGGCGGACACGATTTTCTGACCCGCGTACTTGTCATGGTTCACACCATACACAAACATCGGCGTGTCATCCTTGGACGGGGCCGATTGGACTACCTTCCTGGCGCCGGCGGCAATGTGCTTCTGACAGGCTTCTTCAGTCAGGAACAAGCCGGTGGACTCGATCACCACATCCACATCGATTTCGCCCCACTTGAGGTTGGCCGGGTCCTTCTCGGCGGTCAGGCGAATCTTGCGGCCGTTGAACACCAGGTTGCTGCCTTCGACGGCGATGTCGTCGGTGAGACGGCCATGCACGGAGTCGTACTTGAGCATATAGGCCAGGTAATCCGGATCGAGCAGATCGTTGATGCCGACCACTTCCATATCCGCAAACTCGGCTTCATTGGCGATGGCGCGAAACGCCATGCGACCGATGCGACCGAAACCGTTGATGCCGACCTTGATAGCCATTCTTTGTCTCCGCTGATTATTCTGCTTGCCGCTTGATTACAAAACCGACTTGACCGTCGTCACCACGTTGTCGACGGTAAATCCGAATTCCTTGAACAGCTGACCGGCCGGCGCCGATTCGCCGAAACGGTCGATGCCGACCACCGCGCCTTCGAGGCCCACATACTTGCGCCAGCCGTCGGTAACGCCGGCTTCGACGGCGATACGCACGACGCCACGCGGCAGCACGCTTTCCTGCCAGGCCTTGTCCTGACGATCGAAGACATTGGTCGAGGGCATGGACACCACGCGCACGGCAATGCCTTCCTCGGCCAGCTTGGCCTGCGCCTTCATGGCCAGCTCGACTTCGGAGCCGGTGGCGATGATCACCGCCTGCGGGTTTGCCGCATCGGACAACACATAGCCGCCCTTGCGGATCGCGGCGACCTGCTCGGCCGTACGCGGCACATAGGCCAGGTTCTGGCGCGACAGGCACAGCGAGGAGGGGCCGTCCTTGCGCTCAATCGAATACGCCCAGGCCACCAGCGTCTCCATGGTGTCGTTGGGGCGCCAGACGTCCATGTTCGGCATCATGCGCAGGGTCGCGGTCTGCTCCACTGGCTGGTGGGTCGGACCGTCTTCGCCGAGGCCGATGGAGTCGTGCGTGAACACGCAGATCTGGCGCACCTTCATCAGCGCCGCCATGCGCAGCGCATTGCGCGCGTACTCCGAGAACATCAGGAAGGTGGCGGTGTAGGGAATCAGGCCGCCGTGCAGCGAGAGGCCGTTGGCGATGGCCACCATGCCGAATTCGCGCACGCCGTAGTGGATGTAGTTACCGCCCTCGGTCTTGCTTATCGACTTGGAGCCCGACCACAGGGTCAGGTTGGAGCCGGCCAGGTCAGCCGAACCGCCCAGCAACTCGGGCAAGCCCGGCGCGAGTGCGTTGATGCTGTTTTGCGAGGCCTTACGCGTGGCAATGGTCTCGGCCTTTTCGGCAACCTTGGCGATAGCGGCATCAACATTGGCCGACCAGTTCGCCGGCAGATCACCGGCCATGCGGCGCGTGAATTCAGCGGCCAGTTCAGGGAAGGCAGCAGCGTAGGCAGCGAACTTTTCGTTCCACTGCTTTTCAAGAACGGCGCCCTTTTCCTTGGCGTCCCACGCGGCATAGATGTCGGCGGGGATCTCGAACGGCGCATGCGACCAGCCGATGAATTTGCGCGCGGCGTCGATTTCCTCGGCGCCCAGCGGGGCGCCATGCACATCGTGACCACCGGCCTTGTTGGGCGAGCCGAAACCAATGACGGTCTTGCAGCAGATCATGGACGGCTTGTCGGTGACCTTTTTGGCTTCCAGCAATGCGGCTTCGATAGCCTTGCTGTCGTGGCCGTTCACATTCGGCACCACGTGCCAGCCGTAGGCTTCAAAGCGCTTGGGCGTGTCGTCGGTAAACCAGCCTTCGACATGACCGTCGATGGAAATGCCGTTGTCGTCATAGAAGGCAATCAGCTTGCCCAGGCCCAGGGTGCCGGCCAGCGAACAGGCTTCATGCGAAATGCCTTCCATCAGGCAGCCGTCGCCGAGGAAGACATAGGTGTGGTGATCGACGATGGCGTGACCGGGCTGGTTAAACTCGGCGGCCAGCAGCTTTTCGGCCAGTGCGAAACCTACGGCATTGGTGATGCCCTGACCGAGCGGGCCGGTAGTCGTCTCGATGCCGGGAGCGTAGCCGTACTCGGGGTGGCCCGGAGTCCGGCTGTGCAGCTGGCGGAACTGCTTGAGATCCTCGATGCCCAGGTCGTAGCCGGTCAGGTGCAGCAGCGCATAGATCAGCATGGAGCCGTGACCGTTGGACAGCACAAAGCGGTCGCGGTCGGCCCAGTTCGGATTCTGCGGGTTGTGGCGCAGATGACGATTCCACAGCACTTCGGCAATTTCGGCCATGCCCATGGGCGCGCCGGGGTGGCCGGAATTGGCCTTCTGCACGGCATCCATGGCCAAGGCGCGAATCGCGCAAGTCATCGGATTGAAAACGAAATCAGGAACGCGAGCCAGGGTGGCGGCGCTGACAGGGGCGGTAGACATGGACAGGATTCCGGGAAGGCGCTGCGAAAGCACTAAATTATCGGCGAAAACCGGTATCTCTGGCTAGCGCAATGATTTTTCGGTACAAAAGCACAATTAATCCACATCAATGAAAATGATGCAGATTAAATGCCACAATTAAGACTCTATGTGAGGAGCATGAAATGTCAGAACAAGCCCTGCCCTATCAGGCCATGGTCGAGCAAACCAGCGAAGCCGTGATCTATGCCGATGCCGAAGGTATCATTCGCGTCTGGAACCACGCGTCCGAAGAAATGTTCGGCTTCAGCCAGGCCGAAGCCATCGGCCAGAGCCTGGACATCATCATCCCGGAACGCCTGCGCGAGCCGCATTGGCGCGGCTTTCATGCCGCCATCGCGGCTGGCACCACCAAGCATGGCGGCAAGCCGACGCGGACCAAGGCCCTGAACAAGGCCGGCGAATCGATCTTCGCCGAGGTCAGCTTCGGCGTCATCGTCGACCCGGTCAGCGGTCAGCGCGGCTCCTTCG
>DATMSM010000024.1:0-12052 GCA_035565355.1 Rhodocyclaceae bacterium
TAGCCCTTGGCTTCGCCACCAAACTTCTTCGACAGCACCGTCGCAATCGCCGCCGTCAGCGTCGTCTTGCCGTGGTCAACGTGACCAATCGTGCCCACGTTCACGTGCGGCTTGGTACGCTCAAATTTACCTTTTGCCATGTCAAATCACTCCAACCGGTCAAATTGATCAAAGAACAATTAAAGAAACAACGAATTCTGTGGTGCCCTTGACGTGGATTGAACACGTGGCCTCTCCCTTACCAAGGGAGTGCTCTACCACTGAGCTACAAGGGCACTGAGGTACAACAAAACTACTGGAGCGGGTGAAGGGAATCGAACCCTCGTCTTAAGCTTGGAAGGCTTCAGCTCTACCATTGAGCTACACCCGCCTTCACCTACCGGCAAAAATCCTGCCGCACTCCGAACTGCAAAACCGCTGGTGGAGGGAGAAGGATTCGAACCTTCGAAGGCAGAGCCGTCAGATTTACAGTCTGATCCCTTTGACCGCTCGGGAATCCCTCCAGCTGAACCTCGGATTATTTGTGATTTCGATCGCCTTGTCAATGCAAGAACCAACAACAACACAAAAATCACAAACAAAACCGAAGCACTAAACCCGGTACAACAAAAAAGCCTGGCCGGTCGGGCCAGGCTTTCAAAAATTCTGGTGGGTTGTGAAAGATTCGAACTTTCGACCTACGGATTAAGAGTCCGCTGCTCTACCAACTGAGCTAACAACCCAAACTTTACTGCCTTACTGCGAAGCCCGTCATTATAACCACATTTTTCAGTCGGTGGTGGGTCGTGCGTGACTCGAACACGCGACCAACGGATTAAAAGTCCGCTGCTCTACCGACTGAGCTAACGACCCGCCGAGCAGGAAAGGCCGAAATTATAGGCGATGCAAATCTTGTGTGTCAAACAAAAATCGCGCAAGCGCATCATGTTTTTTATCGCACGCGTTTCGTCACCGCTTCAACTCGCCTGATAGCGCGTCGGATCGGCAAGACCGGCTGCGGAAAAACCTTCGCGACGCAATCGGCACGAGTCGCAAACGCCGCAGGCACGGGCTTCCGCATCGGCCTGATAACACGACACCGTCATTGCATACGGCACACCAAGCTGCGTGCCTGCGGTAACGATTTGTGCTTTGGAAAGATCGATCAGCGGCGCATGAATGCGCAAGCTGCCGCCTTCGACACCCGCCTTGGTGGCGAGATTCGCCATATGCTCGAAAGCTGCGATGTACTCCGGGCGACAATCGGGATAGCCCGAGTAGTCGACCGCATTGACGCCGACAAAAATATCCTGCGCACAAAGGATTTCCGCCCACGCCAGCGCCAGCGACAACATCACGGTATTGCGCGCCGGTACATAGGTGACGGGGATTCCGGGTTGCACACCTTCCGTGGGCACGGCAATGGAAGTGTCTGTCAGCGCCGAGCCACCCAGCTGTCCGAGATCGAGTTTCAGGGTGCGGTGCGACGCCGCGCCCAGCGCAGCGGCGACGTTGTCGGCAGCCTGCAGCTCGACCCGGTGACGTTGGCCGTAGTCGAATGAGAGGCAGTGGCACACAAAACCCTGCGCACGCGCCATGGCCAGCACTGTGGCCGAGTCCAGCCCACCGGAAAGGAGGACAACCGCCGGGGCGCCCACGTTTTCGCTCATCTCAACGGGCACGTTCGCTACCCCACAACACTTTGTGCAGTTGCAACTGGAAGCGTACCGGGAGGTGATCGCGCACCACCCACTCCGCCAGCGTGGCAGGCGAGAGCTGGCCCTGCACCGGCGAGAACAGAACGGTACAACGGTCGGCAAGGTGTTCGCGCTTGAGCACATCCACCGCCCAGGCGTAATCGGCTTCCGAGGCCAGTACAAACTTGATCTCATCGTGCGCGCTAAGCAGCGCAATATTTTCCCAGCGGTTCTTGCTGGACTCGCCAGAGTCGGGCGCCTTCAGATCCATGATGCGCGAGACGCGCGCATCGACTTCTTCGATATCGAGTGCGCCGCTGGTTTCCAGCGACACCGAATAGCCAGCATCGCAGAGGGCGGCCAGCAAATCGATGCAGGCTTTCTGTGCAAGCGGTTCGCCGCCGCTCACGCAGACGGTCTTACAGGAAAACTCCTCAACCTTTGCCAGCACTTCGGAGAGTGACATCATCTCGCCGCCAGTAAAAGCGTACTCGGTATCGCACCAGACGCAGCGCAAGGGGCAGCCGGTGAGGCGGATAAAGACCGTGGGCAGCCCGATGCGCGTGGACTCGCCCTGAACGGAATGAAAGATTTCGCTAATGCGCAGCCGTGGTTCGGCCATGACGTACTACCTGAAATTGCGGCCTGAGCCGTATTACTTTTTCTTGAGACGCTGCTGTGCGGTTTGGGCCGCGGAGCTCTTGGGATACTGCTGAATCAAAGCTTCCAGGGTCTTGTGTCCGGCCTTGCTGTCGCCGGCATCGAGCTGGGCGTTCGCCTGCCCCAGCATGGCGTCCGGCGCCTTGGGGTCACTCGGCCAACTAGCCACAACACGGGCGTACTGATCGGCCGCCTTGGCGAACTCGCGCAACTGGTAATGGCTGGAAGCCTGCCAGTAGTGGGCGCTGGGTTGGCGCACGCTGCCGACATGGGTGCGATTGAAAGCTGCAAAAGCATTCACCGCATCGCGATAGCGGCCAGCGCGCACGAAACCGAGCGCGACTTCGTAATCGCGGGTCGCGGCGTTTTCGTCCAGCGCCGTCTTCGAGCCGGTTGCCTCGCCGCTGGGGAGGCCCGCATCGGCGGCCGGTGCTGCGCTCGCCGAGACCGGTTCCAGCTTGCGCAAACGCGTGTCCAAGTCGACATAGAAGTCCTTCTGGCGCTTCTGCGTCGTATCGACGTCATTGGCCAGAACTTCCAACTGCCCGCGCAGCTTGGCCAGCTCGGAGCGCAGTGCTTCGAGCTGGTTGGCAAAATCAAGCTGGTTCTTGCTGGCCGTATCCACCGACTGCTGCATGGCGGTCATCTCGACACGCAGCTTTTCGATACGAGTACGCGCCTCGGTGTCGTCAAACAATGCTGCATGTGCAGGAATGCCCAAGGCCAGCAAGCAAGCAGCCGAAGCAGCGCGCAGGCTGACGCCAGCGCGCAGTTGGAAACGGCCCATCATTGCTTAGAACTCGCCGGTGTAGAGAATGTCGGCGCGACGATTCTGCGCCCAGCACTCTTCGGTAGCCTCGGTACAGCGCGGCTTTTCCTTGCCCAGGCTGACGGCTTCGACTTGTGCTTCGTTCGCACCCAGCAGTTGCAGGGCCTTCTTGACGGCCTCGGCACGCTTCTGACCCAGGGCCAGGTTGTACTCGCGGCTGCCGCGTTCATCGGCATTGCCTTGGATCAGCATACGGTACTTGCCGTTGGCCTGCAGGAACTTGGCGTGCTGTTCGAGCAGCGGCTTGAACTCGGAGCGGATCGCGTAGCTGTCAAGGTCGAAGTAGATTTCACGCTTGGAGAGCGAGCTCTTCGGGTCCTTGAGGCGGGCGGGGTTGTACATGCCAGCGGAATCGACGGGGTTGATGACGTCACGCCCGCTGCGATCTTCGACACCCGAAGCGTTCTGCTCGGGGGCAGGCGGCTGCGAGGAGCAGGCGGCAAGCAGGGTCAGGCTGAGAATGGCGAAAAGGCGGCGCATGATAAAACTCCAACGTTGAATTAAGGGTGTTGAGGGAAAGGCTTACTTTGCAAAAGGGCCCCAGGCCGGTTCGCGCACATCGCCGGCTGCCGAGGGCAGACGCAGCTTGACGCGACCGTCGCTGGAAACGGCCGCGAGCACGCCGCGGCCACCGATTTCGGTTGCGTACAGAATCATGCGCCCGTTCGGCGCGAAGCTGGGCGATTCGTCCTTGGACGAGTCTGTAAGAATTTGTATTTGCTTGCTGGCCAGATCCATCACGGCAAGCTGGAAGCGACCGCTATTGCGGGCCACGTAAGCCATGCTCTTGCCATCCGGCGACAGGCGCGGCGAGGTGTTGTAGTTACCCTCGAAGGTCACACGCTGGACGGCGCCGCCGCTGGACGGAATGCGATAGATCTGCGGGCTACCGCCGCGATCCGAAGTGAAGTAGATATAGCTGCCGTCGGGCGAAAAATGCGGCTCGGTATCGATGCCGGCGGAGCTGGCCAGACGACTTGCGCCGCTACCGTCGGCATTGAGGATATAAAGCTGGGAATTGCCGTCCTTGGTCAGCACCACCGCAAGGCGCCGGCCATCGGGCGACCAGGCCGGCGCCGAGTTGGAGCCCTTGAAGTTGGCAGCGACATGACGACGACCGGCAGCCAGATCGTGCACGTAGATCACCGGCTTCTTGGTCTGGAAGGAAACATAGGCGATGCGATTGCCGTCCGGCGCCCAGGTCGGCGAGATGATGGGCTCGGAGGAAGCAAAAGCTGTCTGCGCATTGCCGCCGTCGGCATCGGCGATCTGCAACTCAAAGCGCCCCGCGCTCTTGACCACATAGGCGATACGCGTCGAGAACACGCCAGGCTCGCCGGTCAGCTTCTCGTAGATGAAGTCGGCAATGCGGTGACCGGTGGAGCGCAGTTGCGACGAGGTATGCGCCAGTGCGCCGCTGCCGAGCTGCGCCTGCTTTTGCGTGTCGTAGAGGCGGAAGCGGGTTTCATAGCGGCCATCGCCACTGGGGAAGACCTGCCCGACGGCGAGTGCGTCGGCTCCGCGGCTCTTCCAGTCGCCATAGGCAATCGCCGCGTTTTCCTGAATCGCATTGCCGTTGGCGTCGATCATGCGGAACAGGCCGCTGCGGTCGAGGTCATTGCGGATCACCGACGTCAACGCCTGCGAAACGATGCGTTCGCCGGGGAAGTCGGCAATCGCAACCGGAATGCGATTGGCACCGGCACCAATGATTTCTACCGACAGCTGAGCGTGAGCGAGGCCGGAAGCCAGCGCTGCCGAAAAAATCAGGGAGCGAAATGAAATACGCATAAGTCTGTTCATTTGATGATTATACGGCTCATTGATACGGCATGAGGCAAGGGGTCAATAAGCGCCAGACGGGTCCAGCGGCTTGAACTTGAGGTCCAACTCTCGCTCGAAATCGGCTGGCCGCTCAGGTTTGGGCAAAGGGCTGGATTTGTAAATAGCCCGTTCGATTGCGTCGTCCAGCGCCTTGACGCCGGACGAGCGTTTCAACCTGACCTCCACAACCTCACCGGAAGGCAATTGAGTGACCAGGAACCGGGCCTCCGGGTTCCCGCTAATGCCGGGCGGCACCATCAGGTTGCCGCGTATTTTGCCGGCGATGCGCCCCTGATAGTCGGCCGTGCTCTTGCTTCCCGAAGGCGGTTTGGCCTGCATCTGCGAGAGTTCCTGCTCCAGCGCCTTGTTCATCTGGTTACGCTGGTTCTGAAGCTTTTCCTTTTCCAGGGCGTCCTTGATCGGATCGAAGGTCGGCTTGGGGTCGGGTCTCTTCTCGGGCTTGGGCTTTTCCTTGTCCTTGACCGCGATATCCGGCTTCACCGGCGGCTTGACCGGTTCGGGCTTGGGCTCGACCTTGGGCTTGGGCGGCTCCGGCTTGGGCTCCGGTTCCTTGACCGGCTCCTGCTTTTTCTGTGGCGCTGGACTGGGCACATTGCTCACCAGTTCCACCTCGACCGCAGAGGGCATGCTGCTTTGCCAGCGTATGCCATAGATCAGGAATAGCGCCAGCAGCACATGCACGGCCACCGCCAGCACGGCAGCGGCCTTCTGGCCCGGCTTGGCGACGGGGGAATGGGGTTCCTGAGCCTCGACTACCATCCGCTCAAATCCTTACTGCGGCTTTCCCGGCTGCACCAGCAAACCGATCTTGGCCACTTGCTGGCGCTGCAGCTCATCCATGATGCCGAGCACCGCCTCGTAACGGACGTTCTTGTCGCCTGCAATCAGCACCGCCTGCTCAGGATTTTTCTTCTGCGCCGCGCGCACGCGCTGCGCCAGCTCGCCCTTGCTGAGTTCGTCCTCGCTGCTATTGCTGCTGCGATCACGCAGCGTCAGCGTGCCGTCGGCCTTGACCGTGATTTCGAGCGGCGCCACCGGCGGCTGGGCGGACTTACCTACGCTGGGCAATTCCACATTGCCCGGCTGAATCATCGGCGCAGTCACCATGAAGATGATGAGCAGGACCAGCATCACGTCGATATACGGCACGACGTTGATCTGGTTCATGAGCTGGCGTTTATTTCTCGGCATACAGGCTCACCCGCCCTACTTCATCTGGCGCTGCAGAATGTTCGAGAACTCTTCCATGAAGCTCTCGAAACGCACCGAGATGCGATCCACGTCGTGAGCGAAACGGTTGTAGGCGACTACGGCAGGAATCGCCGCAAACAGGCCGATGGCCGTCGCCACCAGGGCTTCAGCAATCCCCGGAGCAACCGCCGCCAGTGTTGCAGTCGCCATCGACGATAGACCGCGGAAGGCGTGCATGATGCCCCATACCGTGCCGAACAGGCCGACATAAGGCGAGACCGAACCGACCGAGGCGAGGAAGGCCAGATGCGCCTCCAGATCGTCGATCTCACGCTGATAGGTGGCACGCATGGCGCGACGGGCACCATCAATGGTGGTGGCGGCATCGAGTGCGCGCTGCGTACGCAGCTTGGTGAACTCGCGATAACCGGCTTCGAAGATGCGCTCCATGGCGCCAGTACTATGGCGGTTGTTCACCGCGCTCTGATACAGGGTATTAAGATCGCCGCCGCTCCAGAACTCGCGCTCAAACTGATTGGTGCGATTGCGGCAATCGCGGATCGCAAAACCCTTGCGGAAGATCCAGTACCACGACATGAAGGAAACGGCCAGCAACAGCAGCATGACCAGCTTGACCACGAGACTGGCGTGCATGACCAGCTCGAGAATGGACAGATCCTGTGTAACGTTCATGAAGCAACCTTCTCCAATGTATTGGAAATACTGACTAAGCTACTGCGCAGATGTATGGCGGCGTTGCGCGGTGCTCACAATCCTCATGTACTCAAGTACATTCCGGTTGCTCCGCTCCGGGCGCCTTGCCCTCCACCCGCTCGCTACGCTCACTCAGCATTTCCTTGAATTTTTCCTGTACCGCCTTGGGTATCGCCGCGGCCCGCGCAGTGGCCGGATCAAAACTGACCACACGCACCCGCGCCGAAAACAGCAACTCCTCGCCACGCATCACGTTCTGACGGAACACCACCTGCGCCCGCCCCACCTCTTCGAGCGTGCTGCGCACCATGAGTTCATCGTCGAGCCGACCCGGCTTGAAATAGTCCGCCTCCAGCGCACGCACTGCAAACGCAATGCCATGGCTTTGCATCAGCGCGCCCTGATCCACACCCAGTGTACGCAACCAGTCGGTACGCGCCCTTTCGATAAAGCGCAGGTAATTGGCGTAGTACACGACGCCGGCGGCATCCGTATCTTCGTAATAGACGCGGACCGGCAGACAAAACTCGCTCAAACCGGATCCTTCCACAGCTCGCCATTCGGGTCCTTGGGCGCAGCCAGACCGAAATGGCGCCAGATCGACGGGGTGGCGATGCGTCCGCGCGGCGTGCGCTGCAAATAGCCTTGCTGAATCAGATAGGGCTCGAGTACATCCTCGATGGTGTCACGCGCTTCACCGATGGCAGCGGCAAGATTGTCCACGCCCACCGGCCCGCCGCCGAACTTCTCCAGCACGGCCGACAAGAGCTTACGGTCCATCAGGTCGAGGCCGAGGTGATCGACGTCGAGCATGGCCAGGGCAGAATCGGCTACCGCCTGCGTCACCCTGCCGTCGGATTTGACCTCAGCAAAGTCGCGCACGCGGCGCAGCAGGCGGTTGGCGATGCGCGGCGTGCCGCGCGAGCGTCTGGCGATCTCGGTCGCGCCCTCATCGGCGATGGCGCAATTAAGCAGGCCCGCCGAGCGGCTGACGATCAAGGCCAGCTCATCCGGGGTATAAAACTCAAGCCGCGAAACAATGCCGAAACGGTCGCGCAACGGATTGGTCAGCATGCCGGCGCGCGTTGTCGCGCCGACCAGCGTGAAAGGCGGCAGATCGAGCTTGACCGAGCGGGCCGAGGGCCCTTCGCCGATCATGATGTCGATCTGAAAATCTTCGAGCGCCGGGTAAAGGATTTCCTCGACCACGGGCGAGAGACGATGGATCTCGTCGATGAACAAGACATCGTGCGGCTCGAGATTGGTCAGGATGGCGGCGAGGTCGCCGGCACGTTCCAGCACCGGGCCGGAGGTCTGACGCAGGTTAACGCCCATCTCGTGCGCAATGATATGCGCCAGCGTGGTCTTGCCCAGACCCGGCGGGCCGAACAGAAGCACATGGTCCAGCGATTCCTTGCGCTTCTTGGCTGCCTCGATGAAGATTTCAAGCTGGCCGCGCACCTTCTGCTGGCCGACGTATTCGGCCAGTTTCTTGGGGCGCAGGGCGCGTTCGAGGGCTTCCTCTTGAGAGGATGCAGGAGCCGCGGAAATAACGCGCTCGGCAAATTGATCGGTCTGGATCGCCATGGCCTGCAAGTCTATCAGCCCTTGCCCAGCAGCTTGAGCGCCTGACGGATACCCTCACTTACTGTTACATCTTCGGGCAGCCCCTTCATCGCCGACAAGGCTTCGCGCTCGTTGTAGCCCAAGGCCATCAGCGCGTTGAGAATATCGCCGGTAGTGTTCGGCACATACATCGGCGCATTGCCGCCGGCCGCGACGCCCGGCGCCTTCGGCAGCTTGTCCTTGAGTTCCAGCAGCAGACGCTCTGCCGTCTTCTTGCCTATGCCCGGCACCTTGGTCAGACGGCCGACCTCCTGCATGGCTACGGCGTGCGCAAGATCGGCCACCGACATACCGGATAGCACCGCCAGCGCGGTGCGCGCACCGACGCCCGACACCTTGAGCAACTGGCGGAAGGTCATGCGTTCGTCATGCGTCAGGAAGCCGAACAGCAATTGCGCGTCCTCGCGCACGATGAACTCGGTCAGCAGCGTCACCTTGTCGCCGATATTGGGCAAGTTGTAGAAGCTGCTCATAGGCACGTCAACTTCATAGCCAACGCCACCCACGTCGACGAGGATTTGCGGCGGGTTTTTCTCGGCAAGAATGCCGCTGATGCGTCCGATCAAGGTTATTTCCTTAGAAAATCAGGTTCAGGTGCCTGCCACCAAAATACCCAGGACACGAAGTTACACAAAGAAAAGCCAAACCATCCAACGTCAAACAAGGTTTTCCCGGGTGAGTCTTGGTGTTCCTGCTGCCTTGGCGGTTCGCGGTGGCGCTTGCTCGTCAGTCAATCAGTCGCCCGCCGCGCACGCGGCGACCGGCGGTGGCGAGCTGGCCCAGGCCTTGTCCGCCATGCGCATGGGCAATCGCGCAGGCCAGCGCATCGGCGGCATCGGCAGAGGGCTCGCCCGGCAGGGACAAGAGGCGCACGATCATGGCCTGGACCTGCTCCTTGGCGGCCTTGCCATGCCCGACTACGGCTTGCTTGACCTGCAGCGCGGTGTATTCGGACACCGGCAGACCGGCCAGCACCAGCGCGCTGATGGCGGCGCCACGCGCCTGCCCGAGCAGCAGCGTGGATTGCGGATTGACGTTGACGAAGACCTTTTCGATCGCCGCCTGATTCGGTGCATAGGTTTGCACGACTTCGGCGATGCCGTCGAGAATGACCTTGATGCGCTCCGGCAGGTTCTCGTCGCCCGGCGTCTTGATGACGCCGCTGGCGACGTAGCTGAGCTTGCTGCCGCGTGCCTCTATGACACCAAACCCGGTCACGCGCAGGCCAGGGTCTATGCCGAGAATGCGCGTGACGGTCACTGTGAACTTACTCTTCGATCAGCGCTGAGGTATACACATCCTGCACGTCGTCGAGATCCTCAATTGCATCGAGCAACTTTTGCATCTTTATTGCATCTTCGCCGGTCAGGGTGATTTCGTTTTGCGGGCGCATCGTCACCTCCGACACTTCCGCCTTGAAGCCGGCCTTTTCGAGCGCTTCCTTCACCGACAGGTACTCGGTAAAACTGCTGATGACTTCGATGGAACCGTCCTCGTTGGTCGTGACATCGTCGGCGCCGGCTTCCAGCGCGGCTTCCATCAGCGCATCCTCATTGGTGCCGGGCGCAAACAGAAACTGGCCGATGTGGTCGAACATGAAGGCCACGCAACCATCGGTCCCCATATTGCCGCCATGCTTGTTGAATGCGTGGCGAACCTCGGCGACGGTGCGGGTCTTATTGTCGGTCAGGCAATCCACGATGACTGCAGCACCGCCGATGCCGTAGCCTTCATAGCGGATTTCAACGTAATCGACGCCTTCAAGCTCCCCCGTCCCTTTCTTGATGGCTCGGTCGACATTGTCGGCCGGCATATTCACGCTCTTGCCCTTGTCCACGGCCATGCGCAGGCGCGGATTGAAGCTGGGATCACCGCCGCCCATCTTGGCGGCGACGGTGATTTCCTTGGAGATACGGGAGAAAACGCGGCCGCGCTTCTCATCCTGGCGGCCCTTGCGGTGCTGGATATTGGCCCATTTACTATGTCCGGCCATAACAATTTCCTTGGTTTTCGTTGGATACGAGAAAAATAGAGTGGCAGAATTCTATCATTCGCCACCCCCTCATTTACGCCCCCACCGACTGGACTAAACATGGCCAAACCGCTGCCAATTGCCCGTTTTGACGATGTCACGCTGACGCTGTTGCCTGCGCTCGCCAATCGCCACGGACTGATCACCGGCGCCACCGGCACCGGCAAGACCGTCACCCTACAGGTCCTGGCCGAACAACTGGCCTCGGTCGGCGTGCCGGTGTTCATGGCCGATGTAAAGGGCGATCTGTCGGGGCTTGGCGCCGCAGGTGCCGGGGGGGAGAAGTTCCAGAAGCGGCTCGACAAGCTCGGCATCACCGACTGGGCAGGTAAGGCTAATGGCGTGGTGTTCTGGGATGTGTTCGGCAGCGGCGGCCATCCGGTGCGCGCCACGATTTCCGACCTCGGCCCCTTGCTGCTGGGTCGCTTGCTCAACCTCAACGACACCCAGGAGGGCGTGCTCCAGCTCGTTTTCAAGATCGCCGACGACCAGGGTCTGCTGCTGCTTGACCTCAAGGATCTGCGCGCCATGGTCCAGCACGTCGGCGAGAACGCGAAGAAGTACACCACCGATTACGGCAATGTCTCGGCCGCCTCCATCGGCGCCATCCAGCGCGGCTTGCTGCAACTGGAGGAACAGGGCGGCGACGTGTTCTTCGGCGAGCCCATGCTCGATATTGCCGACCTGATGCAGACCGGTGCCGACGGCCGCGGCGTGGTGAACATCCTGGCGGCCGAGAAGCTGATGAACAACCCGCGCCTCTATGCCACCTTTCTGCTGTGGCTGCTGGCCGAACTGTTCGAACAGCTGCCCGAGGCCGGCGATCTGGACAAGCCGAAGCTCGTGTTCTTCTTCGACGAAGCCCACCTGCTCTTCAACGATGCACCGCCGGCGCTGCTGGAGAAGGTTGAACAGGTCGTGCGCCTGATCCGCTCCAAAGGCGTAGGCGTGTTCTTCGTCACGCAGAACCCGCTCGATATTCCGGACAAGATCCTGGGCCAGCTCGGCAATCGCGTCCAGCATGCACTGCGCGCCTTCACGCCGCGCGACCAGAAGGCGGTCAAGGCGGCAGCGGAGACCCTGCGCGCCAATCCCAAGGTGGATGCCGAGACTGCCATCACCGAACTCGGTGTCGGCGAGGCGCTGGTGTCCTTCCTCGACGACCACGGCCGCCCCTGCATTGTCGAGCGCGCCTTCATCCTGCCGCCGGCTTCGCGCATCGGCCCGTTGACGGCGGAAGAGAAGGCCAGCGCCATCAAGGGTTCGCTGCTGTTCGGTCACTATGAAAAGGCAGTGGATCGCGAATCGGCCTACGAAAAGCTCAAAAGCCAGCCGGCGCAAGAAGAAGCCGGCGCTAAAGCCGCAGGCAGGAGCGCACGGGCACCCACCCCGTCCTCGCCCAAGGCCGACAATGGCGGCGGCGGACTGGGCGAGGTGCTGGGCGATATTTTCGGTGGCGGCAGCGGCCGGCGCCAGAGC
>DATMSM010000025.1:0-3426 GCA_035565355.1 Rhodocyclaceae bacterium
GCACGGGGCGGCGGCGCGATGGGCTGGCCGAGTTCCTCCGCTGCCAGGCTGCCATAGAAACTGGGCTGGCCCGCAATGCGCTGGTATTGGGTCTGGGCCTCGGCCGTTTTGCCCAGCGCGGCCTGGGCGCGGCCGTTCCAGTAGATCCAGTCGGGCTGGGCCGCCAGCGACGCCGGCATGCGCTGGATGACACGCCGCACCGTGGCCCAGTCGCCGGCACGCAGCGCAGCGCGCACCCACCAGGCGAGCTGTTCTTCGGACAGGGTCGCGCCCTCGGTCTGGGCAAACCAACCCAGCGCCTGCGGCATATGCTTGCGCGCGGCCGGCCAGGCAATCAGGCCCCAGCCGTAAGCGCGATCAATATCGGAAAGGAAGGGTGTAATTTTTTCATACTGGGCGGCAGCAGCTTCCGGATCATTCACGGCCACGCGGGCGACGGCATACAGCAACGTTTCGCGCTGTTCGCGCTGATTGCGCGCCTCGGCCAGGTACTTGTTGGGCAGGCGCGCCAGAAAGCGCATGGGATTATCGGTCGCGGCATCCAGTGCGCGCGCATCCGGCATCTGCGCCTCCGGCAGATAGCGCGCGGCCTGCAGGGCCTGCTGCGGCTTCTTGACTTCAAGCTGGCGGCGGATGCGCTCCCAGATGTCGTCGGTATTGAGCCTCTTCGCCGCCACCAGCGCGTCGACGACCGGACGGCAGGGCTCGGGCAGATCCGCGCTACCAAACCAGATCGTGCGCGCATCGTTCAGGGCAGCCGGATCTTCGCGCTGCAGGCGCGCCTGCAGGCCGTAGCACTGGGCTTCGAGATCGGGCTGCTGCAGCTTGGGATATTCCCGCGCCACCAGCGTCCACTGGCCGCGCTTGCCGACGGACTTGATCCAATCGCTGCGCAAGCGCTCGGCGGCAAGGCTGCCGCTCTCGCGTTCAATGAAGTCGGCTACACCGCTGGCATCCTCTTCGAGCAACTGGCGTAGCTGGTAGTACTCAGCCCAGACGCGCAGTTCGTGACCTTTCAGATTGTCGATGGCCCGCGCGAGCTTGATGCGGTCGCCCTTGGCAAAGGCGTCGCGAGCCTGCAGGAAGGCCTCGTCGCCGGGTGCGGCGATGGCCGTCAGAGGCAGAAGCAGCAGGGAAATACGGCACAGCAGCCGACGGCAAGTGAAGCGGAGTTTCATGCCGTCAGATTAGCACAGGCGGCGTCTTTGCCCGCCCCGAAAGAAGCGGCGCGGAAGCCCCGGAAACCCTTGCCGAGCGGAGGTCGCGTGTCGCATGCCAGCCACACCCGTCCCCGGCGCGGGGCGGGAAGCCTATACTGCGGAAGCCATCCTTCAGGGTCACCCATGCCAAGCCGGATTCTGCTCCCTGCACTCAAGGTCGCTCTCGTCTACCTGGTCGTCGCGGCCGTGTGGATCGTACTATCCGACCGGGTCGTCGATTTTTTCGTCAGCGACCACGACAGCTACGTCCTGATACAGACCTGGAAAGGCTGGTGCTTCGTCGCTGTCACCGCCGGCATGCTGTTCCTGCTGGTACGCTCGGCCATGGTCAAGCTGCGCAAGCAACTGCTCAAGCAGCAGCGCCTGCTGTCCGAACTCGCCGCCAATCGCTCCGCCCAGGCTCAACTGCTCGAGGTTCTCGAGGATGCCGTGTGGATGCGCGAGATCAATGGCGGTCCCTATCTTTTCCTCAGCCCCGCGATCGAACGCGTCTACGGTGTCAAGGCCGAGGTTTTCATGCGGGACGGCAGCTACTGGCTGAACTGCGTACACGCGGAGGATCGCGCCAGCGTCGCCGCCAAGGCTGATCTGCTCAACAACCATGGTTGGGCCGAGCTCGAATACCGCATCGTCCATCCCGACGGAAATGCACACTGGGTCCGCGACCGCACCTATCTGCTGCGAGATGGCGACGGACGACCTTATCGCCTCATCGGCATCGTCAGCGACATCAGCATTCAGCGCCAGCACAGCGAACATATCCATCGCCTTTCCAACTACGACAGTCTTACCGGCCTGCCCAACCGCAGACTGCTCGAACATTTGCTGCAGAACTTGTTGCGGGATGAGAGGCAGCCTGCGGCCATCCTCTATCTGGATGTCACCGGACTCAAGTACATCAACGACAGCCACGGGCACGCGCTCGGCGACGAGGTGCTGCGCGGCGTTGCCGAGCGCCTGCACGGTATCGCGAACGAACGCAAGATCGTTGCACGTGTCGGCGCGGATGAGTTCGCGGTGATCCTGCCCGGCCTCGCCGACGCCGCCCGGGCGGGCATCATGGCGCAAGACATCCTCGACATGCTCAGTCAGCCGCTACAGCTGAGTGTCGGCGAAATTCGCACCGGTGCGGCGCTGGGCATCAGCCTGTTCCCCCTGGACGGAACAACGCCGGAAACACTGATACAGAACGCCGGACTCGCCCTGCATGATGCAAAGTTGCGCGGCACCGGCCAAATGAGCTTCTACCAGCCGGCCATGAATGCCGCGGTGGCCGAACGCGTCGCGCTGGTCGCCGACCTCCACCATGCGCTGGCGCGCGGACAGCTCGAGCTCCACTACCAGCCACAGATTTGCCTGAGCAGCGGGCGTATCGTGGCCGCCGAGGCACTGATGCGCTGGCGGCACCCGGAACGCGGTCTGGTATCGCCGGCACAGTTCATCCCGCTCGCCGAGGAACACGGGCTGATCGTGGATATGGGCGCATGGGCCTTGCAGGAAGCCTGCCGACAGTGTCGTGCCTGGCAACTCGCCGGCCTGCCGCCCATCGTGGTGGCGGTGAATATCTCGGCCTTGCAGTTCCGCAACGAGGAACTGCGCGACACGGCCGCCCATGCACTCGCCGCCGCTCAGCTCGAGCCGCACTGGCTGGAGCTCGAAGTCACGGAAAGCGTCATCATGGATGGTGCCGAGCGCATGCTCAAGGTGCTGAGTGAGCTGCGCGAGCTCGGCGTACAGCTGTCGATCGACGATTTCGGCACCGGCTATTCTTCGCTCGCCTACCTGACGCGATTTTCGGTAAACAAGCTGAAGATAGACCAAGCCTTCGTCCGCGGTGCGCTGCTGCGCGAACGTGACGCCGCCATCGTGGGCATCATCGTCCAGATGGCCAAGTTGCTGCATCTGCGGGTGATCGCCGAAGGTGTAGAAACCGCCGAACAGGCCATCATGCTGAGAAGCCACGGCTGCGACGAAGCGCAGGGCTATCATTACGCGCGGCCCATGCCGGCTGAGGATCTGCTCTCCTTCCTGCACGAACGCGCCGCCGCCTGAGCCCTCGCCCGTGCGGTAGCGATTGCGTATAGTCTTGCGTTTTCGCCCATCACGATGCTATGCACACTGTCATGAAAGATCAGGACGTCGCCGCGCGTCGCAGCGACATCCGCCGCCGCTGCCTGCAGGCGCGCGAAGCGCTGGGCTCGGCCGA
>DATMSM010000026.1:0-7095 GCA_035565355.1 Rhodocyclaceae bacterium
GTTCGCATTGCTGCGAGAACTACCCCTAACGCAACTGGAATTGCGTTAGGGGAATGATAACCGTTCTCAATAACTTTGCAAGCATTTTCTGAAAATAATTTCCGGGCCCCGCCCGGAAAATTTAAATCATTGATTTAAATAAATTACTCCCGCCAGATGAGGCTGGCCATGCGCCCGGTGGCGCCGTCGCGCCGGTAGGAATAGAAGCGTTCGGCGTCGCTGACTGTGCACAACCCGCCGCCATAGACGGAAAGCAGGCCCATGTCCTGCAGGCGCAGGCGCGCCAGGGCATAGATATCGGCCAGCCATTTATCGCCGTGTGCGACGAAGGCTGTGGCGCATGCTGTGTCGTGCGCCAGAAAGGCCGCCCTCACCTCGTCGCCAACCTCGAAGGCCTGCGCACCGATGGCCGGGCCGAACCAGGCCATGATCTGATCCGGCGGCGCCTGCATGGCGCGCACGGTGTTTTCCAGGACGCCGGACAGGAGGCCGCGCCAGCCGGCATGAGCGGCGCCCACCTGCTGTCCGTCCAAGGTGCAGAACAGTACCGGCAGGCAATCCGCAGTAAGAACGGCGCAGATTTGCCAAGGCTCGAAACTCACGCTCGCATCAGCCGTGCAGCCCGCCCGTGCGCTTTCGGCGACAACACAGTCGGTGCCATGCACCTGCTCCAGCCACAAGGGGTCAGCCGGCAGGCGGGCGCGCAGCCAGGCGCGATTGAGTGCCACGTGGGCAGGATCGTCGCCGACATGAGTAGCCAGGTTAAGGCCTTGCCAGGGTCCGGTGCTGGCACCACCAGCACGTGTCGTCACGCGGGCATGCACGTTCCCGGGTGCAGGCCAGTCCGGCATCAGAAAATCGCTAGTCACGGCGGCTAAACGCTATGGCGCAGCGACACCAGCAATGCGCTGAAGTCTTGCGGCAGCGGTGTTTCCCAGGCCATTTCCTCACCGCTTTTCGGATGCTCAAGGGCAAGACGCCAGGCATGCAGTGCCTGACGCGGAAAGGTATCCAGACGCGCATCGCCGCTGACCTTGCGGCCATAGACCTGGTCGCCGACGAGCGGATGGGCAATGTTGGCCATATGCACGCGGATCTGGTGGGTGCGGCCGGTTTCCAGGCGACACTCAAGCAGGGTGCAGCGCGTGAAGCGCTCCTGGATGACGTAGTGGGTGCGCGCCTCGCGGCCGCCCCCGACCACGGCCATGCGCGTGCGGTCACGCGTGTGACGGCCGATGGGTGCATCGACCACTCCGTCCTGCAGCACCTGCCCCAGCGCCAGCGCCAGATAATGGCGGCGCACGGTGCGCGCCTGCAACTGACGCACCAAGGAGGTCTGTGCGGTCAGCGTCTTGGCCACCACCAGCAGACCGCTGGTGTCCTTGTCGAGCCGGTGCACGATGCCGGCACGCGGTACTTCCGCCAGATGCGGTGCATGATGCAGCAGCGCGTTCATCAGGGTGCCGGACCAGTTGCCGCTGCCCGGATGTACAACCAGGCCGACCGGCTTGTTGATGACAATGAGAGTGTCGTCCTCGAACACGATGTCGAGCGGGATATCCTCCGCCTGCGCCGCCATGTCCTGCGGTGCGAGCTGAGCCTCCATGCTGACCACTTCCCCGCCCCAGACCTTGTGCTTGGGATCGCGCATTGCGCCATCCAGGCGGATATGGCCGTCCTTGAGCCAGGTCTGCAGGCGGCTACGCGAGTGATCGGGAAACATGCGCGCCAGGGCGGCGTCGAAACGCATGCCGCCACAGTCGGGGGGAACCGTCAGCAGGGTGGTTTCTTCAGAATCTGGGTCGAGTTCGGTGGCAGGGTCGGCTGGGCTATAATCACCGCCATTCATTTCTTCTGCGGAATCCTTGTCGGCATCCGCTCTTGAGGCTTTTTTCATGATGCGTAGTTTAGCGGTTTCTCTGCTCTTCGCCCTGCTGGTATCGGGTTGCGGCCTCTTCCCTGAACAGCCCGACGAAACGGCCGGCTGGTCAGCCAACAAGATCTACAGCGCAGCCAAGGACGCCATGGCCGACGGCGCCTATGACAAGGCCGTCAAGTATTTCGAAAAACTTGAGGCGCGCTACCCCTACGGCCGCTACGCCCAACAGGCGCAGTTGGAAACTGCCTACGCCTACTACAAGCAGAATGAGGCAGTGTCCGCCGTCGCCGCCTGCGACCGCTTCATCCGTCTGCAACCCAATCACCCGAATGTGGATTACGCCTACTACCTCAAGGGCCTGGCCAACTTCAACGAGGATCTGGGCATTCTTGGCTACATCAGCAACCAGGACCTGACCGAGCGCGACCCCAAGGCAGCGCGCGAATCCTTCGATGCCTTCCGCGATCTGGTGACGCGCTTCCCGGAAAGCAAGTACGCCGCTGATGCGCGTGACCGCATGAACTATCTGGTCAATGCGCTCGCCTCGCACCAGGTGCACGTTGCCAACTACTATCTGCGCCGCGGCGCCTATGTCGCTGCCGTCAATCGCGCCCAGATCGCCATCAAGGAATATCCTGACGCACCCGCCAACGAAGCGGCGCTGGCCATCATGGTCAAGTCCTACGATGCACTCGGCATGAAGGACCTCCGCGACGACACGGAGCGTGTCATGCGCAAGAACTTCCCGAGCAGCGAGTACTACAGCCAGGGCAAGACCTACGGCCGCGATGTGCCGTGGTGGCAGCTCTGGTAAGCCCCGCTATCTCTGCATGCACAAAGGCCGCACTCGTGCGGCCTTTGTTTTTGCTGAACGCCTTCAGATTCAGATCGAGTAATCGCCCTCGCCACGCTCGTCACGGCTGGCGGCCGTCACTGCGGCTGCCGTCAGCTGCGGCGACAGCAATTCGAGAAAGACCTGGGTGAAGCGTCGCGGCAGCACGCCGCGACGCAGCGCCACGCGCGTCACCTGCACGCCGAACAGGTGGCCGGCATCAACGGCAACCAGCCCCTTGTCGCGCTCGGCATCGAAAGCCAGGCCGGCCAGGATGCCGACCCCCAGCCCCATCGCCACATAAGTCTTGATGACGTCTGAATCGACGGCGGTGAGAATCAGATTGGGCGAGATATCGGCTTTGGCGAAGGCCTCGTCGACACGGCTACGCCCCGAAAAGGCCGGATCGTAGGTAACGATGGGATAGGCCGCCAAGGTCTGCAGCGACAGGTGAGCCTCACGCACAAGCGGATGCCCCTCCGGCACCACGATCTTGTGTGTCCAGGAATAGGCGGGCATGGAGACGAGTGCGGCCGATGAGGTCAGCGACTCGGTGGCCAGGCCGATTTCGGCGTCGCCGCGCTGCACCAGCTCCGCCACCTGCAGCGGATTGCCGGCGCGAATGGCCAGACGCACACGCGGATAGCGACGGGTGAACTCGGCGACGATGCGCGGCAACACATAGCGCGCCTGCGTGTGTGTGGTCGCCACCGTCAAGGTGCCGGCGGCTTCGTCGCTGAACTCGGCGCTGACACGACGCAGGTTCTCGGCTTCCAGCAGCACCCGCCGCGCACTGGCAACGACGGCAAGACCTGCCGCCGTGAGCCCGGTGAAGCGCTTGCCCGAACGCTCGAAGATGGTTACGCCCAGTTCCTCCTCCAGCAGGCGGATCTGCTTGCTGACCCCGGGCTGCGAGGTATACAGACGCTCCGATGCTGTGGTCACGTTGAGGCCGTTATCGACGACCTCGATCAGAAAACGGAGCTGCTGGAGCTTCACCGCTCAGCCTGCGAGACGTTGGCGACGCGTCTCGAACAGGCACACGCCGGCCGCCACCGAAGCATTGAGACTCTCTACGCTACCGGCCATCGGAATCTGCACCAGCTCGTCGCAGGTATCGCGCGTCAGGCGGCGCATGCCATCGCCCTCGGCGCCAATGACCCAGGCCAGTGGCTGCTTCTGCTCGACTTCGTAGAGTGTCTTCTCGGTGTCGCCGGTGGTACCGACGACAAGAATGTTTCTATCTTTGAGCTCGCGCAGCGTGCGCGCCAGATTGGTGACCATGATGTACGGAACTGTATCGGCCGCGCCGCTCGCCACCTTGATGACGGTGGCATTAAGCCCGCAGGCGCGGTCCTTGGGGGCAATCACGGCATGCACGCCGGCCGCATCGGCCACGCGTAGGCAGGCGCCGAGATTGTGCGGGTCGGTGATGCCATCCAGCACCAGCAGTAGCGGCGGCTCGTTGAGGACATCCAGCACGTCGTCCACGCTGTGCGCAAGGACGACGACCTTGACCTTGGCCACCACGCCCTGATGACGCGTACCGTAGCCCATACCGTCAAGGCGGGCGCTGTCCACCGGCAGCACGCGTACCTTGTGCAACTCGGCCAGCTTGAGCAGATCGCGCAGGCGCGCATCCTGACGCTGGCTGGAGACATATAACTCCACCACGCTTTCCGCATTCTGGCGCAAACGGGCGGTCACGGCATGAAAGCCGTGGATCATGCGAGTTTCAGACAAACTTTTCTCCCGAGACGCTTTGGCGCCTCTCCTTCATTCAGCGTTTCTTCTTGCGACCGACCTTGGGGCCAATAGCGCCCGCTGTCGTCTTCTTGGATGCGGCACGCTTGGCCGGCTTGCCACTACCGTCCTGCTTTGTGCTGCCGCGCCTGGCTGCGCCCTGCTTCACCGGCGCAATCCCGCCGGGCAGCGCACTGACCTCATCCTTGCCACGTCGCGCGCGCGGCGCCGCCTTCTTGGCGGGCGGCGTCTTGCCGGCACGGCGCTTTTCCTCCGGCGCCCCCTTGGCGCTGCCTATGATCTTGTCCACCGGATTGGCGGCCAGCTTGAAGTCGATCTTGTTGGTCGCCAAATCGACGCGCACCACCTGCACCTGGACCCGGTCCGAGAGACGGTAACGCTTGCCGCTACGCTCGCCGACCATGGCATGGGCGGCATCGTCGTAGTGGAAGTAGTCTGCCCCCAGCTCCGAAACATGCACCAGCCCCTCGATGAATACATCGTCGAGGGCGACGAAGATACCAAAAGGCACGACCGCTGCGATGCTGCCGCTGAAAATTTCGCCAACCTTGTCCTGCATGTAGAAGCACTTGAGCCAGTCCTCGACATCGCGCGTCGCCTCGTCGGCGCGGCGCTCGGTCATCGAGCAATGCAGGCCGATGGCCTCCCAGTCGCCGGCGTCGTGATCGGGCACGTACTTTTTCTTCGCCAGCACCGCCTTGATGGCACGATGCACGAGTAGATCGGGATAGCGCCGGATCGGCGAAGTAAAGTGCGTGTAATGATCGTAGGCCAAACCAAAATGACCGACGTTGTCGGGACTGTAGATGGCCTGACGCAAGGACCTCAGCATCACCGTCTGCAGCAGCGTGGTATCCGGCCGCCCCTTGATCTTCGTGATCAGCGCGGCATAGTCCTTGGCGTGCGGCTCATCGCCACCACCGAGTTGCAGGCCGAAGGTGCCGAGAAAGTCGCGTAGCTTGGTCAGGCGCTCGGGCGACGGGCCCTGGTGGATGCGGTACAGGCAAGGCTGCTCGTTCTCGGCCAGGAAGGCCGAGGCACAGACGTTGGCGGCCAGCATGCACTCCTCGATGATCTTATGCGCCTCGTTGCGCTCGTCCGGCACGATACGTTCGATCTTGCCGTTGTCGTTGAAGATCATGCGCGTTTCGGTGCTTTCGAAATCGATGGCGCCGCGCTTCCTGCGTTCGGCAGCCAGCAGCCGATACAGCTCGTCCAGCGTTTCCAGCTGCGGCAGCAGCTTGCCGATCTTGCGGCGCGCCGGGATTTCCTTCTCGTGAATGGCAGCTGCCACCTCGTTGTAAGTCAGACGTGCGTGCGAGAACATCACGCCCGGATAGAAGCGGTAGCGCTTGACCTCACCGGTCGGACCGATGTCCATGTCACAGACCATGCACAGACGCTCGACCTGCGGGTTCAGAGAGCACAGGCCGTTTGAGATCTTCTCCGGCAGCATGGGAATCACGCGCCGCGGAAAGTACACCGAATTTCCGCGCTCATAGGCGTCGAGGTCGAGATCGCCGCGTTCCTTGACGTAGTGACTGACGTCGGCGATGGCGACGATGAGACGATAGCCCTTGCCTTGCCGCTCGCAATACACTGCATCATCGAAGTCGCGTGCGGTCTCGCCGTCGATGGTGACCAGCGGCAGATGCGTAATGTCCTCACGTCCCTTCTTGTCGGCCGGGCGCACGACATCCGGCAGCTTCTTGGCCTCAGCCAGTCCCTCCTTGGAAAACTCGTAAGGCAATTCGTGCTTGCGCAGCGCAATTTCGATTTCCATGCCCGGATCGGCGTAGTTGCCGACGATCTCGGTAACACGTCCGATGGCCTGCGCATTGCGGCTCGGCTGTTCGATGATGTCGACCATCACCACCTGTCCTGCGACCGGCACGATGGGCTTGGGGGCGCGCGACAAACGGCTCATCAAGCCTTTCTTCGGCGCTTCTGCAGGCGCCAGCAGGATGCGCTGGCTGATGCGCTTGTTCTCCGGTTCGACGAACCAGACACCATGTTCGTTGTAAACGCGACCGACCAGCTTGCTGTTGGCCCGTTCGAGCACCTCCACGATTTTGCCTTCCGGACGCCCGCGCTGATCGGTGCCAGCGACGCGCGCCATGGCGCGATCGCCGTGCATGACCTTTTCCATCTCCCGCGCACTCAGGAACAGATCCGAGCTGCCGTCGTCAGGCACCAGGAAACCGAAGCCATCCATATGGCCCTGCACTCGGCCGCTGACGAGATTGGCCTTGTCCGGCAACAGCCAATTGCCGCCGCGGTTCTGCATCAGTTGACCATCACGCGCCATTGCACCGAGGCGGCGGATGAAAAACTCCTCTTCTTCGGCGCGAATGTCCAACAGTTTGACTAAGCGCTCGAAGCCCAGCGGCACCCCCTGCTCGGTGACAACCTGCAGTATGTATTCGCGGCTGGGAAGCGGGTTATCGTAAGTCGCCAGCTCGCGTTCGAGCATGGGGTCAGCCTGGCGGATTTTGCTTATTTTTATCGTTTTTTTATTCGTAGTCTTTGACAATTCTGGTTCTTCCTATATAATGCGCAGCTCTTGTCGGTGCTGCCCAGGTGGCGGAATTGGTAGACGCACTAGTTTCAGGTACTAGCG
>DATMSM010000027.1:0-18524 GCA_035565355.1 Rhodocyclaceae bacterium
ACGGCCGCCTCGCCGAACGCCTGCGCTTGCTGCAACCCGCGCATCTGGCCGGTTTTCTCAAGGGCTTTATCGACCTTGTGTTCGCCCATGAGGATCGCTATTACGTGCTCGACTACAAATCCAATCACCTCGGTCCGCGCATGCGTGACTATGCGCAGCCGCAACTGGCGACGGCGATGGCCGAGGCCATGTATGACTTGCAGGCCCTGCTCTACGGCGTGGCGCTGCATCTGGCGCTGCAACAGCGCCTGCCCGGCTATGACTACGACCGTCATTGCGGCGGCGCGCTCTATCTCTTCCTGCGCGGCATGCAGCCGGAACTGCCGGGCAGCGGAACGTTTGCCTGGCGGCCAACACGCGATGTGGTCGAGCGTGTGGCCGCCTGTTTGACGACGCAAGCGCGGGTGTTCCTGTGAGCGGCGACAAGGGCATGCTGAAACAGCTGGAGGCCGCGCGCCGCCTGGGGCTGCTGGCGGATATCGACGTGCATTTCGCGCGCCTGATCGCCGACTATGGCGACTCGCCGCCCGTCGTCTTGGCGGCTGCGCTGCTGAGCCAGCTCACCAGCGCCGGCCATGTCTGTCTCGACCTGGCGGCTTTGGCTGATCAGGCGGTGCTCGACGGCAGCCTCAGTGCGCCGCCGCTGGCCGAGTGGCTCTCCGCCTTGCAGGCGCACCCCGCCTGCGGCGATGCGTCCGCCTATACGCCGCTCTGCCTGGATCTGGCCAGCGGCGGAGGGCGCCTCTACATGCGGCGCTATTTCGACTATGAATGTGCGGTGGCGACGGCCTGGCGCACCGGGGCGGAAGCTGCCTTGCCCGCAGCGTTGGCCGCCCGCGTCGACACCCTGTTTCCTGCGCCTGCGGCCGGCGAGGATCGCTTGCGCGACCAGCGCGCCGCGGCCATGGCCGCGCTGCAGCAGCGCCGCGTGTTGATTTCCGGCGGCCCGGGTACCGGCAAGACGACGACGCTGGCCAGCATCCTGGCCTTGCTCGTCGAGCAAGCGCAATTGGCTCAGCCGGCCAATCCCGGCCTGTTCGACCCGCAAGCGCCGGCGCTCAAGATCCTGCTCGCTGCGCCGACCGGCAAGGCGGCGGCGCGCATGCAGGATGCGATACGCGCCGCCAAGGGACGCTTGCCGATCAGTGCGGCGATTCGTGCGCAGATGCCGGAAACGGCACAGACCCTGCATCGCCTGCTCGGTGCGCGCCCGCAGGGCGGCGGCATGGTGTGGCGGCACGATGCGGATAATCCGCTGGCCTGCGACGTGCTGGTGGTGGATGAGGCCTCGATGATCGATCTGGCCCTGATGGCGCGCCTGCTCGCGGCGCTGCCGCCGCAGGCGCGCCTGATCCTGCTTGGCGATCGCGATCAGCTCGCTTCGGTGGATGCCGGTGCCGTCTTCGCCGATTTGTGCACGGCCGGCGCGGCCACGCTGAATGTGAGTTTCCGCTTCGGTGCGGACAGCGGGATCGGACAATTGGCCGGCATGCTGCGCACGGGTGACGCCGATGCTGCAGTCCGCCTATTGCAGGCAGAGACGATGGATTTGAACTGGTCCGCCGATGCCAGCCGGCATGCGCTTGTGGCGCATGCCGTGCAGCGTTATGCGGACTTCATTGCACAGGCCAGGGTCGAGCCCGTCGACACGCTCTTCGACCGTTTTGCCGCTTTTCGCCTGCTCACGCCCGTGCGCCAGGGCCCACTGGGCGTTGCCGCACTGAATGCCGAGATCGAAAAGGGACTGCTTGCGCAGGGACTGATCCCGGCGCGCAGCCACTGGTATATCGGCAAGCCGGTCATGATTGCCAGCAACGATTATGCGCTGCGTCTTTTCAACGGTGACATCGGTATCTGTGTGGCCGATCCGGTGAGCGGCGACCTTCGCATTGCATTTCCTTCGGATGAGGGCGCAAGACTACTTGCCCCCGCCCGCTTGCCCGCACATGAAACGGCCTGGGCCATGACGGTACACAAGAGCCAGGGCTCGGAATTCGACGAAGCCGCGCTGGTGCTGCCGGATGAGCAAAGTGAGCTGGTGACACGCGAGCTCGTCTATACCGCAGTCACGCGCGCGCGTCGCAGCGCCGCCATCTGGGCTTCCGAAACCGCCTTGCGAGCGGCCTGCACGCGTCGCATCGTGCGTCATTCGGGGCTGGCGGAGCGCCTCACCGGATAGACGTGACTTGATATTGCTCAGTTCTCACTGAACTGCCCCGTTTATAATCGCGGCTGATTCGGGGGAAGCAATTGGAAAAGGAAGTACTGTTGAGCTTGGTACACAACGCAGCCTTGCTGCTGATGATTGTGTACCTCTACGACCTGGCCAGCAAACACTGGCGCTGGCAGCGGCTCGCCAATATTCCGGTGGGTATCGCCCTGGGCCTGATCGGCATCGTCATCATGATGACGCCGCTGCACATGGCCGAGGGCGTGTTCTACGACACCCGCAGCATCCTGCTGTCCCTGGCTGGCCTCTTCTTCGGGCCGGTTGCGACCCTGATTGCGGTCCTGTTTACCGGCGCTTTCCGCTTCTATTTGGGCGGCGTCGGGGCCGGGACGGGCATCGCCGTGCTTGTCCTGAGCGCCTTCATAGGCCTGCTGTGGCGCCACTATCGCAACCGTCTTGGCGAGCAGGTGCGCGTGAGCGAGCTGTATCTGTTCGGCGCGGTTGTCGCTTTCCTCATGCTCATGACGCAGTTCACCCTGCCGGATGGACAGGCGCAGGTCGTCCTGTCCGGCATCGCCCTGCCGGTGATGCTGGTTTTCCCGCTGACGACTGTGCTCATTGGTTGGCTGATCCTCGATCGCCTGACGCGCGAACAGCAGGCTGAAGCGATTTCGAGCAGCGAACGCCAGTTGCTGGCGATGTACCGGCATGCGCCGGTGCCGTTGTGGAAGGAAGATTACTCGGCGGTCCGGATCGAGCTGGAGCATATCCGCAAGGTCGCCGGCGCGAATCTGGAAGCCTATTTCCGCAGCCATCCGGGCGAGGTCTGGCGCCTCGCTTCGCTGGTGAAGGTGGTCGGGACCAACGAGGCGGTGTTGGAGCTGGCGGGTGTCAGTTCGGGCGAAGAGCTGCATGACACGCTGGAAAGCTTCTTCAACGAAGAGTCCATGGTCAGCTTCACGCAGCGCCTCCTGTGTCTGGCGCGAGGCGAGAAGGCCTATCAGGGGCACAGTAACTTTGTGCGCCGCGACGGCGAGGTACGCCGCGTGGCGATTCAGCTCTTCGTCATGCCCGGCCATGAAGAGGATCTTGCGCAGGTGATCGTCAGCTCCATCGACATCACCGAGCGCGAGCGCTACATCCGCGAGGTGCGCGAGAGCTACCAGTTGCTGGCACGTCTGACCGATCAGGTGCCGGGCATGATCTACAAGTATCAACAGTTCGCCGACGGCCGCGCCAGCTTTCCCTACGCCAGCCAGGGTATGGAGGATATCTACGGGCTGAAGCCCGCCGCGGTCCGCGACGACGCGACCTCCGTATTCGCCATGATTCATCCGGATGATCTGCCGCAGGTGCGGCAGGCCATCGAAGCCTCGGCACAGAGCCTGATGCCCTGGGAGTGCGAATACCGGGTCAATCGGCCTGGCGCCGGCGAGCGTTGGCTGCGGGGATTTGCCCGGCCGCAGCGCACTGAAAACGATGGCACGCTCTGGTATGGCTACATTCAGGACGTGACTGAGCGCAAGCGTCTGGAAGCACGCCTGGAACTGGCTTCGCGCGTGTTCGAGGCAGCCGGCGAGGCCATCCTGGTGACTGACCCGCAAGCGCGCATCGTGGCCACCAATCCGGCCTTCGAGGCCGTGACCGGCTACAAGGAAGCGGAGGTGCTGGGCAAGAATCCGCGCATCCTCAGCTCGGGCCGCCAGGATCGCGAGTTCTACCGCATGATGTGGGCCACGATTCTTGAAAAGGGGCAGTGGTCGGGCGAGGTGATGAATCGCCGCAAGAACGGGGAAATCTATCCGCAGTGGCTGACGCTGAGTTCAGTGCGTGATGGGCATGGGATGGTGCGCTATTACGTGTCCATCTTCTCGGACCTGACTGAAATCCGCAGTGCGCAGACGCTGGCCGAGCGGCGCGCACTCGAAGACTCCCTCACCGGTTTGTCCAATCGCAGCGCGCTGATTCGCCACATCGATCGCGAGATCGGCCGTGTGCGCGGCCGCGGCCAGTATTCTGCGCTGCTGATGCTGGACCTCGACGAATTCAAGCTGCTCAATGAAGTGCATGGCCTGGTGGCCGGCGACCGCATGCTCAAGAAGGTGGCGGCAAGCTTGTCCTCCCTGGTCGGCGCGGACAGCATGGTGGCGCGTTTCGGCGCCGATGAATTTGCCCTGACCTTGCCTTTCGAAGTGAAGTCGCGCGACGAGGCCGGGCGTCTGGCGCTGGAACTGAGCGAGCGCCTGCGCTCCGCTCTGCGCGCATTGGAGGACGATGCCTATCCGGGCCTGCGTCTGGATTGCAGTACCGGCATCGCCGTGTTTCCCGATGTGCAGCAGGATCGCGCCGCGGATGTGCTGCAGCAGGGTGACTGGGCGCTCAACCAGGCCAAGCAGAGTCGGCAGGAGGGCGGCCCGCGCGCGGTTTTCTTCCAGGCAGCCATGGGACAGCAGATTCGCGAACGCTACCGGCTGGAGCAGGAGCTGCGCGAAGCCGTGGATGGTGATCAACTGCGCCTCTACCTGCAGCCCCAGTTTGATGTGAGTGGCCGCCAGGTCAGCGCCGAGGCGCTGATCCGCTGGCAACACCCGGAACGCGGCCTGGTGCCGCCGGGCATGTTCATCCCGCTGGCGGAGTCCTCCGGCCTGATTTTCGATCTCGAACGCTGGATGCTGCGCGAAGTGTGCCGCCTGCTGGCGCAGCTTGATGCGCGCGGCCAGGGGCTGGGGATTGCGCTCAACATCAGTGCCCGGCACTTCGAGCAGGAAGGTTTTGTCGACGACGTGCTGCAGGCGCTGGCGCTGAGCGGCGCCGACCCGGCGCGCCTGGTGCTGGAAGTGACGGAGAGCATCATCATCGACAATATGGCAGGGGTGACGAGCAAGATGCTCGAATTGACCAAGCTGGGCATCCGCTTCTCGCTGGATGATTTCGGCACTGGCTATTCCAGCCTCTCCTATTTGAAGCGCCTGCCCATCCATGAGCTCAAGATCGACCGCAGCTTCATCATGGATGCGCCGACCACGCCCAGCGATGCAGCATTGGTGGAAATTATTGTTTCCGTGGCCAGCACGCTCAAGCTGCAGGTCGTTGCGGAAGGCGTGGAAACGCAGGAGCAGGCGGACTTCCTCAAGCAGCATCCGGCGGTCATCCATCAGGGCTATCTGTACGACAAGCCGCTGCCGCTGGCCGACTGGCTCAACAAGTACATGGGCGGAGTGTCATGAATAATTTCTTCGGCGCTGAACTGGCCATCATTGATATCGGCGCCTTCGTCTGGTTCCTGATTTGCTGGGGGGGCTACAACTGGTTCGCCAGCCATGCGCAGCACGGCCAGCGTTCGCTGGTCGGCGCTTCGCATGCTTATCGACTGCAATGGGCTAAGCAGTTGTTGAACCGCGAGAACCGCGTTGCCGACTCCTCGCTGATCGGCAACCTGATGAGCAGCGTATCCTTCTACGCCAACACCACGATCTATGTGATCGCCGGCCTGATGGCCCTGTGGAGCACGCTGGATCAGACCATGGGCATCCTCTCCGATCTGCCGTTTGCACGCCAGACTGCCCGTATGCTGTGGGAGCTGCGCCTGGTGTTGCTGATCTTTGTCTTTGTCTTCGCCTACTTCAAGTTCACCTGGGCGCTACGCGAGTTCAACCTGCTCTCCATCATGATCGGCGGCGCGCCGGATGCAAAGACAGTGGCCGCCGCAGAGCATGGCCACGAGAGCTACGCACAGAAGATGGCGGCGGTGAACTCCATGGCCGGCGACGAATTCAACCGGGGCGTCCGCTCCTACTACTTCGGCCTGGCCGCGCTGGCCTGGTTTATCCAGCCCTGGCTCTTCATCGCCGCCACCACCCTGGTGGTGGTGGTGCTGTATCGCCGCGACTATGCATCGCCTCTGCTGAAGATATTGCAGCAGGACTGAGCGTCCCGTTTCCTTGCTGACATGCACGTGTCCCCGCCGCCCATCGGGTTGCGGGGTGCGGTCGGCTGCGCCTTGATGGACATCGTTTTGCCGCGACCGGCAACATGTCGTTTGGGTTTCACTCCCGAGACATTTAACGTTCCTGTAACACGAGCCTGTTCTACTTGAAGTGTGGCCGGTGCAATGCCGGCGTTCTGACAAGTACGGTTTCATGGGCTTCCGGCAGTGCCTTTCCAGTTCGTTTCGTCTTTCCACCGTGGCGCCGCGCCCGGCCGGCATGCCGCGCGATGGCGATGACCCTGGTGCGCATGGCGCCGCCCTCGTGAGCGCGCTTCAGCGCGGTAGGCATAACCAAAAATGATAGAGATGTCATTGCGGCGTAACGTCCGCTCCCCAGAATTTGCGCACATCTGCGGCGCATTCGTCGCGCCGGGAACTCCTGAACTCATATCGTCTGCGAGGAAAAAGAATTGAAAGTGAATCTCAGCATACGCAGCCGCATCGTCCTGTTGGTCGCGATCGCTTTTCTCAGCTCGCTGCTCATTGGCGGCTACGCGATCTTCAAGTCCAACCTCAATGCCAACAAGGTTCAGCTCGTCACCGATGGCGTGTTCAAGAGCGCTCTGGCATCGGCGGATCTGGTTTCCAGGTTGCGCGCGGTGCAGATCGCGACCATGGACATGGTCAGTGCGCCCGACAAGGAAATGGCGGAGCAGGCCAAGTCGAGGATAGATGCACAGCGCGACGAGATTGTCTCCGAGCTGCATTTCCAGGAGCTGGGGGCGACCAGCGAAACCCAGCTGGGGCTGGTCAAGCAGGCGATCGAAAGCTTCAACAACTACTTCGATGCGATCTCCCAGACCGCGCAGTTCAAGCTGGCCGGCGATAGCGAAACGGCGCAGGCGCTGCTTTTCGCCAGCGTCGCCCAGTACCAGCGGGAGATGTCCTCCATCGTCGATACGCTGCGTATCGAGAAGAATCGCAGCAAGGACGAGGCGGTCAGCGACATGAACGCCGGCATGGTGAATGCCGTCACGACCATCTCCGTCCTGACGCTGCTGGCGCTGTCCGGGCTGTCCCTGCTCGGATGGTTGCTGTATCGCCGCGTGGTACAGCCCATCGGCAGGATGCAGAGCATGATGACCCGCATCGCGGAAAGCCATGATTATTCGCAGCGTCTGACGGTCGAAGCGGATGACGAGATCGGCCGTTCCACGGCTGCCTTCAATACCATGGTCAACGAGATCGACAAGAGCTCGGCCATGCTGAAGCAGAAGACCACGGACATGCTGGCCCTGCTGCAGAACATGCCGCAGGGCGTGCTTGCGGTCGAAGGTGACGGCCACATCCATCCTGAGTATTCCGCCTATCTCGAAACGATACTGCAAACGACCGATGTTGCTGGACGTTCCTTCATGGAGGTGGTGTTCTCGCATGCTGTGCTCTCGCGCGACACCCTGTCCCAGATCGAGGCTGCCGTCGGCGCCTGCCTCGGCGAGGACGAGATCAACTTCGAATTCAATTCCCACCTGCTGGCAAGCGAGTTCGAAAGGCGCATGGCCGATGGCAGCAGCAAGATCCTCGACCTCAACTGGTCGCCGATTACGGATGCCAGCGGCACCATCGTCCGTCTTCTGATCTGCATCCGCGATGTGACCGAGCTGCGCAAGCTGGCTGCGGAAGCCAGCGCGCAGAAACGCGAACTCGAGATGATCGGCGAGATCCTGGCGGTCGATGCCGGCAAGTTCCATGACTTCGTCGTTTCCACCATCAGGCTGATCGACGAGAGCGATGTGCTGCTGCACGAAAGCATTGCCCCGAGCCAGGATCTGCTGGCCCAGCTGTTCCGCAACATGCATACCATCAAGGGCAACGCCCGCACCTACGGCCTGCGTCTTCTTGCTGATCTCGCCCACGATGCCGAACGTAGCTACGAAGAGCTGCGCAAGCCGCATCCGTCCATCGTCTGGGATCACAATGCGCTGATCGACGAACTCAATGTGGTGCGCGGCGGTGTCGAACACTATGCGCGGATCAACGAGGTCAGCCTGGGCCGCAAGGCCAGCAGCGCCACCGACGGCGTTACAGAAAACTACCTGTTGGTCGATCCCGTCAGCATTCAGGAGGCTATTCACTACCTGGAGCGCATCAACACGTCGAATATCAGCGAGCTGGTCGCAGCGACGGAACAGGTACACAAGGTGCTGCGCCTGCTTGGCACCGAGCGCATTACCCAGACGCTGGCCGAGGTGTTCTCCTCGCTGCCGTCGTTGGCGGCAGATCTCGGCAAGGTGCCGCCCATTGTCGAGATCGAGGACAGCGGCTGCTTCATCAAGGCCGAGGCGGGTGCCACCCTCAAGAATGTATGTATGCACCTGGTGCGCAATGCCATGGATCACGGCATCGAGTCGCCCGACGCGCGCTCCCTAACGGGCAAGCCGCTGGCGGGCCGGATTGCGCTGGCGCTGGAGATGCACGGCGATCGTTTCCGTCTGGCCCTGTCCGACGATGGTCGCGGCCTGGCCTTGAACAAGGTGCGCGAGCTGGCGCGCAGCCGCGGCCTGCTCAAGGCCGACGAGTCCGTCAGCGACGAGTTTGCCGCCCAGCTCGTATTCCATTCCGGCTTCTCGACCGCCAGCAAGGTCACCGATATTTCGGGTCGCGGCGTCGGCATGGATGCGGTCAAGAGTTTCGTCGAGCGCCTCGGCGGCACGCTGTCCATCGCCTTCACCGATACCGCCGAGGGTGCCGACTTCCGCCAGTTCAGGACAGTGATTGAGCTGCCCGGCCGCTATGCGGTTCAGGTCGAGGGCGAAGAACTCGAGCGCATCACCATTCACGCCGGCCAGCCGCTGAGCAGCGCTGGCCAGGCCGCCCCCTTGCGGGTGCCGGCAGCGATGCGCGAGGTGGTTTGATGAACGCACCCTGCAATATCCTGATCAGCAAGGTGCTGGTGCTCGACGAGGCGGAGCGCGGCGACGAGATGCTCAAGGCCTTCTGCGATGAAACCGGCCTGGTGCCGATCCGTCCGCAGAAGCGCGCCGCGGGCGGCGTCATGTCCATCCTCGGCTCCAATGTCGATCTGGGCGGCATCCTGCTGTACGAGGACTATGGCGGCAGCGGGCGCGGCATAGCGCTGGCGCGCGAGATTCGCCATGCCCGGCCCGAGCTGCCCATCTTCCTGCGCCGCCGCTGCGTGGCCAGCATGGCCGGCTTTGATGCGGATACCGCGACCCTCTTCAGGTGCGCCTACACGCTGGACGATCTGTCGGTGCTGCGTGGCTCCATCGAGGCTTCGGTATTCAGCCGCATTTACCCGACCGATCTGGTTCGCGACATCAGCATCATGACGCGGGAGTCGCTGCGTACGCTGTTCACCCGCTGCGAGGTCGAGGTCGAGACGCCCTATCTGGTCAAGGACAAGATCATCTACGGCGAGGTGTTCACCATGATTGCGATCGAAAGCGCCTGGTGCCGCGGTTACATGATGCTGCAGGCCGCGGAGGAGCAGGCGCTGTCGCTGCTTGAGCCTGCGCCGGAGGCGAGTGGTCGCCGTACCTTCCGCGAGCTCAACAGCGTGCTCGGCGAAGCGACCAACCTGATCTGGGGCGGTTTCAAGAACAAGTATGTGTCGCCATCCGGCATCGTGAATACGGTGCAGACCCAGGTTCCGATCGTGATCAACCACCAGCGGCGCTACATCTCCTTCGGCTCGGAAGATCCGCAGCTCTGCTTCAAGTATGTCCTCAAGGACAGGACACGCCCCGATGCGCCTGGCGTGCCCATCTATCAACGTTTTGTTTTCAACCTGAACTGGGCGCCCGAAAGCTTTGCCGAGAATCCCTCGGTCGAGTCCTTCGTCGAGTCCGGTGAACTCGAACTTTTCTGAAAAGGTAATGCAATGGCAAAAATCCTGGTAGTCGACGATTCCAGCACGGTCCGCACCGAAGTGGCCAACTATCTGAAGGGCAAGGGCTATTCCGTCAGCGAAGCGGTGGACGGCAAGGACGGGCTCGACAAGATCAAGTCCGACGGTGAGCTCAAGCTCATCATCAGCGATGTGAACATGCCCAATATGGACGGCCTGACCATGGCCGAGAAGGTCCGCTCCGACCTGCGCAATCCGGGCGTGAACATCATCATGCTGACCACGGAGAACAGCCCGGCCATGAAGGAACGCGGCAAGGCAGCCGGCATCAAGGGCTGGATCGTCAAGCCCTTCAACGGTGATGCGATTGCCGGCGCCATCGGCAAGCTGGTGAGCTGATCGCGCAGTTTCCATGGTCTATGAATTTATTGCCCTGGCATTGCTGCTGTCTCTCGTCGCTGGGGGCATCTGCTATCTGCGCGCGCTAAGACAGCTGGCCAAGCTGCACTCCGAACTGACTGCGTGCCAGGAGGACAACAAACAGCTCGCCCTGCGACCCGACGCGCAGTCGCTGGCTTATCTCCTGAATGCCGAGCGCGAACGTCTGCTACAAGCGCATGATCTGCGCCTTGCCGAATTGGCGGCCGAGCATGCGCAGCGGACGGCTGCCGATGTTGCCCTTACCGAAGCACGCTGTCAGGCCGAACTAAAGGCCGAAGTGGCGGCGGTTGGACAGCGCTGGCGCGTTGCACTTGATGGCGTCGATGCGCAATTCGGCAAGCTGAAGGGCGATGTTGAATCGCTGCTCGGCATCGTTTCCATGCTGGAGCGCTGGCATGAGGAAATCCAGTCCATCCTCGACAACAACAAGGATCTGAAGCGCAAGAACAGCGAGTTCAAGTCGATTAACCAGAGCGTCGTGATGCTGGCACTGAATGCGGCGATCGAAGCGGCCCGGGCCGGCGAACATGGCCGCGGCTTTGCGGTGGTGGCCGACGGCGTGCGCGAGCTGGCCCTGACCTCGACCCGGCTGGCCGGCGAATACCAGCAGTATCTGGACATGAACGACCTGGTAACGACAACAACCTTCCAGGACATGCAGGCGAGCGGCAACGTCATCCGTACCACGGTGGCCAACCTGAATTCGGTTTGCGAGCGTCTTCGTTCGGAAGTGCGCGTGACTGCAGCATGAGCGCGCTCCAGTTTGCCACCCAGATCGACGCCTTTCTGGAGGCTGCGCTCGAATACGGCATGTCCTCGCTGGGCGGCGTGGAGGCTTCGATCCGGCTCGAGACCTCAACGCGACAGGCAGCGGCGGATGTCCGCGTGCAGCCGTCTGCGAACGTGCGCAATACGGAGGCAGCGTATGCCGCCTTGTCCACCCGTGACCGTCAGGACAGGCAGCTGTTGGTGTCCCTGGGGGTATGCAGCTTCGACTATCGCCTGGTGCTGCTCTTCCAGGTCGAGGACGATGCGGCGACGCGCGCCTTCTTCGGTGGCGACGAGGACGCCCTGGACCAGCTGGGCGAGTTCGTCAATCTGGTGTGCGGCTCGCTCAATCGTTCATTGCAGCGGGCTTATCCATCGACCGGGATGTCCACGCCGTTCTCGATGAGCGGCACATGCTTCGATCATATTCAGATCCTGCGCCCGGACCTGAGCGTAACGCTGGGCTTTCTGCTCGGCGCCAAAATCCGCTTGCGGATTGCCTATGCCCTGTCGCTGGGCCGCGATTTCGCGTTCGTCGAGAGCGAGCCGGTCGAGGAAGTCAGCAGCATGGGCGAGCTCGAACTCTTCTGAGCGCGGGAGGCCTTTCGTCAGTTCTTGCCGAAGGCCTTCTCGATCTTCTGGTCGGTCTTGTACTGGCTCAGCGCATATACCGCCCACAGCGCCGCCGGAATCCAGCCGATCAGGGTGATCTGCAGGATCAGACAGATGATGCCGGCGATGGGGCGGCCGATGGTGAAGAAGACCATGAAGGGGAGGAAGATGGCGAGCAGCAGGCGCATGCGGTGTCCTTGAAGGCGTTTGCGAGGGCTCAAGTTTAACTCGGCCGCGGGGCCAAGTCAGGGCCTGTCGTACCGTGCTGGAGAATCCCGATCCACCTCAAGGCGCAAGCGCGCTTTCGATGTCGGCTTCGTCCAACTGCTCAGGCGCCATATAGCGTTCGGCATAGCTGCGATAGACGCCGGAACGCAGGAACAGCTCGAACAGTTCCGGGTCGATGTGCTGTTCCCTCTGCATGCGGCCCATGATGGCGATCGATTCAGACAGCGTCTTGCCCTTCTTGTAGGGGCGGTCGGCGGCGGTCAGGGCCTCGAAGATATCGGCAATCGCCATCATGCGCGCGACCGGGCTCATCTCGTCGCGGCGCAAGCCCTTGGGGTAGCCGCTTCCGTCCATCTTCTCGTGATGGCCGCCGGCAATCTCGGGCACCTGCTTCAGGTGCGAGGGGAAGGGCAGGGCGGAGAGCATGATGATGGTCTGCACGATGTGCTCGTTGATCTTGTAGCGCTCCTCTTCCGAGAGCGTGCCGCGACTGACTGCCAGGTTGTGGATCTCGCCGCGGTTGTAGAGCAGTTCGGGCACCGGCATGCGGAAGCCCCAGGCATTGTCGGGCGGCATCTGTTGCGCCGCGCTGCGCTCGATGCGATGCTCGGGCTTGTCTGCCAGCAGCGGCTCGACGGCGGGGAGGGGGGCGCTCGCCTGTCTGCCCTTGCGCAGCTGTTCGTCGCGCGAGATACCCAGCCTGTCGTCCAGCGTGCGCAGCCAAGTGCGCGCGGCGACGGCCTTGAGGCGGGCGATCCGTTCCGGCGCCATGAACTCGCCGCCCAGGTTGCATTCCGCCACGAAGGCGAAGTCTTCGTCGAGCTGCTGCAGTTCGCGCTGCAACTGCTCCCGGGCCGCGGCCTCGGGCGTGCCGGCAGCGACCGAATTCAGACAGGCGATCTCGGCATCGCGCTTGAGCACCTCGAAGCGCATGCGTACTTCGTGGATGCGGTCGTAGATGGTCTCCAGCTTGGTGGCCTTGTCCACCACGTATTCGGGTGTGGTGACCTTGCCGCAGTCGTGCAGCCAGGCGGCCACATGGACGGCTTCCCATTCATCCTCGTTCAACTGGAAGTCGGCATAGGGGCCGGAATCAGCTTCGCAGGCGGCGCGGGCGAGCATCTTGGTGAGTACGGGGACGCGCGCGCAATGCCCCCCGGTGTAGGGGCTCTTGGCATCGATAGCGCCTGCGATAAGCTGGGTAAAGGCTTCAAACAGCGCCTTCTGGTCGCGGATCAGGCTGCGCATTGCCAGCGTGCTGCTGGCCGAGTCGGACACCGCACTGGCAAAGGCGAGCTGAGCCGTGTCTATCGGCACATAGCGCTGCAGGATGATGAGCCCGAGCAACTGGTGCTGCCGGTTGAGCAGGGGGACAACCACGGATTGCAGGGCGCCGCTGGCGCTGGACAGGACATCCAGCCCGTAACGCTCACGCTCTTCCGGGCTCATGCAACCATTGCGCGCCTCGCCGGCGGCAAGGCTTTCATTGATCAGCTCAGGAGCAGCCGCGAGCGGGATCGCATGCAAGCCGCCTTCTATCTTGGTCCCGTCCTGGTGGTGGGCGATGCCTGGCGTCAGGTGCTCTTCCTCCACCAGGTAGAGCGCGCCGGCCTCGGCATTGCTCATGCTCATTACATCCTTGAGCAGCATGGACAGCAGCGCCTCAAAATCTTCCTCGGCGGCGACCGCATGGGTGATCGACATGAACTTGCGTATGGATCGCTTCATCAGGTCCATGGTGCCGGCCAGCGCGTGCACTTCCGCAATAATTGAGTTCACCTTGATCGGCGAATCGAAATCAAAATGGCGAATCATCTCGGCTTCATTGGTCAGCTGGCGTATGGAGCGCGAGATGGTTCGCGCCACCAGCCAGATGGCGGGTACGGAGAGGAGCAGGATGAGGGCGATGCTACTGATGGAGGCCGCGCGTATCTCCAGTGCCGCCGCGAACAGCTCATTCTCTGGAATGGCGGTTATCAAGTAGTAGGGCGCGCTGCCTTTCAGGTGCAGTGGCTGCACCGTAAGTTGCCAGACGGTGTCCGGTAGCGAAACCGAACGCGACAAGCGCCCCTGCGCCTCGGCCTCCCTGATGCCATCGGCTAGCCCGTGCATGGGAATGACGCCGAAGGCGTCGATATGCTTCAAGGCAGGAGCCGCCTGCGGATCATGGCTGTCAGTCAGGAGGCGGGCCAGATCCTCATGTGCGACCACCATGCCATCGCCGCGCACCAGCGCCAGTTGGCTAGCCGGCGTCAGCTTCTGCCGCGCCAGTACTTCGCCCAGGGCATCCAGAGGAATGTCGGCACCAATGACGGCAATGCCGTTGCCCGCGCGCCGGGCGATGCTGACCCCGACCTTGCGCGCCGAGAAAAACACATAGGGCTGGGTGGTGATGGTTTCCAGCGTCTGCTGTGCCTGCTGATACCAGCCGCGTGTGCGCGGGTCATAGTGCTGTGGATAGCTGGGCTCAACTACATCGCTCAGATGTTCGAGATTCTCATCCAGGTAAATGAAGCGGCCCTCGGCCTGGCCCTTGTTCCGTTCGATGCTGCGTACGATGAAGCGCGTGCCCTCGGGGGCCTGCAGCTTTTCACGCTCAGCCTCGTTGCCGAGACGCTGCAGCATGAAGAAGTCGCCGTTCTCATAGCCGATGTAGAGACTGGTGATCCCAGCCGACTCCTGCAGCGGCACCGCCATGGCGCGCACCCGCAGCATGCGCTCCTTGAGGGTCTGGGCGTGGAGCAGCGGGCTTACGCTGAAGATCTCGACCGTGGTGTTGACCGGGCCGATCAGGGAGCGCAGCTCGCCCACGACCTCACGGCTGGCACGCTCAGTCATGTCCTCGGCTGAGGCTGACAGCATGTCGCGGGACATGTGATAGCCGATGGTCGCAATGGCGCCGCTGACGACGATGGTCAACAGGATGAACAGCGTGGAGAGGTGGATATGCAGGGGCAGCCGGAATTTCATCATGACACCTGCTCCAGTCGGCGCGAGGCCTAAGAAGGATTAACTATCAGGAGATGCTTCCTTGCGTACATGCACCAGGCCAAGGGCGCCAGAAGATATGACAATATCATCGAACGTAGTATAGGAAAAAACGCCGTAGGAGTGGTACTCGACCGTCATGGCGCGGAGGGCGCCCAGGCCCAGCGCCCCCGCGATCGGACTTTGCTCGGCCACGGCCGCACGGATCGCGGCGCGATGCTTGGCTTCGGACGGATTGAGCGCCATGACTGCAATCAGCGCGACCAGGAAGACGATGATGAGAATCAGGGACTTTTTGGACATAGGCGGAAGGAAGTCAGGACAGGGAGGAAGCGTAGAACATTCGGCGGTGTTTCAAATGACGGCTAGTGGCGACAAGGACTAACGGTGGTTGCACTCGGAGAACTCTGGTTAAGAATAGGCAAAGGTAATCAAAACCACCGCACCAAAGACCACAGTGATCATAATGTATTCGCCGATATGCTGAGCCTGCTTAGGCTCAAGACGAAATACACGACCCACCACGCAACCTGCCGCATAGGCAACTGCCTCTCCAATTGCATAAGTGCAGGCTTCAAGAAGGCTCATGAGGTCTGGGACTTAACGTTGGAGGTAAGGGGCATCAGGAGGCGGTATGTCGGAAGACGGTCCCGCTGGCCGAAAGATCAGGCCTAACTAGATATACGGATGCCACGTTCTTGGCGCCTTTCCTTTGATTGCGACGTACGAAAACGGCCAGAAAAGGAATGCCAAGGCAGCCAGTTGAGCTAGTGTGTAGAGTCCCTCAAACCATGAGTGCTCCTCGAACATAAGCTGGTGCAGCGTAGTAGATAAGCACAACAAACAACCAATAGATAGCGGGATGGCCAAAGCTCTTACGGCTGGAGAGATATTTCGATCAGTAGTGAAGTACGCAAAAATCTCGGATTCGTTCATTGGACGCATAGTGATTCTCAAATTGTTAACCCTGACGGTTGAATTCACCGGCCGGGCAAGCGCAGCTTGAACCGGTCCGGTGGAATGAGGTGTTAGGCCGAGCGACCATGAATTTCCTCACGAAGCTGAGCAATCAGAACTTCGGTGAGTTTCGCCATCATGACGATCATGAGGCGCTCCTCCGGCGACACTCGCTCCTCCCAGCCATAAGCAGTACCTTGTTCTTGATTGACCTTCCATTGCTTGTAAAAAGCAGCGACCTCCGGCGAGTGTTGCGTCCAATCGATTTCGTGATCACGCAGAAGCAACACCTTAAGTATATCGTCGCAGGTTCGTGCAACACTCTTGGTCCCATGGAGTCGGAGGATATTGAGATCAGCGTTTAGTTGCCAGTAAAGGTCGTGGGCGTCGTGTTTAGTTAAGAGACTGAAGACGCGATCTTCAAACGCCTGAATCTCGCTATCTGTCGCGACGTGTTCTGCCATAGAGCCAATGGTAAGTATCTGACTTATGGCGGGCGCCCGAGACCGATCGATTTTCTCCAGAAATGCGGTGTAAGCAGAAACACGACATTCAAGCTGCTTCTGCACAACCGCCTGGTTCATCTGGAACTTGGTCGTGTAGTAGCTGCCTATGACCGAAAACAAGCCGGCTAACGCCGCTGTTACTAATGCCATCACATATGGATGCGGCTCAGAGCTCTGGAGACCTATCCATTTTCTAATGCGACCGCGCTTAGATTCAGGCATCACATTCGGCCTAACGGTTGAAGTAACCGGCGCGCTTTAGCGCGTCCGGGTTGACTGAGGCGTTAGCCGTCAAGCTCCGATCCATTGGAGAACGGCGACAATTGCGCCGATAATGCCGGAAAGTCCGATAACGATTCCCCACGCTGTCTTCCACCACGGCGTCTTTGCTGCAGGAGTAGAAAAAGGCTGCAGAGAGCCAATAGAAATTCCGCCTCGACCGCCGAGATTGAGCCCTGGACCTATGCCATCGCCCCCACGGCCACCGATCACTCCACCTCCACCATCGCCGCCGATATTTATGTCGCCGCCGATTCCGGAGCCTCCAGCTCCACCGGTACCAGGAGGCATGGGCGGTGGTTCAACGAACGACGAACCTGTGTAGATCCAACCTGCGGCGACGGGGATTCCTGGTGGAATCTCGATCCAGCAAAGTTCAGGGTGAACGGGAAACTCTGTGTCGGTCACCTGAACAACTTGATTGCGGAGAACGAGTGCTTTCATTGGCTGTGCCGGCTAACGTTGGAGGTAAGGGGCTGCGGCGCGCAGATGGCTGAGGGAATCAGCCACGCCGGTTCCGCAGTCCCACTTGACCGTAGTGTTAGCCGTGGGTGCGCCAGAAACTGTCATCGTATTCACCCACAGAAATTAGAAGAGTCCGCTGACTAGAAAGGTCGAAGTAGTGGTGGCCAGGCACCGTACTTTCCAAAGCCGCTAGCCGTGCGGACACAGTTTTGTCATACGCGAAAGCATTACCGGGACCAGAGAAACTTGTGGATAAGGCAAAGAGTTCAGTCGGATGCTCGACGGAAACTGCGCACAGTTCGTGTATGGCCACGACGTCCTTAGTCGCCGGTGCCGCCAAAGGAGCAAGTTGCTCTCGAAGCGCGGCAATATCTTCAGGGTTCCCGCATAGAAGAACGGTATCCCTTCCCTTGAATTGTTCGAAGAAACCAAGTCTGAGCATGACGGCTAACGTTGGAGGTAAGGGGCTGCGGCGCAAGAGAGACTGGCCGGAGAAGCCACGCCGGTTCCGCAGTCCCGCTTGACCGAAGGGTTAGACCGCTGGGTAATACTCACTGTGAGCCAACCCGAGGGACGCTCGCTGCGCTACTGGCCGTTGCCCCTTCTTCCGCACAAAGGTCCATTGAACTCCCATCAGAAAAAGCCATCTTGAAGGTTTTTACTTTCTTGACGTGAGCGTATGCAGGGTCCTTACACTCGAAGTTATCTGCTTTCCCGACTAGACGAATTGAGTCTCCACCTCCCATATCAACGATGAGGTCTTTCGCGCAACCAGAGAGAAGGGCTGTCTGTACACCTATGACTGCGACAAGGAGAGTTCTTCGTTGACAGGTCATATGGATTCCAGTGAGCTAAGCGGCCTAACGTTGGAGGTAACCGGACTTGCGCGGCTTTATGCGCAAGGTCCGGTTGACCGGAGTGTTAGGCATGTTTGTAACTTGCCGCATATGTGAGCCCCCAAGTTAAACCAGCCGCTAAGAACACCCAAGAGACTACGAACCCAATACCGGTAAAAGGCCAACTTGGCATTGTGGTGAAAATAGCCAGTAGGAGAACAGCAACGGCCACACTCAAAGCAAGCACGACACGAACCGACAACAATGCCACCCGGCGGCGGAGAGCCACAACTGCGGCAAGGCAACCGACTAGGGTTGCAACTAAACCCGTTACCGCAAAGAACCACGTCATCCCGACGCTCCAATCACCAGGGATAAGAAACCGCGCCATCACAATGAGCGCCGGCAGAACAGAAGCGATTACACCTTTGGCGATAGCCATGGCCGTGCCTAACAAAAAGTAGACGACACCAAAGCG
>DATMSM010000028.1:0-35937 GCA_035565355.1 Rhodocyclaceae bacterium
TGCGGCTTGCCGGTATGCGCTGCTGCGTTGCGCGCCGCATTGCTACGGCCCTCGCCGCGCGCACGATTGTCACCCTGCGGCTTGCGTGCTTCACCCTGGCCCTGGCCGTGACGCGGCGGACGCGCATCGCGATTGCCGCCACCGCCTCCGGAACGGCGACCGTTCTCGATCGGCTGCGGCTTGGCATTCGGATCCGGCTCGAAGCCTTCGACCGTGCGCTTTTCCAGCTGACGCTTGAGCAGACGCTCGATATCGCGCAGCAGCTTGAACTCATCCACGCACACCAGCGACACGGCTTCACCCGTGGCGCCGGCACGACCGGTACGGCCGATGCGGTGCACATAGTCCTCCGGCACATTCGGCAGCTCGTAGTTCACCACATGCGGCAGTTGGTCGATGTCGATACCGCGCGCGGCGATGTCTGTTGCAACCAGCACATGCAGCTTGAGGCTCTTGAAGTCGGCCAATGCCTTGGTGCGCGCACCCTGGCTTTTGTTGCCGTGAATTGCGGCGGCACGGATGCCACCCTTGTCCAGCTTCTCGGCCAGCGCGTTGGCACCGTGCTTGGTGCGCGTAAACACCAGCACCTGATGCCAGCTGTTGTCTTCAATCAGCTTGACCAGCAGATCGCGCTTCTTGTTGCGATCAACGGTGTAAACGGCCTGCGCGACGGTGTCGGCGGTCGAGTTGGCGCTGGCCACCGCAACCTGCTGCGGATTGTTGAGGAACTGCTTGGCCAACTGGCGGATCTCGTCGGAGAAGGTGGCCGAGTACATCAGCGTCTGGCGCTTTTCCGGCAGGGTCTTCATGACCTTCTTGATGTCCGGCAGGAAACCCATGTCGAGCATGCGGTCGGCTTCGTCGAGCACGACGATTTCGATATTCGACAGATCGACGTTGCGCTGGGCAACGTGGTCGAGCAGACGGCCCGGCGTGGCGACAATGATCTCGACACCCGAACGCAGCAACTTGGTCTGCGGCACCATGCTGACGCCGCCGTAGATGGCCGCAGCGCGCAGATTCAAATGCGCGCCATAGGTGCGCACGCTTTCATAGACCTGGGCCGCGAGTTCGCGGGTCGGGGTCAGGATCAGGGCACGAGTTTGAAACTTGGTCATGGACAGGCCGCTGCTGCGCGTGGACAGCAGTTGCAGCATGGGCAGCGTGAAGCCGGCGGTCTTGCCGGTGCCGGTCTGGGCAGCCGCCATCAGGTCGTGGCCGGCCAACACTTCGGGAATGGCCTTTGCCTGGATAGGCGTAGGCGAGTCGTAACCCTGGTCAGACAGGGCGCGCAAAATCTCGGCGCGCAGGCCGAGTTCAGAAAACAGCATGTGGAACTCCAGGAACCCATCTGCGCGCAATTGACCGTTGCGGTCAGGGGAGCGCACGCTCGTCTAGATGTGAGGTTCCAAAGGGAAAGGCGCGGAAAGAGAATTCTCAACGCGACGCGCCGGCAAGACTGAAGCAATGCACCAACGCGGGGCGAATTATAGCACGAGTGGCCCTGCCCGTCCCCCTGATTGCTGCAATGCGGGATAATGCCGGTCTTTACTGGATTTCGTGCCGCATTCTCATGTTTCTGACCGCCGCCCTCTACAAATTTGTCGCCCTGCCCGATTACGCTAGGCTGCGCGAGCCCCTGCTCGCCATCTGCGAAGACAATGGCATCAAGGGCACCCTGCTGCTGGCGGCGGAGGGCATCAACGGCACGATTTCAGGCCGCGAGGCCGGCATACGCACGGTGCTGGCCTGGCTGCGCAGTGATCCGCGCCTGGCCGAACTCGAGCACAAGGAGTCCTGGGCTGCCGAAATGCCTTTTCATCGCATGAAGGTGCGCCTCAAGAAGGAAATCGTCACCATGGGGGTGGCGGGCATCGATCCGCGCCACATCGTCGGCACCTATGTAAAGCCGCAAGACTGGAACGCGCTGATCCGCCAACCCGACGTCGTCCTCATCGACACACGCAACGACTACGAAGTCGCCATCGGCACCTTCCAGGGTGCGGTCGACCCTAACATCAGGAGCTTTACCGAGCTGCCGGCCTGGGTGCAGCGCGAGACCGAAGCCGGCCGTCTGCAAGGCAAGCCGCGGGTGGCGATGTTCTGCACCGGCGGCATCCGCTGCGAGAAATCCACTGCCTATATGAAGGAACAGGGCTTCGACGAGGTCTACCACCTGCAAGGCGGCATCCTTAAGTATCTGGAAGAGGTTCCACCCGAGCACAGCACCTGGGACGGCGAATGCTTCGTCTTCGACGAGCGCGTTTCGGTCGGCCATGGCTTGCAGCAAGGCGACTACGAACTCTGCCGCGCCTGCCGCTATCCTCTCAACGCCGCAGACCGAGCCTCACCACACTACCGCAAGGGCATTAGCTGCGCGCACTGCCACGACAAGACGACGGCAGAACAGAAGGCCTCGTATGCCGAACGGCAGAAGCAGGTGGAGCTGGCCGAGCAGCGCGACGAGGATCACATCGCCGCCCACTTCGCACACAGTCAAGGCAGGAAGGACGCCGCCTAAGGCCAGCAAAAGAAAACGCCAGCTGAATGCTGGCGTTTTCTTTTGGTTCACGGCGCGAGGAAAGATCCTTAGCTCATGCCGCGCAGCAGATCGGCCTCGATGTCGTCCACCGACTCCAGGCCGACGGCGATGCGCAACAGGCCATCGCCGATCCCCGACGCCGCCCGCGCTTCCGGCGAGATACGGCCGTGCGTGGTCGTGGCCGGATGCGTGATGGTGGTCTTGGTGTCGCCGAGATTAGCCGTGATCGAGAGCATTTTGGTGTTGTCGATCACCTTCCAAGCGGCATCCTTGCCACCCTTTACCTCAAACGCCAGCACTGCACCACCGGTCTTCTGCTGCTTCATCGCCAGCGCATGCTGCGGATGCGAAGCCAGGCCGGGGTAGAAGACACGCGCGACCGTGGGGTTGGCCTCCAGGCGCTTGGCCAGCTCCAGCGCGTTGGCCGATTGAGCCTGCATGCGGATGGACAGGGTTTCCATGCCCTTCAAAATCACCCAGGCATTGAAGGGCGAGATTGACGGGCCGGCACTGCGGATGAACTTGAACGGCTCCTCGACGAGTGCTTTTGATCCACAAATCGCACCGCCGAGCACACGCCCCTGCCCGTCCAGATATTTGGTGGCGGAGTGAATCACCAGATCGGCGCCCAGTTGCAGCGGCAACTGCAAGGCTGGCGAGCAGAAACAGTTGTCCACCACCAGCAGCGCGCCGGCCTCGTGGGCAAGCTTGGCAATCGCCTCGATATCGAACACTTCGGTGAGCGGGTTCGACGGCGTCTCCAGGAACACCAGCTTTGTGTTGGGGCGCATGGCTGCCCGCCAGGCAGCCAGGTCGCCGCCATCCACATAGGTCGTCTCAATACCGAACTTGGAGAAGATCTGGCCGAACAAGACCTGCGTCGAGCCGAAAATACTGCGCGACGACACCAGATGCTCACCAGCCTTCATCAGGCCCATGACGGTGCTGAGTATGGCCGCCATGCCGGAAGCGGTGGCGACGCAGGACTCGGCGCCTTCTAGGGCGGCCAGACGTTCCTGCATCATGGTGACGGTGGGATTGGTGAAGCGCGAGTAGATATTGCCCGGCTCCTCGCCGGCAAAACGCGCAGCGGCCTGGGCGGCGCTCTTGAAGACGTAACTGGAGGTCAGGTACAGCGCCTCGGCATGCTCGCCGAACTGGCTGCGCTCCTGTCCGGCGCGCACGGCTAAGGATTCGATGTCGTATTCGTTGATGTCCATAGTCAAAACGATAACAGGCTCTGCGCAAAAAAGAAAATGGCGGCCGCTTATGCAGCGGCCGCCATCGTTATAAACCCCAGTACTGCAATTACATGGTTGCGTTCTGGACCAGATTCAGATCCATCTGGCCTTCGTCGTCATCCGCCAGGACCGTCTTGGCCGACGGCTTGTTGCGTGCGTCCTCGATGCCGGTCAGATACTCGGCCGTGATATCGCCGGTGATGTAATTGCCGTCAAAGCACGAAGTCTCGAATTGGGCAATGGCCGGATTGACGGCCTGCAGCGCCTTCCTGAGATCATCCAGATCCTGATAGATCAGCGCATCGGCGCCGATTTCGACGCGTACCTGTTCCTCGGTGCGACCGCTGGCGATCAGCTCCTCACGCGAAGGCATGTCGATGCCATAGACATTGGCATAACGCACCGGTGGCGCGGCCGAGGCCATATACACATTCTGTGCACCGGCTTCGCGCGCCATCAGCACGATCTCGCGGCTGGTAGTGCCGCGCACGATCGAGTCATCCACCAGCAGCACGTTCTTGCCCTTGAACTCCTGGGCGATGGCGTTGAGCTTCTGGCGCACCGACTTCTTGCGCGTGGCCTGACCCGGCATGATGAAGGTACGACCGATGTAGCGGTTCTTGACGAAGCCTTCGCGGTAGGGAATATCCAGGCGCGCAGCCAGCTCCATGGCCGACGGACGGCTGGAGTCGGGAATCGGGATCACCGCATCGATCTTGAGATGCGGCAGCGTGTGCTTGATCTTGTCGGCCAGAAACTCGCCCATCTTGACGCGGGTTTCATAGACCGACATGCCGTCCATCAGCGAATCCGGGCGGGCCAGATAAACGTATTCGAACATGCACGGCGCATGCAGGGTCTTGTCGGCGCACTGGCGGCTCTGGAAGTTGCCATGCACATCGATCAGCACTGCCTCGCCCGGCTCGACGTCGCGCAGGTACTTGAAGCCCAGCGTATCGAGCGCAACGCTTTCCGAAGCCACCATGTATTCGGTACCGGCCGTGGTCTCATTCTTGCCGATGACCATGGGGCGGATACCGAAGGGGTCGCGGAAGGCGAGCAGGCCGTAGCCGGCAATCATGACCAGCACGGCGTAAGCGCCTTTGATGCGGCGATGGGTGCCGGCGACTGCCTTGAAGATGGACTCGGCATCGACCTGGTACTGCTTGCTCGCCACCTGCAGTTCGTGGGCGAACACATTCAGCAGCACCTCGGAATCCGAGTTGGTGTTCATGTGGCGCAGGTCCTGCAGGAACATATCCTGGCGCAACTGCTCGGCGTTGGTGAGGTTGCCGTTGTGGGCCAGCATCAGGCCGAAGGGCGAGTTCACATAGAAGGGTTGTGCTTCCGCCGCGTTATAAGCAGAGCCCGCAGTCGGATAACGGCAGTGGCCAATGCCCCAGTTGCCGACGAGGTTGCGCATGTGGCGGGTGCGGAAAACATCACGCACCAGACCCGGGCCCTTGTGCATGTGAAAGCGGCCTTCCGCCGCCGTGGCGATGCCGGCGGCATCCTGCCCGCGGTGCTGCAGCACCTGCAGTCCGTCATAGAGCAGCTGATTGACCGGCGTCTTGGCGACGACTCCCAAAATCCCGCACATACCTCACCTACCTTCAGAAAAGCCGGAACAGCTGGCGCTGCCCCTTATCGATACCGAATCTTCTTCGCCATGGCTTCGGGCATCCACGGTTTGATTGCCAGCACCGCCGTTTCCAGCGGCGGTGCAAACACCGCGTTCTTCCACCAAGGCTCCCTGGGCAGAGGGGTAAGCCCGCCCAGCATTACGACAAACAACACCACCAGAACGCCACGGGCTATCCCGAAGATGGCGCCCAATATGCGATCTATCAAGCCCAAACCGACCGCACGCAGCAAAAACGACACGACCAACCGCGCAATGCCCACCACGACCAGCACGGCCACAAATACCGTCGCAAAACCTGCCAGGTACTGCATGCTCCTGTCGCTCAGCAGGCCGCTGTAAAACTCGCTCACCGGCAGCGCAAACTCGCGCGCCACAAAAAAAGCCAGCACCCACGCCGCCAAAGCCAGGACTTCGCCCACCACGCCGCGCCAGAAACCCAGCAACAGCGACGCGGCGATCATAAGTAGGACCGCGTAATCGAACCAGGTCACAGCGACTTACTTGGCCGCAAGTACGCCACCGGGTGGGCCGCCTGCACCGATCTGCTTCAACTTGGCCTGCGCCTTTTCGGCAGCGGCCTTGGAACTGAAGGGGCCCGCGCGCACGCGGATGCGCTCACCCTGCGGCGTGCTTACTTTTTCAGTGTAGCTGGGGTAACCGAGCTCCTTGATCTTGCCCTGCAGTACCTTGACGTTGCCCTGCTCGGCATAGGCGCCCAGTTGCAGCACCCACTGGCCATTGGCAGGGTCGGACTTGGTGGTTTCAGCCTTGGGCGCATCGCCACCGGCAAGAATCTGTTCGGCCCGCAGCCTTTCGGCCGATTTCGCATCAGGCTTAAGCTCGGGCTTGGGCGCAGGTTTGGGTTCAGGCTTGAGTTCTGGCTTGGGTGCGGGTGCAGGGGCGGCGGCCTCCGCCTCCTCGAGCCGGGGTTCAGGCTTGGCTTCCGGTCGCTTCATCTCGGCAACCGGCGGCAAGGGTGTGGCGGTCGGCGCGCCAGGTAGTACGCGGGCAGTGAAGTTGCCGGCATCCTGGCTGGGAATGCGCACCTGGATATCCTGCTGGGTGGGACGCGGCTCATGGTCCATGACCATGGGCAGGACGATGGCGGCAAGCAGGGCCAGTGCCACCGCACCGACGAGACGACGACGCGCCCGCTTTTTCAGCTGGAGATCGCTATCGGGTGCCGCTGTATTTTCCGTCATGAGCCTTTTGAGCCTCTTGAGCCTGTCGGGGCCGTGGGGTGCTGGGATTCCAGCACATCCGCCACGGTCAGGAAGGAACCGAAGACCACAATTCTATCATTTTCGGCCGCCTTCTCCTGCGCATATGCGTAGGCGGCCAGCACCGTATCGAACTCGGCTTCGACCGTTTCGCCGGCCGCTCGCAGGTATTCGGTCAGCACCGCAGACGGGGCCCCGCGCACGCCGGCCAGGGTTGCGGGCAGCCAGCGTTCAATGCGGCCTTTGAGGGCATCAATCACGCCGACCATGTCCTTGTCGCGCAGCATGCCGCACACCGCCCAAGTGCTGCCGAAAAAGCCCTGATCGAGCAGATTGTCGGCCAGCACCCGTGCCGCCTGCGGGTTATGTGCCACGTCCAGTACCGTCACCGGACGCCCCGGCAAGGTCTGGAAACGCCCGGGCAACTCGACCACTGCCAGGCCCTGGCGGATCTCGGCCATGGATAGGGGCAGGCGCTCCTGTAACGCATCAAGGGCCGCCAGCACGAGGCTGGCATTGCCCAACTGACGCGCGCCACGCAAGGCCGGATAGGCGAGCCCGCCGCGCTTGGCCTGCGATCGCCCCCACCACGACCACTGGCGGATCTCACTCTGCGTCGCGTAGCCAAAGTCGCGACCGATCAGCTGCAGGTCGGCGCCCAGGCTTTGCGCATGCTCGACCAGCGTGTGCGGGGCCTGGAAATCGCCACACAGCGCCGGCTTGCCGGCGCGGAAGATGCCGGCTTTCTCAAAGCCGATTTTCTCGCGCGTGTCGCCGAGAAAATCCATATGATCGAGGTCGATGCCGGTGACGATGGCGCAATCCGGATCGTAGATATTGACCGCATCCAGGCGCCCGCCGAGGCCGACCTCGAGAATGATGACATCCAGCCCTGCCGCAGCAAATGCTTCCCATGCACTCAAGGTGCCGAACTCGAAATAGGTCAGGGGCACGTCACCGCGTGCAGCTTCCACCCGCGCGAACGCGGCGCACAGCATCTCGTCGCTGGCCGGCTGGCCGTTGATGCGAACGCGTTCGTTGTAGTGCAGCAGGTGCGGCGAAGTGTAGAGGCCGACGCGATAGCCAGCCGCCTTCAGGATGGCCTCCAGCATGGCGCAGGTCGAGCCCTTGCCATTGGTGCCGCCGACAATGATGAGCGGACAGGTTTGCGTCTGCTCGAGCGCGGCCTTGACGACAAACAGGCGATCAAGCCCGAGCTCGATCGCCTGCGTGTGTTGTTGCTCTATGTAGGCCAGCCAGTCGTTGAGACTTTTTTCAGACATGGGTGTTTAAACCGTCAGCCCCTGAAGAACCGTAGCGAGCGGCCGGAGGGCAAGGCGCGCGGCGCGCAGGAACCGGAATGTACTTGCAGTACATGAGGATTCCGAGCACCGCGCAACGCAGCCATACGGCCGCGCAGTAGGTTATTCAGGGACTGACGGCGGGTTGGCGCTGCAGCATGGTCAGCAGGCTGGCCAGTCGGTCGCGCATTTCGCGGCGATCGACGATCTGGTCGATGGCGCCCTTCTCCATCAGGAACTCGGAACGCTGGAAGCCGTCCGGCAGCTTCTCGCGCACGGTCTGCTCGATCACGCGCGGGCCGGCAAAACCGATCAGGGCGCCCGGCTCGGCCAACACCACGTCGGAGACGAAGGCGAAGCTGGCGGACACGCCGCCCATGGTCGGGTCGGTCAGCACGGTGATGAAAGGTAGCTGGTGCGCAGCGAGTTGAGTGGCGGCGGAACAGGTCTTGGCCATCTGCATCAGCGAGAACAGGCCTTCCTGCATGCGGGCGCCGCCCGACGAGGTAAAACAGACGAAGGGGCACTGAGCCTCGATGGCGGCACGCACGCCGCGGACGAAGCGCTCACCGACGACCGAGCCCATGGAGCCGCCCATGAAGTCGAACTCAAAGGCGGCGACAACCAGCGGCACACTCTTGATCGAGCCTTGCATGACAACCAGCGCATCCGCCTCGCCGGTATCTTCATGTGCGGCAAGAATGCGATCCGGATAGCGCTTGCTGTCCTTGAACTTGAGGATATCGGTCGGCAGCACTTCGGAGCCGATTTCGTAGCGACCCTCTTCGTCCAGCAGCGCATCCAGGCGCGCCCGCGCCTTCATGCGGTGGTGGTGGCTGCACTTGGGGCAGACGCCCTGATTGCCTTCCAGATCGGTGCTGTACAGGACAGCTTCGCAGGACGGGCACTTGCACCACAGGCCCTCGGGGATAGACTTTTTGACCCCTTCGACGCGTTTGATCTTCGGGGGCAGCAGTTTCTGAATCCAGCTCATTTCTTCTCCTCAGGGGCACTACCGCAAGGCCCGCCCCCGGTATGGGTGTCACGAACATCAGCCATCTGGCAAGCAATGGTCGTCAAGCGGGCGCCATTTTACCTGCTTTTGGGTTTTCTTATCAAATTCTTACCGACCAGGCAGCCTGACGACAAGTGCAGTCATTTCTGCCCGCCGGGACGTCACAGCCTATTTTTCGTCCAGGGCCGCGCGTATGGTCCGCAGGAAGGTGCGCACATTGAGCGGGGCATCCTTGGGCTCGGAGCGTTCAATTTCCTCGATGATGCGGCTGCCTATCACCACCGCATCGGCCACGGCAGCAATCTTCTTGGCGCTGTCGGCATCGCGGATTCCGAAGCCTACGCCCACCGGCATGCCGACGATCTTCTGAATTTCGGGGATGCGGCGGGCCACTTCATCCAGATCAAGGTTGCCCGAACCGGTCACACCCTTGAGCGAGACGTAATAGATATAGCCGCCACCGATTTCGGCAACCTGTTTGAAGCGCGATTCCGGCGAGGTCGGCGCCAGCAGGAAGATAGGACAGAGATCGTGGGCCTTCATCAGTTGGGAGAAGCCCGCACACTCCTCGGGCGGGTAGTCGACGACCAGCACGCCGTCCACGCCCGCTTCCTTGGCAGCCTTGACGAAGGCCTCCTGCCCCATCGCCTCGATCGGGTTGGCATAGCCCATCAGAACCACTGCAGTGTCGTCGTTGATCTGGCGGAACTTGGCGACTGTGTCGAGCACCTTCTGCAGCGTCATCCCGGCTGCCAGCGCACGCTCAGAAGCGCGCTGAATCGTCGGCCCGTCAGCCATGGGGTCGGAGAAGGGAACACCCAGCTCGATGATGTCGGCGCCGCCGGCCACCAACGCATGCATCATCGGCAGCGTGGCTTCGGGATTCGGGTCACCGGCCGTGATAAACGGAATCAGCGCCTTGCGGCCGCCGTGTGACTTGAGAAGATTAAAGCGTGCATCAATACGATTCATGTCAAATCCTCAAACCAGGCCCATGAACAATTTCAGAGGGGCGGGAAAATCCAAAGGGGGCGGTCAGCCCCCCTTTTGCGTTCAAACCGAAGCATCAAGTGCTGATGCACAACATCAGAACTTGATGCCCGAAGCCTCGGCAACCGTATGCATGTCCTTGTCGCCGCGGCCTGACAGGTTGACCAGCAACACCTTGTCCTTGCCCAGCGTCGGTGCCAGCTTGGCGGCATGCGCCAGCGCATGCGAGGACTCGAGCGCCGGAATGATGCCCTCGAAGCGACACAGGTCATGGAAGGCCTGCAGGGCTTCCTGGTCAGTGATGGTGGCGTATTCAGCGCGCAGCGAGTCCTTGAGCCAGGCGTGCTCCGGGCCGACACCGGGGTAGTCGAGACCAGCAGAGACCGAGTGGGTCTCGGTGATCTGCCCATCCGCGTTCTGCAGCAGATAGGTGCGGTTGCCATGCAGCACGCCGGGGCGACCCAAGGTCAGCGAGGCAGAATGCTTGTCGGTTTCGATACCGTGACCCGCTGCCTCGACACCGATCAGCTTGACGCCGGGCACGTCGATGTAGGGATAAAAAATGCCCATGGCATTGGAGCCGCCGCCCACGCAGGCGATCACGGCATCCGGCTGACGACCGACATGCTCGGGCATCTGCACCTTGCACTCGTCGCCAATCACGGCTTGGAAGTCGCGCACCATCATCGGGTAAGGATGCGGGCCGGCAACGGTGCCGATGATGTAGAAGGTATTGCCGACATTGGTCACCCAGTCGCGCATGGCTTCGTTGAGCGCATCCTTGAGCGTCTTGGAGCCCGACTCGACCGGCACCACGGTGGCGCCGAGCAACTTCATGCGATACACATTGGCAGCCTGACGCTTGACGTCCTCGCTGCCCATGTACACCACGCATTCCATGCCGTAGCGCGCAGCGACGGTGGCGGTGGCCACGCCGTGCTGGCCGGCACCGGTTTCGGCGATCACACGCGGCTTGCCCATGCGGCGGGCCAGCAGGGCCTGGCCGATGCAGTTGTTCACCTTGTGCGCGCCGGTGTGGTTGAGGTCTTCGCGCTTGAGATAAATCTGTGCGCCGCCGAGCAGCTCGGACCAGCGCTTGGCGTGATAAATGGGGCTTGGGCGACCGACGTAGTGCTTAAGCTCGTACTCGAACTCAGCCTGGAAGCTCGGATCCTTCTGCGCGGCAGCATACGCCTCGCTCAGCTCCTGCAGGGCCGGCATCAGGGTTTCGGCAACGAAGATACCGCCATACGGGCCGAAGTGGCCCTTCACATCCGGAAACGCGTACTTTTCAGACATCGGCTTCTTTAACTCCAGCGATAAACGCAGTGATCTTGGCAGCGTCCTTGACGCCCTTGCTCAGTTCGACGCCGCTGCTCACGTCAACACCGGCCGGGCGCACGACGCGCACGGCCTCGGTGACATTGTCCGGATTGAGACCGCCGGACAGCACGATGGGCAAAGGCAGGGACTTGGGAATCAAGGACCAGTCGAAGGTTTGTCCGCCGCCGCCATAGCCTTCGACAAAGGCGTCGAGCAGAAGTGCCTGCGCCGACGGGAAACGGTTTGCGTATTCTAGCAAATCGAAGCCGGGCGCCATGCGCGCAGCCTTGAGATAAGGGCGTCCGAACTGCCTGCAAAAGGCTTCGTCCTCGTCACCGTGGAACTGCAGCAAGTCGAGCGGCACGGCATTCAGTACCGTCCGCACCTCCTCCTCAGTCGCATTGACGAAGAGACCGACCATGCAGACCGAAGGCGGCACCCAGCGCGCCAACTCACGCGCCTTGGCAAGGTTCACATAGCGCGGACTGGGTTTGTAGAACACCAGCCCGATCGCGTCGGCGCCGGCATCAATGGCATTGAGCAGGTCTTCCTTGCGGGTCAAACCGCAGATCTTGATAGCAGTACGGGACATGACTAGAGCAGCGTAAAAGGCAGAACAGCAGAACCCTCGATTTTACCTGCGAGAGCGAAGGCTGGGTCATAGTCGACGCCGGCGAAATAAAGGCCGGCGGCCGAGAAGGTCGGCGCCGCCACAGCGCGGCTGCGGCTGGCCAGCACCTCGGCGGCCCAGGCGGATGGGTGCGCACCCTTGCCGACATAGACCAAGGTTCCGACGAGATTCCTCACCATGTGATGCAGGAAGGCGCTGGCGTGAAAATCAAAGATAACCCAGTCACCGGCGCGGCGTACATCGGCGCGGTAGAGGGTTTTGACCGGACTCTTGGCCTGGCATTCGGCGGCGCGGAAGGCTGAGAAGTCATGCTCGCCCAGCCACAAGCGTGCGGCCGCCTGCATCGCTTCAACATCCAGCGGCACATGGTGCCAACCGGCATAGGCACTCCACAGCGCCGGTCGCTGCGGGCGATTGAGCAGCACATAACGATAATGCCGGCCCTGCGCGGAAAAGCGCGCATGAAAATCCTCATTGACCGGCTGCGCCCAGCGTATCGCCACCGTAGTCGGCAGATTGGCATTGACGCCGCGCACCCAGGCCGTATCCGGTCGTTCGGCCTGCGTGTCGAAATGCGCGACCTGGCACAGCGCGTGGACACCGGCATCGGTGCGGCCGGCGCAATGCACGCGTAGCGGCTCCGCAGCGACCGTGGCCAGCGCGCTTTCCAGCACATCCTGCACGGTCTTGCCGTCGGGCTGAGACTGCCAGCCGTTGAAGGCGCTACCGTCGTATTCAATTCCTAATGCGTACCGCATTAGAAATTGAATACGGCAAGTGAATGTAAACCCGCCAAATCCCGGCAAGCCGGTATTTGGCACAGCTTGGCCTTGCTACGTAAGGCACAAAGAAAAAAACCGATCAGCTTGTTCATCGCCATACCAACACAAATTCATATCAGCACAAAAGAAAAACGGCTACGACTTGCGTCGTAGCCGCCGATGTTACGGCAGAACCGCTCAGAGGCCGAGCTGGGCGAGCTTGTTGCGCGCGGCTTCCTGCTGGGCGGCGGAACCTTCTGCAAGCACTTCCTGCAGCAGTTCGCGCATGCCTTCGGTATCGCCCATCTCCTCGTAAGCCTGCGCCAGTTCAAGCTTGGTACTAACTTCAGGGCTGTCCTCGCCACCTGCCGGAGCAGAGGTTTCAGCAGCGGCGGGCGTATCCAGATCCAGGCTGATATCGGAGAAGTTCGTCGCCGGTGCAATCGTGCCGGGAGCCGGCGCGCCGGCGGCAGGCGTGTCCAGATTGAAGTCGAAATCGACGCTGTTGCCCGCTGCGGCAGACGCCGCAGGTGCGCTGGCGGTGGACGTTGCCGGCAGATCCAGATCGAACTCGATATCCATGGCTGGGGCGGCGGGCGCCTCGGCCGGGCTGATCGACGGCACTTCAAGATCCAGCGCTGCACCGCTGTCGGCAGCTTGCGTGGTACCCGCGCCCAGATCCAGGTCGAAGTCCAGCGTCACCGGCGCGGACTCGGGGACAGAAATCGAAGCCGGCTCATCGCCCAGGTCCAGATCGAAGCTCGGCCCCTCTTCCTCGACTACCGGCGCTGCAGCAACAGGCGCTGGCGCAACAGCAGGCATCACCACCGTATCGGCCTTGGCCGGGTCCATGGCCGCCATCTTGGCAAGCTGTCCCGGCGGCATGATCACGGTACTGGTGCCGAAGGCGCCCATGGCGGCGGTATCGGTATAGCCGGCTGCATCGCCGTACAGCGGGTTGTTCGGGTCAATGCCCTTGCCCAGAGCGGCGGCGCGCTCCCAGTTGGCGCCCGTGCCACCGGTCTGCTGCTTGAGATCCTTGGCCACTTCCTCGAAAGGCTTGATGCTCTTGCGTGCGGCATAGAGCTCCAGCAACTTGAGATGCACAGCCTGACGGCTCGGTTCGGCCTTGATGGCCTCGAGCAGGATTTCCTCGGCCTGGGCATCACGTCCGTAGGCCATATACACCTCTGCCTCGGCCACCGGGTCTACACCGGCCGTGCCTTCATTGCCGGTCAGGCTGGTCTGGCTGAAGCCGGACGCCAGCGAGACGTTATTAGTATCCACGCTCTGGCCGCCGGTGGTGCCGAAAACGGAGCTGGTCGAGCTCGGCTCGTCGAACTGGCTGCCGGTGTTCAGCTCTAGTTCCTTGCGGCGCTTGTATTCACGGAAGCCAAACAGGCCACCGATCGCGAGCAGACCCGCCAGGCCCAGGTAGACCAGATTGCCGAACTCCTCCATGAAGGTCGGCTCGGGCTCCGGCTCAGGAATGATCACGACCCGCTTCTTGGGCGGCGGTGCGGCTTCGGCCGGCTTTTCTGCCGGGGCTTCAGCCGCTTGCGGAGGTGCTGCCTCAGCCGGCGTTTCCTCGGGCTTGACCTCTGCCGGGGGCGCGACCACAGGCTCCAGCGGTGCGGTCTCGGCCTTGGGCGGCTCGACCGGCTTGAGCGGCTCCGCGGCGGCAGGTTCGGGCTTGGCCGGTTCAGGCTTGGCAGCCTCAGTCTTGGCGGCGAGCGCCTTCTTTTCTGCCTCGGCCAGGGCCAGGCTCTTGACCTCGTTCAGCTTCTTGAGATCGGCAACGTTCTTTTCCAGCGCGGCAACGCGTGCCTCGGCTTCCTTGAGGGACTTTTCCTTGGCGATCCTATCCTCTTCGGCAGCGGCGGCGGCCTTGGCGGCCTTGCCAGCGGCATCCTTGGCGCCGCCTTCGCTCTTGGACACTTCCAGCTTGTCCTTGCCGGCGACGGGCGCCGGTGCCTTGTCCTCGACCTTGGGCATGATCTTGCCGCTGGCGGCCTGCTCGGCTGGCGCCTCGGCGGCACTGCCTGCGGCAGCAGCTTCGGCGAGCTGCTTGCGGTAGGCATTGAAATTCTGAGCATGCAATGAAACGGTCTTGCGGGCATCGGCCTGGCTGACGGCAGCAACAGCCTCGCGATCTGGAACATTCAGGATCTTGCCGGTGCGCAGACGATTGAGGTTATCGCCGATAAAGGCTTCACGGTTGCTGCTGTAGAGCGCAACCAGCATCTGGTCAAGGCTGACGCCCTCGGGTGCGGTTTCGGCGGCAATCTTGCCGAGAGTGTCGCCGCGCTTTACTTCGCGGGTCGCGCCACCCTCGCTCTTGGGCGCGGACTCAGGTGCGGGCTCCGCCTTAGGTGCGGGCTCCGCCTTAGGTGCGGGTGCCGGCTTGGGGGCGGGCTCGGCTGCAGGGGCAGCCGCCTTGGGGCTGGAAGCCGTCTTGGCAGTCTTGCCGCCCTTGGCGGGCTTGCTGGTCTCGGTCACGGCAGGCGCAGCCGAGGCGGTGATCGGCGTGGCGCCGGGGGTGACAACACTGGCACCCGTCGGGCGCGGCATTTCCACCGGGTCGAGCAGGAAGGTGTATTCGCGGGTCAGGCGGCCCGACGCCCAAGTCAGCTCGACCAGAATGTCCAGATAGGGCTCGTTGAGCGGACGGTCGGAACTCACGCGCACATAGGGCTGACCGTTAGCGCGCTTTTCGATACTCAGGTTCAGCGAGGAAACCGCCGCCGTGTAGTCCATGCCCTGCTGGCGGAACTGATCCTGGCTGGCAAGCTTGGCACTCAAGGAGCTCAACTCGTCCTTGGTCGCCATCAGCTCGATTTCGGCGCGCATGGGCTGACCCAGCGCCGAAAGTACTGTCAGCTTGCCGATGCCGGCGGCATTCGCAAACATGGGCACGCCCGCCAGGGCGCAGACCAGGACAGAGGCTTTCAGGGGGAATGTTCTATTTTTTTTGGGCACAGCGCCTCCCAGCAGGGAATCAATGATGGTTTTCAAAATAACATCATGGTTTTAGCCGCGCAAGCTAAACCCCCGCCTGAAATTCACCCCACAAGCTTACTTGAGGAGAATTCGCAACATATTCCCCCTTATTTCAGAAGAATGCGCAGCATCCGACGCAGAGGCTCAGCGGCGCCCCAGAGCAACTGGTCACCAATAACGAAGGCCGAAACGTACTCCGGGCCCATATTGAGCTTGCGCACGCGACCGACGCCGATCTTCAGGCCACCGGTGATGGAGGCCGGAGTAAGCTCCTGTTCCGTAAGACTTCTTTCATTCGGAACGAACTTAACCCAGTCGTTACCCGACTGAATGATGGATTCGATCTCAGCCAGCGGCAGATCCTTCTTCAGCTTCAGGGTCAGCGCCAGGCTGTGGCAGCGCATGGCGCCAATACGCACACACAGGCCGTCCACCGGTACCGGGCTGGCATTGCCGAGGATCTTGTTCACCTCGGCCTGGCCCTTCCACTCTTCCTTGGACTGGCCATTGTCGAGCTGCTTGTCGATCCAGGGGATCAGGCCGCCGGCCAGCGGGGCCGGGAAGTATTCGCGCGGCACATCACTGCGAATGGTATGGGCGACCTTCTTGTCGATGTCCAGAATGGCGGAAGCCGGGGTGGACAGCTCGTGGGAGACGGCGGAATGGATCACGCCCATCCCCTTGAGCAGTTCGCGCATGTGGTTGGCACCACCGCCGGACGCCGCCTGATAGGTCATGGAGCTGACCCAGTCGACCAGACCGGCATGAAACAGGCCGCCCACGCCCATCAGCATGATGGAGTTGGTGCAGTTGCCGCCGATGTAGTTCTTGACGCCCTTCTTGAGCGCGGCATCGATGACGTTCTGGTTGACCGGATCAAGGATGATGACAGCGTCATCTTCCATGCGCAGCGTCGAAGCCGCGTCGATCCAGTAGCCATTCCAACCGGCAGCACGCAGCTTGGGGAATATCTCGGTGGTGTAGTCGCCACCCTGGCAGGTGATGATGATGTCCATCGCCTGCAGCTCGGCGATGTTGTTGGCATCCTTGAGTGGCGCGCTACCCTTGCCCACATCGGGGCCGGCACCGCCGGGGTTCGAGGTGGTGAAGAACACCGGCTCGATGAGATCGAAATCCTTTTCCTCACGCATACGCTGCATGAGTACCGAGCCCACCATCCCGCGCCAACCAACCAGACCAACCTTCTTCATTTGCAGCCTCTTCCGAGTAATTACCTGTGAGGATTACAGTGCGGCCAGCACTGCGTCGCCCATTTCCTTGGTACCGACCAGCTTGGCCCCCGGCTCGTTGATATCGCCGGTGCGGTAGCCCTGGGCCAGCACCTTCTTGACCGCGGCCTCGATATGGTCGGCTTCAGCGCCCATAGCAAAAGAGTAGCGCAGCATCATGGCCGCCGACAGGATGGTCGCCAGGGGATTGGCCAGGTTCTTGCCGGCGATGTCCGGGGCCGAACCGTGGATAGGCTCGTACAGGCCGAAGTTCTTTTCGTTGAGCGAAGCCGACGGCAGCATGCCGATCGAGCCGGTCAGCATGGAAGCGGCGTCCGACAGGATGTCGCCGAACATATTGCCGGTCAGGATCACGTCGAACTGCTTCGGGTTCTTGAGCAACTGCATCGAGGCGTTATCGACATACATGTGTTCGACCTTGACGTCCGGGTATTCCTTGGCGATTCCAGTCACGACTTCGCGCCACAGCTGCATGGTTTCCAGCACATTGGCCTTATCCACCGAGCACAGGCGCTTGGAGCGCTTCTGCGCGGCCTGGAAGGCAACGTGGGCAACGCGAATGATCTCCGACTCCTTGTAGCGCATGGTGTCGTAACCCTCGCGCTCGCCGTTCGGCAGCGTATGGATGGCGCGCGGCTGGCCGAAGTAGATGTCGCCGGTGAGTTCGCGCACGATCAGAATGTCCAAACCGGAAATGACTTCTTCCTTCATGGTCGAAGCATGCACCAGCTCCGGATACACCAGGGCCGGACGGAAGTTGGCGAACAGGTTCAGCTCGCGGCGCAGGCCGAGAATGGCTTGCTCCGGGCGCAGCTCGCGCGGCAGCGTGTCGAGCGAGAAGTCGCCGATGGCGCCGAACAGGATGGCGTCGGACTCCTTGGCCAGCTTCAGGCTGGCCTCGGGCAGCGGATGACCGGCGGCACGGTAGCCTTCGCCACCGACCGGGGCTTCCTCATACTCAGCCTTAATGCCGAGGGCCTGCAGCACGCGCACGGCCTGCGGAGTGATTTCCTTGCCAATCCCGTCACCGGGCATCACACAGATCTTCATGGTCAAACTTTCAGATAGAAATTAAAACGAATGCTTATGCAAACAACCAGGGCTGCTCAACGCGACGCTTGGCTTCGAAAGCCTTGATCAAATCGGCCTTCTGCAGCGTCAGGCCGATATCGTCGAGGCCATTGAGCAGGCAGTGCTTGCGGAAACCGTCGATCTCGAAAGAGATCACCTTGCCATCCGGGCGGGTGATGGTCTGCTTGTCGAGGTCGATATCCAGCGTGTAGCCGACATGCTCCTCGACCTGCTTGAAGATGGTATCGACTTCGGCTTCCGGCAACTTGATCGGCAGCAAACCGTTCTTGAAGCTGTTATTGAAGAAGATATCCGCGAAGCTCGGGCCGATGATGGCGCGGAAGCCGTAGTCCTCCAGAGCCCACGGCGCATGCTCGCGCGAGGAGCCACAGCCGAAGTTGTCACGCACCAACAGCACCGAGGCGCCCTGATAACGCGGCTTATTGAGTACGAAGCCAGGATTGAGCGGGCGCTTGGAGTTATCCATGCCCGGCTCGCCGTGATCGAGATAGCGCCATTCGTCGAAGGCATTCGGTCCAAAGCCCGAACGCTTGATCGACTTGAGGAACTGCTTGGGGATGATGGCGTCGGTATCGACGTTGGCGCGATCCAGCGGCGCTACCAACCCGTTGAGTTGAGTGAACTTACGCATATCGACCTCAGGAAAGCTTACGCACGTCGGCGAAATGGCCCGCCACGGCAGCAGCTGCTGCCATCGCCGGGCTGACCAGATGAGTGCGGCCGCCGTTACCCTGGCGACCTTCGAAGTTGCGGTTCGAGGTCGAGGCGCAACGCTCGCCCGGCTCGAGACGGTCGGCGTTCATGGCCAGACACATGGAGCAACCCGGCTCGCGCCATTCGAAGCCGGCGTCCTTGAACACCTTGTCCAGCCCCTCGGCTTCGGCCTGGCGCTTGACCAGGCCGGAGCCCGGCACCACCATCGCCAATTTGACGTTGGCGGCCACCTTGCGGCCCTTGGCCACGGCGGCGGCCTCGCGCAAATCCTCGATGCGCGAGTTGGTGCAGGAACCGATGAAGACCTTGTCGATTGCGATCTCGGCCATCGGCGTGCGCGGCGTCAGGCCCATGTACTGCAGCGCACGGGCCACACCTTCGCGCTTGACCGGGTCGGCGAAGTCGTCGGGCGATGGCACGGCACCGTCGATGGTGGTGACCATTTCCGGCGAAGTACCCCAGGTCACCTGCGGCTGAATCTCGCTGGCATCGAGCGTGACCACACGGTCGAACTCGGCGCCCTCGTCGGACACCAGCGTGCGCCAGTAGGCGACAGCGGCATCCCACTGCTCCGGCTTGGGCGCAAACGGGCGGCCCTTGAGATAGTTGATGGTGTTGTCGTCCACCGCCACCATGCCGGCACGCGCGCCAGCCTCGATAGCCATGTTGCACAGCGTCATGCGCCCTTCCATAGACAGCGCACGAATCGCCTCGCCGCCGAATTCGATGGCGTAGCCGGTACCGCCAGCGGTACCGATCTTGCCGATGATGGCGAGCGCAATGTCCTTGCCCGACAGGCCAGCGCCGAGCTTGCCGTCCACGCGCACAAGCATGGACTTGGACTTCTTCTGCAGCAGGCATTGCGTGGCCATGACATGTTCGACTTCAGAGGTGCCAATGCCGTGCGCCAGACAGGCGAAGGCGCCGTGCGTGCTGGTGTGCGAGTCACCACAAACCACGGTCATGCCCGGCAACGTGGCGCCGTTTTCAGGGCCCATGACGTGCACGATGCCCTGCCGCTCATCCTTGAACGGGAAGTAGGCGAGCGCGCCGAATTCCTTGATATTGGCATCCAGCGTCTCGACCTGCTGACGCGAGATCGGGTCCTGGATGCCCAGTTCCCAGTGGTCGGTCGGCGTATTGTGGTCGGCCGTGGCAACAATCGACGAGATGCGCCACAGCTTGCGATTGGCGAGCTTCAGGCCCTCAAAAGCCTGCGGGCTGGTGACTTCATGCACCAGATGGCGGTCGATATAGAGCAGCGTGGTGCCATCCTCTTCGGTATGGACCACGTGGTTGTTCCAGAGCTTGTCGTAAAGCGTTTGCGGCATGGCTATTCCGGTGATCAGAAATTGGCTTGCGAGAACCTTAGATTATGTCACAGACCAGCCCCGGCCGGCGATCCAAAGCCTTGATTCGGCGCAGTTCTACGGCTTATAGGGAGCAGATCTCGGCAGTCCGATGAAAATCAACAATAAACCGCAGATGCCCGCCACGGCCGCAAAGCTATAAACCCAACCAGCACCGACGGGCTGCCACAGCCAACTGCTGATCAGGGAACCAACCAGACCACCGGCGCCGAAAGAGGCGCTGCCATACAGCCCCTGTACCCGCCCTTGGTGGCGCGGATCAAACCAGCGATTCAGGGCCGACATTGCTGTCGCATGGCACACGCCGAAGGTGGCGCCGTGCAATATCTGCGCAAACAACACCAGCAGTAGGGACTCCACGCCCCAGGCGATCAGCAGGAAACGCAGACCCGCCGCCGCAAAGCTGAACAGGAACAAACCTCGCAGCGACCAGCGTCGCAGGATTTGCGGCATGTAGATGAAGACGATGATCTCCGCGACCACGCCCAGCGCCCATAGCAGGCCCACTGCCGTCTTGCTGTAGCCGTGATCGACCAGATGGATCGAATAGAAGACGTAGAGCGGCCCGTGCGCCACCGACATGAAGAAGCAGGCGGCAAGCACATACATGACCTCGGGCCGTTTGAGCAGAGGCAACAAGGGCTCGGGGGCATGCGTGGCGTGGCGAACCCGGGTTTCCGGCATCAGCATGGCCGCCAGCGCCGTGCCCGCCAGCAGGACCACGCAACTCCACAGCACGGCCACGGCAGGCGTGTAGTCGAGCAGATTGCCGACCGTCGCGACCACAACAATAAAGCCCAGCGAACCCCACAGGCGGATGCGCCCGTAGCGCTCGGGCTGCGTGCGCAGATGCTCGAGCGTCAGCGACTCGGTCAGCGGCAGCGCGGCGCTCCAGAACAGGGCCAGCACGGCAATCACCCCCAGCATGGGGGTGAAACGCTCAATGAAAAACAGGGGGATGAAGCACAGCAAGCCCATCGTCACCGACAGGCGGATCAGCGGCGTACGCCGCCCCCAACGGTCGGCCAGCGAGCCCCACAGATAAGGCGCGAAGATGCGCATGATCTGCATCATCGAGATCACCACGCCTATCATCAGCGCGGAGAACTCGAGCGACTGCAGGTACAAGCCGAAATAGGAGTTGTACGCGCCGATGAAGGCGAAGTAGAAGAAGTAGAACGAAGAAAGCCGCCAGTACGGCGGCTTTTCAGACGACACCATGACAGCGCTTAACCGGCGACTTTGCCCGGGACCTTAGGCGTGGTGCACACCACATCGCCACACTGCGCGCGATGATGCATGGCAGCGTCGATCAGCGTCAGTGCCAGCATGGCTTCGGCGATCGGCGTGGCACGGATGCCGACGCACGGATCGTGACGGCCATGGGTTTCGACCGTGGTCGCATTGCCTTCCAGATCGATGGTGCGGCGCGACAGACGAATGCTCGAGGTCGGCTTGATCGCGATATTGACGACGACGTCCTGTCCGGTCGAAATACCGCCCAGCACGCCGCCAGCGTTGTTGCTGAGGAAACCTTCAGGCGTCATTTCATCGCCATGCTCGGTGCCCTTCTGGGCCACCGACTTGAAGCCGGCACCGACTTCCACGCCCTTGACCGCATTGATGCCCATCATGGCGTAGGCCAGCACCGCGTCGAGTCGGTCATAGACGGGATCGCCCCAGCCCACCGGCACACCGGAGGCCACGGCGGTGATTTTCGCCCCCACCGATTCGCCCGACTTGCGCAGCGCGTCCATGTAGTTCTCGAGCTGCCCGACTATTTCGGCATTCGGTGCAAAGAACGGGTTGTTTTGCGTTTCTTCCCAGGAGACAAAGGGAATCTCGACTTCGCCAAGCTGGCTCATGTAACCGCGAATTTCGATGCCGTACTGCTGCTTCAGCCACTTCTTGGCGATGGCGCCGGCAGCAACCCGCACGGCGGTCTCGCGCGCGGAGGAACGGCCACCGCCGCGATGGTCGCGGAAGCCGTACTTCTGCGTGTAAACATAGTCGGCGTGGCCCGGCCGGAAAGCCAGGGCGATATTGCCGTAGTCCTTGCTGCGCTGGTCCTGGTTGCGAATCAAGAGTGCAATCGGGGTACCGGTGGTCTTGCCTTCAAACACGCCGGAAAGAATCTCGACCTCGTCCGGCTCGCGACGCTGCGTCACATGGCGCGAGGTACCCGGCTTACGCCGGTCCAGCTCCAATTGGATCTCTTCAACCGTGATTTCCAGTCCGGGCGGGCAGCCGTCGACGACGCAGCCGATTGCCGGGCCGTGCGACTCGCCAAAGGAAGTGACGCAAAACAGCTTGCCGAATGTATTGCCGGACATGCAAAACCTCTTGGGAGAATAAATGCGCAGCGTGTAAACCTAAGCTGCCTTGATGCGTTGATTTTATCACGCGGCCCCCAATGCCCCATGGTGGCCGCTTTTGTTTACTGGCGCTCACGTATACTGAAGCGCCTCCAATAGCCTGAATATCCAGTAATTCAAGACACCTCACCCCATGAGCAGCCCCCTCCTCAGCAGCAACCCCAACCTCCCCCAGCCCTGGCAAGCGGAGGCCGCGACACGGTTAAACGCAGAGGAAAGCGCCCTTGCCACGCTCGAACTGGATCTCGACAGCGAGCTGCGCTTCAGCCGTGGGCTGATACTGCTCAGCGAACAACGCCTCCAGGCACGTGCAGGAGAAGCGCCTGGAAACGGGTGGCAGAGCTGGGAACTGCGCGCTGGCCTTGCGCTTCGGCATCACGATCACGCCGGCATAGGCACGCTGGAGCTCATGGACAACAGCAGCGGCACGCCGACGCGACTTGCGGCCTGGCGCTACACGCTGGAACAGAACGTCGCCGCCCTGCGCCTGATCGAGAAGTTTGACAAGCAGCTCGAAGCGGTCGTCAACGGACATCCGCCGGTAGTCGAGGAAGTCGTCGCCTGCCCGACCTGCAGGGCGCTGCTGGAGCCCGGCCAGGAAGAGTGCCCGATCTGCACACGCGAACTGCAGACGCCACCCTCGACCTGGACCCTGTTTCGCCTGTGGCGCTTCGCCCATCCTTACCGGTGGCAGTTGCTGGGTGGTTTTCTGCTGACGCTGGCCTCGACCGGTGCCACACTGGTGCCGCCCTATCTGACCATGCCGCTGATGGACGAGGTGCTGATCCCCTTCCAGAACGGCGAACCCATGAACTGGTCGCTGGCGGGCATGTATCTGGGCGGCCTGCTCGGTGCCGCCGCCGTCGCCTGGGTGCTGGGCTGGATCCGTACCTACATCCTCGCCCGCGTGTCGGAGCGCATCGGCCGCGACCTGCGCACCACCACTTATCGGCACCTGATGGGCCTGTCGCTGGAGTACTTCGGTGGCAAGCGCACCGGCGACCTGATTGCGCGCATCGGCAACGAAACCGACCGCATCAATATCTTCCTCTCGCTGGACCTGCTCAACTTCGCCACCGACGTGCTGATGATCGCGATGACCGCGGTGATCCTGTTCAGCATCAACCCGTGGCTGGCTCTCGTCACCCTGCTGCCCTTACCCATCATCGGCTGGATGATCCATTTCGTGCGCGAGAAGCTGCGCACCGGCTTCGAGCGCATCGACCGCGTCTGGGCCGAGGTCACCAATGTGCTCGCCGACACCATCCCCGGCATTCGCGTAGTCAAGGCCTTTGCCCAGGAGAAGCGCGAAGCCGACCGCTTCCTCGAAGCCAACCAGCGCAATCTGGCGATGAACGACAGGCTCAACAAGACCTGGTCGGTATTCACCCCCACCGTCACGCTGCTGACCGAGATCGGCCTGCTCGTGGTCTGGGTTTTCGGCATCTGGCAGATCGCCCACGGCGAAAGCACCGTCGGCGTGTTAACCGCCTTCCTCGCCTATATCGGTCGCTTCTACACCCGCCTCGACTCGATGAGCCGCATCGTTTCGGCCACGCAGCGTGCCGCTTCCTCGACCAAGCGCATCTTCGACATTCTCGACCATGTCTCCAGCGTGCCGGAGCCGGCCAACCCGCGCCCCTTGCCGCAGGTTACCGGCCAGATCTCGATGCGCGATGTTGGCTTCCGCTATGGCAACCGCGCGGTGATCCGCAACCTTGATCTCGATATCCAGCCGGGCGAAATGATCGGCCTGGTCGGCCATAGCGGATCAGGAAAAAGTACTTTGGTTAACTTGATCTGCCGCTTCTACGACGTGACCCAGGGCTCGGTAAAGATCGACGGTGTGGACATCCGCTCGGTCGCGATCGCCGACTATCGCAGCAATGTCGGTCTGGTGCTGCAGGAGCCCTTCCTCTTCTTCGGCACCATCGCCGAGAACATCGCCTACGGCAAGCCGGACGCGACGCGCGAGGAAATCATCGCCGCCGCCCGTGCCGCGCATGCCCACGAATTCATCCTGCGCCTGCCGCAGGGCTATGACTCGCTGGTCGGCGAGCGCGGCCAGGGCCTCTCCGGCGGCGAGCGCCAGCGCATCTCCATCGCTCGCGCATTGCTGATCAATCCGCGCATCCTCATCCTCGATGAAGCCACTTCCGCCGTGGACACCGAGACCGAGAAGGAAATCCAGAAGGCGCTCGACAACCTCGTGCTCGGCCGTACCACCATCGCCATTGCCCACCGCCTGTCTACCTTGCGCAAGGCGGATCGCCTCGTGGTCATGGACCGCGGCGAAATCGTCGAGATCGGCAACCACGACGCGCTGATGGCGCGCGAGGGCCACTACTACCGCCTCTATCAGGCCCAGCAACGCACGCATGCAGAACTGGCCGAAGGAGAAAATGCATGAACGCCTTTACCCTGTCCCGCAATCCCGCCGGCCGCCTGATCTGTACCTTGGCCGACGGTACCGTGCATATCAACATCACGCCGGTGCGTGCCTTTCCGCTGGCCGCGCCCGACGCAGGCCTGGCCCTGATGAGCCAGGAAGGTCATGAGATTGCCTGGGTGGAAAAGCTTAGCGATCTGGATGCTGCCAACCGCACCGCGATCGAGGAGGAGCTCGCCGGCCGCGAGTTCATGCCGGAAATCCAGCGCATCGTCGCCGTCAGCAGCTTCGCCACGCCCAGCACCTGGACGCTGGAGACCAGCCGCGGCGCGACAGCGCTGGTGCTGAAGGGCGAGGAAGACATCCGTCGCCTGCCGGATAACGGCCTCTTGATCGCCGACCGCCACGGCGTGCTCTACCTGATCCGCGACCGCAAGGCGCTGGACCGTCACAGCCGCAAGATTCTGGAACGCTTTCTGTAGCCGCAACAATTAGATAGCTTTTGAAGTAAACCCAAGCAGCGGCCCTTGCGTTAATCTGCAAAAATCGAATTTCCAAACAGGCCTTCGGCCTTAGCTATGAGCAAAAAAGACATCGAGATACTGGATGTTCGGTATCTACCGGGTCCCAGCATGTGGACCTACACGCCCATCATCGAAGCCGTGGTCGATATTCACGACCTCGAAGACTTCCCCTCCAACAAGATTCCCGGTTTCCCCGACCGCCTGGTCGCCTGGTTGCCCAGCCTGATGGCGCACACCTGCAGCCCCGGCGTGCCCGGCGGCTTTGTCATGCGCCTGCATGAGGGCACCTGGCCGGCGCATATCCTCGAACACATCACCATCGAACTGCAGAACCTCGCCGGCATGAAGGTGAGCTTCGGCAAGGCGCGCGAGGTCACCCGCCGCAGCCTCTACAAGGTAGTGTTCAATACCCTGCACGAGAAGATCGGCCGCCGCGCACTCGAGATCTCCCGCGAACTGGTGCTGGCCGCCATGGAGGACAAGCCCTTCGATCTGCCGGCTGCGATTGCCGAGCTGACGCAGATGGCCGACGACTACTGTATGGGGCCCAGCACCCAATGCATCGTCGCCGCTGCCACCAAGCGCAAGATCCCGCACATCCGTCTGCTCGAAAACGGCAATCTGGTTCAGCTCGGCTACGGTGCAGCGCAACGGCGTATCTGGACGGCGGAAACCGACAGCACCAGCGCCATTGCCGAAGGCATTGCCAGTGACAAAGACATGACCAAACGACTGCTCGGCTATTGCGGCGTTCCCACGCCCGAAGGCCGCGTTGCGGAAAGCCCGGCCGAAGCCTGGGCGGCCGCCCAGGAGATCGGTGTGCCTGTGGTCGTGAAGCCCTCCGACGGCAACCGCGGCCGCGGCGTATCCATCGACCTCAGCTCGCAGGCCGAAATCGAAGCGGCTTACCAGGTCGCCGCCGACGAAGGCAGTGAAGTTATCGTCGAGCGCTATATACGCGGCATCGAGCATCGCCTGCTGATTATCGGCGGCAAGCTCATCGCTGCAGCGCGCGGCGAGGATGCCTCGGTCACCGGCGACGGCACGAGCAGCCTGCGCCAACTGGTCGACAGCCAGATCAATAGCGATCCCCGTCGCGGCAAGGCGGGTGAGCAGCCGCTCGAACCGGTAGATATCGACCGTGCCCAGACCGTGTTGCAGCTGGAGCGCCAAGGCTATACACCGGATTCGGTGCCGGCTGCCGGGGCCAGGGTCGTCATCCTGCGCAACGGCAATCACAATACCGACATCACCCACCTGGTCCATCCGCACAACGCCGCCACCGCAGTGCTCGCCGCCAAGATCGTGGGGCTCGACATCGCCGGCGTGGATATCGTCGCCGAGGACATCACCAAGCCGCTGGCCGAGCAGGACGGCGCCATTGTCGAAGTCAATGCCGGCCCCAGCCTGCTCATGCATCTGCGTCCGGCCATCGGCGAGCCGCAGCCCGTCGGCGAAGCGATTGTCGAAAACCTTTTTCCGCGCATCGCCAACGGCCGCATCCCGGTCGTCGGCGTCTCCGGCAGCCGCAATACCACCAGCGTTGCTGGCCTGGTTGCGCGCCTGCTGCGCCTGTCCGGCCGCTACACGGGTCTCGCCTGCAGTACCGGCGTGTATGCCAACCGCCACCAGCTGACGACGCACAGCGGCGCCAACTTTGCCGGCGGCCAGCGCGTGCTGATGAACCGCTCCGTCACCGCCGCCGTGGTCGAGCAGGCGCCCGCCAGCATACTCAGCGAAGGGCTGGCCTACGATCGCTGCGATGTCGGTATCGTCACCCATCTTGAATACGATCCGGAGCTGGCGCAGTTTCACATTCATGACGCAGAGCAGATGTTCACGGTGCTCCGCACCCAGATCGATGTGGTCCTGCCGAGCGGCACCGGCGTGCTTAACGCAGACGACGCCAAGGTCGCCGAAATGGCCGACCTGTGTGATGGCGAGGTGATTTTCTACGGCCTCAACCCGGACAACGACACCATACGCAGCCATCGCAGCAAGGGTGGCCGCGCAGTGTTTGTGCGTGACACCCGCATCATTCTCGCCAAAGCAGGCGACGAAAAAGCCCTGGTGGATGTCAGCGCCGTGCCCCTGATCGCCGAACATCCTGAAGAAACGGCAGCCGTACTGGCTGCCATTGCCGGCGCCTGGGCGCTGAACATCGATACCGCCCTCATCAAGAGCGGGACCCTGACCTTTGGCAGCCCTGCCTGAGCGCGAATCACAGAACGACTATGGAAATCTCCCGTACCCGTACGCTGCGCGGTCCCAATCTGTGGAGCCGCCACACCTCGATCGAAGCCGTCGTCATCTGCGACGAGCCCGAGCTCAGCATCGCCAATCTGCCGGGCTTCGAAGCGCGCCTGCGCGAACGCTTCCCGGCCTTGGGCATCTTCGAACCGCAGTCGCTCGACGAAACCGTATCCATCGCCCACGCGCTGGAAACCGCCGCCCTGTGGCTGCAAGCCCAGGCTGGCTGTCCGGTCACCTTTAGCCGCACCACGCCAACCCCCGAGACCGGCACCTTTCAGGTCGTCGTCGAGTACAGTCAGGAAGAAGTCGGCCTTCTGGCGATGGAACTGGCGGAACAACTCATCCAGGCAGCAGCCCACGATCAGCCCTTCGACAGTCAGGCCGCCCTTAAGCAGATACGCGAATTGGACGAGGATGTACGCCTCGGCCCGTCGACCGGTTCCATCGTCGATGCTGCCGTCATACGTGGCATCCCCTATCGCCGCCTCACCTCCGGCAGCCTGGTGCAGTTCGGCTGGGGCAGCAAGCAACGTCGCATCCAGGCCGCCGAGACCGACCGCAGCTCCGCGATTGCCGAATCCATCGCCCAGGACAAGGAGCTGACCAAGAAGCTCTTGCACGCCGGCGGTGTGCCTGTCCCTATGGGCCGCCCGGTCAGCGATGCCGAGGATGCCTGGGCAGCCGCCCAGGAAGTCGGCGTGCCGGTGGTGGTCAAACCGCTGGACGGCAATCAGGGCAAGGGCGTCAGCGTCAATCTATTCAGCCAGGAGCAAGTTACCGCTGGCTACGAGTTCGCACGCAGCTTCCGCAAGAACATCATGGTCGAGCGCTACCTGCCCGGCCACGATTTCCGCATGCTGGTGGTCGGTGACAAGCTGATCGCCGCCGCCCGCCGCGAACCGCCCTATGTCATTGGCGACGGTGAACACACCGTCAAGCAGCTGGTGGATACGGTCAACCTCGACCCGCAACGCGGCGATGGCCACGCTACCTCGCTGACCAAGATCCGCCTCGACGAGATAGCCCTCGGCATCCTGACCAAGCAGGAAATGACAGTCGATTCCGTACCGGCCAAGGGCGTGCGCGTGATCCTGCGCAACAACGCCAACCTTTCGACCGGGGGCACCGCCACCGACGTGACCGACGATGTGCATCCCGAAGTGGCCGCACGCGCGGTCGAGGCCGCGCGCATGATCGGCCTCGACGTGTGCGGCATCGACGCACTCGCCGAAACCCTGCAGCGGCCAATGGAAGAACAGAACGGCGGTGTGGTCGAAGTCAATGCCGCGCCCGGCCTGCGCATGCATCTCAACCCCTCCTTCGGCAAGGGTCGCGACGTCGGCAAGGCGATCGTCGACTCCATGTTCAACGATGGCGAGAACGGCCGCATCCCAGTCGTCGCCGTCACCGGTACCAACGGCAAGACCACGACCGTACGCCTGACCGCACACATGCTGATCACCAGCGGCCTGCGCACCGGCATGACCAATACCGACGGTATCTACGTCCAGGGCCAGCGCATCGACACCGGCGACTGCAGCGGCCCGCGCAGCGCACGCAATGTGCTGATGCATCCGGACGTCGACGCTGCCGTGTTCGAGACTGCGCGCGGCGGCATGCTGCGTGAAGGCCTGGGCTTCGACCGTTGCGATGTCGCCATCGTCACCAATATCGGCATGGGCGACCACCTCGGCCTCAACTACATCAACACCGTCGAGGATCTCGCCAAGGTCAAGCAGATCATCGTGCGCAATGTAGCGCCGACCGGCATGGCCGTCCTCAACGGCGCCGACCCGCACACCGTGCGCATGGCGGCCGCCTGTCCCGGCGCCGTCACCTACTTCGCCGCCGAGCTCAATGCCGTGATGGCCGAACACATGGCCCAGGGCGGCCGTGTCGTGTATCGCGACGATGACGTCATCATCGCCCGAGAAGGCAAGTTCGAGCTGCGCCTGCCGCTCAGCCAGATGCCCCTGACCATGAACGGCAGCATCCCCTTCCAGGTGGATAACGCCATGGCCGCGATCGGTGCAGCCTGGGCGCTGGGACTCAGCTGGGATCAGGTGATGGAGGCGCTCGGTACCTTCAGTACCGACAGCGATACTGCCCCCGGGCGCTTCAACCTGTTCAATTACAAGGGCGCTACCATCGTCGCCGATTATGGCCACAATCCGGACGCCATCGCGGCGCTGGCGCAAGCACTCGCCGTCATGCCGGCGAAGAAGCGCGCCATCGTCATTAGCGGCGCCGGCGACCGGCGCGACGAGGACATCATGATGCAGGGCAAGATCGTCGGTGCGAACTTCGACGAAGTGATGCTCTACGAAGACGCCTGCCAGCGCGGCCGCGCCGACGGCGAAGTGATCTCGCTGTTCCGCAAGGGACTGCAGGATGCGCCGCGCGCTAGCCACATCGAGGAAATCCGCGGCGAATTCGTCGCCATCGACACGGCCCTGGCCCGTCTGCAGGCGGGCGACCTGTGTCTGATTCTGGTCGATCAGGTGGAGGAAGCGCTGGCCCATATCGCTCAGCGCGTCGCCGCGGCCGAGTAAGAGCAGCCGTCCCTCAGTAGTGCCCCAAAAGCGCGCCGCTTACCCGGCGCGCTTTTTCATTTCCTCCTCGCGCAACTGACGGCGCATGATCTTGCCGACATTGCTCTTGGGCAGCTCGTCGCGAAATTCGATCTGATGGGGAATCTTGTAGCCGGTCAAATTTTCATGGCAGTGCGCGATCAGGCTTTCCACCGTCACTGTCTCGTCCTTGCGTACGACAAAGAGCTTCACGGCTTCGCCGGTGCGCTCGTCCGGCACGCTGATGGCTGCAGCCTCCAGCACACCCGGCACCTCGCCGACGGCCGCCTCGACTTCGCTCGGATAGACATTGAAACCCGAGACCAGGATCATTTCCTTCTTGCGATCAACGATGCGCACAAAGCCACGTTCATCCATGATGCCGATATCGCCGCTGCGCAAGAAACCGTCTTCGCCAAGCACGGCGGCAGTTTCGTCGGGACGGTTCCAGTAGCCCTGCATCACCTGCGGCCCGCGTATGCAGATCTCGCCTCGCCCATCCAGCGCGCACGCCGTATCGGCATCGTCGCGTATGCAAATCTCGGTGGATGGCAGCGGCTGGCCGATCGAGCCGGTGTATTCGCGCTGCCGGATCGGATTGATGCTGACGGCGGGTGAAGTCTCGGTCAAGCCGTAGGCCTCGACCAGCGGCTTGCCCGTGACCGCCAGCCATTGCTCGGCCACGCTGCGCTGTACGGCAGCGCCGCCGCCCAACGATATCCGCATGTGTGAAAAATCCACCTTGGCGAAATCCGGATTGCGCAGCAAGGCCGCGAACAGGGTATTCACGCCGGTGATGGCGGTGAAGCGATGGCGCTTGAGTTCCTTGACCAGCCCGGGAATATCACGCGGATTGGCGATCAGGACATTGAGCCCGCCCAGCATGCCGAACAGAAGACAGTTCGCCATCAGCGAAAACACGTGATAGAGCGGCAAGGCAGTGATGATGATTTCCTCGCCCTCGACTACATCCTGGCCTACCCAGGCGCGGGCCTGCATGACATTGGCAATGATGTTGCGATGCGAGAGCATGGCGCCCTTGGCCACGCCGGTGGTGCCACCTGTGTATTGCAGGAAGGCCACCTCGTCGCTACGGAGGTGGAGGCTGGGTACCGCATGCTGCGCGCCCGCGGCCAGCGCCGCGGCAAGATTAGTCGCACCCGGCAGGGCGTAGCTCGGCACCAGCTTCTTGACGTAACGGACGACCAGATTCAGCAAAGCCCCCTTGAGCAAGGACTGCATGTCGCCCATGCGCACGATGACGATGTGTGACACCGGAATCTTGTGGCTTATCTGCGCCAGCACATGCGCGAAGTTTTCGAGGATGACGATCACTTCCGCACCCGAATCGCACAACTGGTGCTCAAGCTCATGCGCCGTATACAGCGGGTTGCAGTTGACCACAGTGCAGCCGGCCCGCAAGGCACCGAACAGGCACGCGGGATAGGGCAGCAGATTGGGCATCATCAGCGCAACCCGCGTACCGCGCGCCAGCTTGAGCTCACCATGCAGATAGGCAGCGAAGCGTCCCGATAGCACGTCGATATCGGCATAGCTCAAGGTCTTGCCGAAACTGGAGTAAGCGGGTCTGTCCCCGAAGCGGCGGGTGATGTGTGCCAGCATGGCCGGCACGGAAGAGAATTCGTCTGGATTAATTTCTGCCGGAACCCCCGGCGGGTAATGCTGCAGCCAGATTTTGTCCATGCGCAATCCGCCGATCTGTATCGGCTTTGGTGAGTAGCCGGCTCTCCGGTTTTATACCGGAGAGGGCCGAAAACGATCAGTGCGTGGCAGTCTGCGGTATGTCGTGGATATAGGCCTTGAGCATTTCGTTCTCTTGCCCCTGCTCCTTGAGCACCGCCTTGGCGATGTCGTGGAAGGAAATCACGCCCACCAGATTGCCGTTGTCTACAACTGGCAGGTAGCGTACATGAGTTTCCAGCATCAGACGGCGCAACTCGTCTACATCCATGCCCAAGGTCGCCGTCGGCGGGTTTTCCGCCATGACGTCGGCAACCTTGCCCCAGCCCCAGTCGGCGCCGTTGTTGCGGACAGCGCGCAGCACTTCACGGAAGCTCAGCATGCCGACCAGACGGCCAGCCTGCATGCAGACCAGCGAACCGACATCATGCTCGGCCATGGCGACCACGCCGTCGCGCAGGCTCTGCTCGGGATCGATGCTGAAGATGACTGAACCTTTGAGTGCGAGTATCTCCCTGACTTTCATCGTATGCCCTCCTATTTTCATCCCGCCGGAACGCAGCGGACGCTTCCATGCTAGACCACTGCTCAATGGAATAAAAGGGACTTATAAAACAAAAAGCCCCGCATATGCGGGGCTTCTTCCGAGACAACCGAGCGCTTTCAGCGTTCGAGATGCTCGAGCTTGTCCTTTACCTTGCACCAATCGTCGGCGTCAGGTGCCGGATCCTTGCGCTCGATGATGACCGGCCACTCCTTGGACAGTTCGGCGTTGAGCGCGATGAAGTTCTCCATGCCGGCGGGCACATCGTCCTCGGCGAAAATGGCTTCCGCCGGACACTCTGCCACGCACAAGGTACAGTCGATGCACTCCTCGGGGTCAATCACGAGAAAGTTAGGGCCTTCATGGAAGCAATCCACCGGGCACACATCAACGCAATCCGTGTATTTGCACTTGATGCAGTTGTCGGTTACAACATAAGTCACGTCGGAATCTCCGTTAAATCAGCGGGCTGGCGGGGGTTATTTGTGAACGCTTGGGGACTTGAAACCAGCCAGGTAAGCCTTAATTGTAATATGGCGCGCCGCAAATGGCGCGCGCTACCCCTAGCCGCGCATTTTTTGTTAGCATGCATCAAGCAGATACGCTCGAACCATCGCGTAGTGCTTGCCGCCCGCCGCAGAAAGCCACGGCCATCCGGACGGCCCATTTTCCCGAAACGAGACCCAACATGAGCGAACTTATTCACCACGTTACCGACGCCACTTTCAAGAACGAAGTCCTCGACGCCAGCACCCCCGTGCTTGTCGATTACTGGGCTGAATGGTGCGGACCGTGCAAGATGATCGCCCCCATCCTCGACGAAGTCGCCAAAGAGTACGGCGCCAAACTCAAGGTTGCCAAGCTCAATATCGATGACAACCAGAAGACCCCAGGCGAATTCGGCATTCGCGGCATCCCCACCCTGATGCTGTTCAAGGGTGGCGAAATCGCCGCCACCAAGGTCGGCGCGCTGTCGAAGTCGCAACTGACCGCTTTCATTGACAGCAACCTCTAATCCCGTTACAGTCAGCGCCTGAAGCCGTTCAAAACGGCTTCAGGCTGCAACGACAGTCTTCCGGCAGACCGGAGCTGTCCCGGTTCTACCGCAGGAACAAAAACAAAGCCGGTAGCCCGCACCGTAATAGCCCCCTCCCCCTACGCAAGACCTCTTCCAGCCTCGCGCGCATATCGCCCTCAGGTCGCCTCCATGCATCTTTCCGAGCTTAAATCCCAGCACGTCAGCCAACTGCTTGAAATGGCGACCACCCTTCAAATCGAGGGCGCCAATCGCCTGCGCAAACAGGAGCTGCTGTTCGCCATCCTGCGCATGCACGCCAAGAAGGGCGAAGCCATTTTCGGCGACGGCACCCTGGAAATCCTGCCTGACGGCTTCGGTTTTCTGCGTTCGCCCGAAACCTCCTATCTGGCCAGCACCGACGATATCTACGTCAGCCCCTCGCAGATCCGTCGCTTCAATCTGCATACCGGCGACACCATCATCGGCGAAATCCGCGCGCCCAAGGACGGCGAGCGCTACTTCGCACTCGTAAAGCTCGACAGCATCAACGGCGAACCGCCGGAAAATGCCAAGGGCAAGATTCTCTTTGAGAACCTCACCCCGCTGCACCCGAACCAGGTGCTCAAGCTGGAACGCGACATTCGCGCCGAGGAAAACACCACCTCGCGCATCATCGACATCGTCGCCCCCATCGGCAAGGGCCAGCGTGCCCTGCTGGTGGCGCCGCCGAAATCCGGCAAGACCGTGATGCTGCAGCATATTGCGCATGCCATCACGAGCAACCACCCGGATGTCGAACTGATCGTATTGCTGATCGACGAACGCCCGGAAGAAGTGACCGAAATGCAGCGCACCGTGCGCGGCGAAGTCATTGCCTCGACCTTCGACGAACCGGCCACCCGCCATGTGCAGGTTGCTGAAATGGTGATCGAGAAGGCCAAGCGCCTGACCGAGCACAAGAAGGACGTGGTCATTCTGCTCGACTCCATCACCCGCCTCGCCCGCGCCTACAACACCGTACAGCCGGCCTCCGGCAAGGTGCTGACCGGCGGTGTGGACGCCAACGCCCTGCAGAAGCCGAAGCGCTTCTTCGGCGCCGCCCGCAATATCGAAGAAGGCGGTTCGTTGACGATCATCGCCACCGCCCTGATCGACACCGGCTCGCGCATGGACGAAGTGATCTATGAAGAGTTCAAGGGCACCGGCAATATGGAAATCCATCTGGATCGCCGCATGGCCGAGAAGCGCGTCTATCCGGCCATCAATGTGAATCGCTCCGGTACCCGCCGCGAAGAGCTGCTGCTTGATCCGGCCGTCCTGCAAAAGATGTGGATCCTGCGCAAGCTGCTCTACAATATGGACGATCTGGAAGCGATGGAATTCCTGCTCGACAAGATCAAGGCGACCAAGAATAACGGCGAGTTCTTCGACGCCATGCGCGGCGGGCGTTAAGCCGCTAGGTTCTTGCAAATTACTGAATTTTCCCGGATAATCGCGGATTCCCCAGATTGGCCACAACCGCCAATCGCTTGAAACCAAAGGACAAATCATGAAAGAAGGCATCCACCCGAACTACGTCGAAATCGACGTGACCTGCAGCTGTGGCAACGCGTTCAAGACCAAGTCGACTTCCGGCAAGGCCCTGACCATCGAAGTCTGCTCGAACTGCCACCCGTTCTACACCGGCAAGCAGAAGATCGTGGATACCGCCGGTCGCGTTGAGCGCTTCCGTCAGAAGTACGGTCAGAAGTCGGCCTAAATCCGGGCCGCATGCTTCTGCATGCACGCAAAAAGGCAGCCGCGGCTGCCTTTTTTCTTTGTAGCGGCAATGAGATAGCTGCGGCATAGTAGGCTCAACCAGCCCCACCGACCATGCAATACACCTCACCGCCTCCTCCTGTCAGCCTTCGCCTGCTCTGCGTCCTGTGTGCAGTCTATCTGCTCACGGGCCTGCTCGATCACGACCTCTGGAAGTACGAGGATGCCGTGCATCTTGGTGTCGCCTGGGACATGGCCAGCAACGGACACTGGCTGCACCCCCAACTGGCCGGCCAGTCCTGGGGTGACGGACCGCTCTACTACTGGCTCGCTGCCGTGCTGGGCAAGCTCCTCGGCGGGCTGCTCGGCTTTCACAATGCCGCCCGCCTGGCCACAGCCGTTTTCGGCGCCATTACCCTCTACGCGCTCGGCCGCATCGCCGCACTGACGCCAAGCGAGCAACGCAACGGCCAGACGCAGGCTTTCAATGTCGCCGCCCCGCTCCTGCTAATCTGCGCGCCCGGCCTGCTGCTGCCCATTCACGACGCGCAGCCGATGATCGCCGTGCTCGCCGGCCATGCGCTCGCTTACTGGGGCATGGCACGGCTCGCACAACAGCGTGCAGACGGCATGCTGGCGGGAACAGGGCTGCTGCTGGCAGGCCTGTTGAGCGCCGCACTCGCCGGCGGATTCGGCGCCTTGCTGCCGCC